>NZ_LT629770.1:0-322928 GCF_900105335.1 Microbacterium paraoxydans | reverse complement strand
GGCAGGAGGCGGAGGGCTCGGCCCTGCTCTTCGCCGGTCACACGCGGACGACCGAGATCGAGCGGCTCGTCGTGCACGGCTGGCTGCGGGATGTCCGCGCGACCCGTCGCGTGCTCCCGCGTGTGGTGCTGAGCACACCGCAGGAGATGGAGCAGCCGACGCCCCAGCGCATGCCGTCGTCGGCCTTCCTCGCCGCCCGGAGTGCGGCCGCGGAAGGGCCGGTGCTCATCCAGGTCTCGCGGCCCGGCTTCGCGCCGTCCCTCGTCTGCGCCGACTGCCGGGCTCCCGCCCGATGCCCTCATTGCGGCGGTCCTCTCGGCGCCCGCCATCGTGGCGCGGTCCCGGTGTGCGGGTGGTGCGGGCGTGGTGCCAGGGCGTGGACCTGCCCGGCGTGCTCCTCGACCCGTCTCCGGCTCGCCTCATCCGGCAGCGAGCGGACCGCCGACGAGCTCGGACGAGCCTTCCCCGGCGTCCGCGTCATCGTCGCCGACGGCAGCCATCCGGTGGAGCGCGTCGACGCGCGCCCGGCCCTCGTGGTCGCGACGCGCGGCGCCGAGCCCCTCGCGGAGGGCGGCTACCGGGCCGTCGTCCTACTGGACGGCCCGCGGATGCTGCAGGCGCCGGATCTGCGCATCGGCGAAGCGTGTCTGCGGTGGTGGTCGAACGCCGCCGCCCTCGCCGCGCCGGGCGCCCCCGTCCACCTCGTCGGGGTCGACGGCGCCGTCGCCAGAGCCCTCGCCACGTGGAACCACCCCGCCTACGCGCGCACCGAGCTGGAGCAGCGCGCGCCGCTGCACATGCCGCCGACCGCCCGCGTCGCGCTCGTGGAAGGCTCGTCCGCCGCCGTGGCGCGCGCTCTGGAAGCCCTGTCCGAACTCTCCCTGCCCTCCGACGCGGTGCTCGGTCCCGTCCCCGTCGAATCGGATGACGTCCCGCCCCGGGTCCGGGCGCTCGTGCGCTTCGACTACGGCGCGGGGAGCCGCGTCGCGACCACCCTCCGTGCTGCCGTCGTGGCGGAGGCGGTGAGCGGACGCCGAGGCCGGACCAAGGCCGCCCGCAGCACGCTCGCGGTCCGCCTCGATATCCTCGATCCAGAACTCTGACCCTTCCGGAGAACCTTCATGCGCCTCGTCTTCGCCGGCACTCCCGCCGCCGCGGTCCCCACTCTGCGACGCCTCGCCGCCGAGCACGACATCGTCGCCGTGGTGACGCGCCCCGACGCCCCCCTCGGGCGCAAGCGTGTGCTGACCCCGTCGCCGGTCGCTCAGGCTGCGGTTGAACTCGGCCTGCCGGTCATCCACGCTGCCCGGTTGGACGAGGCGGTGACCACCGAGATCTCGGCCCTCCGCCCGGAGCTCGGCGTGATCGTCGCGTACGGCGGACTCGTGCGCGAGCCGCTCCTGTCGGCGCCGGATGCCGGGTGGATCAACCTGCACTTCTCGCTCCTGCCGGCCTGGCGCGGCGCCGCGCCGGTGCAGCGGGCTCTGATCGCGGGAGATGCCGTCCTCGGCGCGAGCGTCTTCCAGCTCGTCGCCGAGCTCGACGCCGGCGACGTGTTCGCGATGCGCGCCGTCGAGCTCCCGGCGACCGCCACGGCGGGGGAGGCGCTGGAAGCTCTGGCTCTCGACGGTGCCGCTCTCACCGCCGATGTGGTCGCCGCGATCGCGGACGGCAGTGCCCGCGCCGTCCCGCAGGAGGGCGAGCCGACGTTCGCCGGCAAGCTGACGCTCGAGGACGGTCTCCTCGACTTCCGCGAGCCGTTCGACGCCGTGTACGCCCGGTTCCGCGGAGTCACGCCGGAGCCGGGAGCGCACACGACGATCGACGGTCAGCGGCTGAAGATCCTCGAGGCGCGACCCGCCGGTGCCGAGGCGGAGGACCTGCGACCGGGTGCCATGGCGGGCACGCGAGCAGAGGTCCTGATCGGGACGGCCACCTTGCCGCTGGCCGTCACCCGGCTGCAGCCCGCGGGCAAGGGCCCCATGAACGCCGCCGACTGGTGGCGGGGACTGCAGGGCACGACCCCGGTGGCCGGCTCGTGAACGCGAACGACGGACGGCGCCCCGGCTCGGGTCGGCAGCACGCAGGCCGGGAGCGGAACGGCCGCGGCCCGAACCGGTCGGTCCAGCCGGCGCGCCGCGTGGCCTACGACGTGATCCGGGCGGTGTCGGATTCCGATGCCTACGCCAACCTGCTCCTCCCGACGGCGATCGCCGAGGCAGGGCTGGACCCGCAGGACGCGGCTCTCGCAACTGAGCTGACCTATGGCACGCTCCGTCGCCGGGGCACCTACGACGCGATCATCGCCGCCGCCGCCGACCGCCCCGCCGACGCGATCGACCCCGCGGTGCTCGACGCCCTCCGGCTCGCGGTGCACCAGCTTGTCGCGACGCGGGTGGCCTCGCACGCGGCCGTGAACGAGTCCGTGAACCTCGTGGCCCTCACAGCGGGGCGTGGCGCATCGAGCTTCGCCAACGCGGTGCTCCGGGGGATCGCCCGTGAGTCGCCGGGCGAGTGGCTGGTGCGAATCGAGGCGGCGGCGCGATCGGACGACGAACGCCTGGCCCTCCGAGCCGCGCATCCCGTGTGGATCATCCGGGCGCTGCGGCGCGCCCTCGCCGCCGAGGGGCGCGTCGAGGAGCTGGAGGCCCTGCTGGAGGCCGACAACGTCTCGCCCGAGGTCACCCTGGTCGCCCTCCCCGGGCTCGCGGAGCCGCAGGAGCCCCGCCGGCCCTACGCCGCCACGGCGTTCGCGTCTCCGGGAGGCGATCCGCGTCTCGCGCTGGCCGCCTCCGACGGTGCGGTCCGGGTGCAGGACGAGGGATCTCAGCTCGTCGCGCTCGCACTGACCGCGGCGACGCCGTTGCGCACGGGGGAGCGGTGGCTCGACCTGTGCGCGGGTCCCGGCGGGAAGACGGCCCTGCTCGCTGCCGTCGCTCGGCAGAACGACGCGGTCCTGGAAGCCAACGAGGTGGTGCCGACCCGCGCCCGGCTCGTGCGCAACGCCCTGCGTGCCGTCCCGGGCGAGGTCACCGTGCACGAGCGCGACGGCCGGGAGCTGGCGGCTGAGCGGCCCGAGGCGTTCGACCGGATCCTCGTGGACGCGCCCTGCACCGGCCTCGGCGCCCTCCGGCGGCGTCCGGAGGCCCGATGGCGGAAGTCCCCGGCGGACGTCGCCGAGCTCGTGCCGCTGCAGGTGGGCCTGCTCACGGCGGCTGTGGACGCTCTCGCACCCGGAGGCGTCGTCGCATACGTCACCTGTTCGCCCCATCTCGCGGAGACCACGGCTGTGGTCGAGGAGGTGCGGCGCCTCCGGCCGGAGCTCGTCGAGCTCGATGCCCGCGCGGTGCTGCACGGCGTGGCGCAGTCGCCGATCGATCTCGCCGATGACGGGCGGGCGCAGACGGGCAGCGCTCAGCTCTGGCCGCATCGGCACGGCACCGACGCGATGTTCCTCGCACTCCTGCAGCGCCCGCTGGAGGCGACAGACGCCCCGAAGGAAGGTTGAGACCATGGATCTGCCCCGCGCCCCGCGCATCAACCCCAGCATCCTCGCCGCCGACTTCGTCAACATGCAGGCGGAGCTCGCCCGCATCGCGACGGCCGACTTCGCGCACGTCGACGTCATGGACAACCACTTCGTCCCGAACCTCACGTTCGGCCCGCAGATGGTCCAGCGCATCCAGGAGACGAGCCCGGTCCCGCTGGATGTGCACCTCATGATCACGGATCCGGATCGCTGGGCCCCGGGCTACGCCGAGCTCGGCGCCGCGAGCGTGACCTTCCACCTGGAGGCGGCGGGGGAGCCGGTGGCCCTCGCGCGTCGCCTGCGCGACATCGGCGCCCGTGCGGGGGTCGCGGTCAAGCCGGCGACGCCCGTCGAGGGACTCTTCGAGCTCCTGGACGAGTTCGATCAGATCCTCGTGATGACCGTGGAGCCCGGGTTCGGGGGGCAGGGCTTCCTGCCCGAGACCATGCCGAAGCTGCAGGCGCTGTCCGCCGAGGCGCGGCGCCGCGGCTCGTCCGTCTGGCTCCAGGTCGACGGCGGCATCTCCGACGCGACGATCACCCAGGCGGCCGAAGCGGGAGCCGACACCTTCGTCGCCGGATCCGCGGTCTACGGTGCGGACGACGTGGAGGCGGCCGTCACCCGGCTCAGGGACCTCGCGCGAGCCGGTAGCCTGGAGGGGTGAAGACTTTCGACGAGCTGTTCGCCGAGCTCAGCGTCAAGGCCGAGACCCGACCCGAGGGATCGGGCACCGTGGCGGAGCTCGACGGCGGTGTGCATGCGATCGGCAAGAAGATCGTCGAAGAGGCCGCCGAGGTCTGGATGGCGGCGGAGTACGAGTCGGATGCCGCTGCCGCCGAGGAGATCTCCCAGCTCCTCTACCACCTGCAGGTGATGATGCTCGCGAAGGGCCTCACCCTGCAGGACGTCTACCGACATCTGTGATGCGCTCCGGTCCCACTCCTTCGAACTGAAAGCCGTTCATGCTGCGCATCGCCGTTCCCAACAAGGGCTCGCTGTCCGACACCGCCGCCGAGATGCTCGCGGAGGCGGGCTACGCCGGCCGCCGCGACCCCAAGACCCTCCATGTCATCGACGCCGAGAACGACGTCGAGTTCTTCTTCCTCCGCCCGCGCGACATCGCCACCTACGTGGCCTCCGGCGCCCTCGACGTCGGGATCACCGGTCGTGATCTCCTCCTCGACGTGCAGCAGCCGGCGCGCGAGATCGAGCAGCTCGGCTTCGGGGCGTCCACGTTCCGCTTCGCCGGTCCTCCGGGACGCTTCACCTCCGTCCAGGATCTCGACGGCGTCCGCGTGGCCTCGGCCTACCCTGGTCTGGTCGGCTCCTTCCTCCGCGACCAGGGTGTGAACGCGGAGCTCGTGCAGCTCGACGGGGCCGTCGAGTCCGCGGTGCGCCTCGGTGTCGCCGACGCGGTCGCCGATGTCGTGTCCACCGGGACCACCCTCCGGCAGGCCGGGCTGGAGATCTTCGGCCCCGTGATCCTGGAGTCCGAGGCGGTGCTGATCAGCCGTCCCGGCGAGGCCGACGGCGTGGACACGCTGCTGCGCCGGCTCCGCGGAGTGATGGTGGCGCGTCGCTACGTGCTCCTCGACTACGACCTCCCCACCGAGCTCGTCGATCAGGCGGTGGCCATCGCCCCGGGTCGCGAGTCCGCGACGATCTCGCCGCTCCGCGACCCGGCCTGGGTGGCCGTGCGCGTCATGATCCCGCGTCGCCGGGTCAACCAGGTGATGGACGACCTGTACGCCCTCGGCGCCCGGGCCATCCTCGTCACGGCGATCCACGCGGCGAGGCTCTGATGACCCTCGCGAGTCGCGTCATCCCGTGCCTGGACGTCGCGGACGGCCGCGTCGTCAAGGGCGTCAACTTCGAGAACCTCCGGGACATGGGCGATCCGGTCGAGCTCGCCCGCCACTACGCCGCCCAGGGCGCCGACGAGATCACGTTCCTGGACGTCACCGCGACGGTGGATGCGCGGGCCACGACCTACGACGTCGTGCAGCGCACCGCGGAGCAGGTCTTCGTGCCACTGACGGTGGGCGGCGGGGTGCGCAGCGTCGACGACGTCGCGCGGCTCCTCGCGGTCGGTGCGGACAAGGTCGGCGTGAACTCGGCGGCGATCGCCCGTCCCGAGCTCATCGGCGAGATCGCGGATCGCTTCGGTGCCCAGGTGCTCGTGCTCTCGCTCGACGTCAAGCGCGCCGACACCACGCGATCCGGCTTCGTCGTCACCACGCACGGCGGCCGCACGCAGACCACGCTGGATGCGCTCGACTGGGCGCGCGAGGCCTCCGAGCGCGGCGCGGGGGAGCTGCTCGTGAACTCGATCGACGCCGACGGCACCCGCGACGGCTTCGATCTCGAGCTCGTCCGCCTCATGCGCGAGGTGGCGCCGATCCCCGTGATCGCCTCCGGCGGTGCCGGACGCGCGACGGACTTCGCTCCGGCCATCAAGGCGGGGGCCGACGCCGTGCTCGCGGCGAGCGTGTTCCACACCGGGGCCCTGACCGTCGGCGATGTGAAGGAAGCGCTGCGCGCGGAAGGAGTGCTCGTCCGATGACCGACACGCCGAAGCAGGACCAGGTCTCCATCGACGACCGCATCGCGCAGGTCGCCTTCAACGACGATGGGCTCGCCCCGATCATCGTGCAGCAGTGGGATTCGCGTGAGGTGCTCATGCTCGCGTGGGTGGACGCCGAGGCGCTGCGCCGCACGCTCACCTCGGGACGCGCGACGTACTGGTCCCGCTCCCGCCAGGAGTACTGGCGCAAGGGAGACACGTCCGGGCACATCCAGGTCGTGCGGGAGGCCCGCCTCGACTGCGACGGGGATGCGCTCCTGCTCCTCGTCGACCAGACCGGACCCGCGTGCCACACCGGGACGCGGACGTGCTTCGATACCACCGACCTGGATGCCGTCGACGGGGTGAGCGCCTCGTGAGCATCGCGCAGCGCGGACGCTCCCTCTCCGTGACGGGGTTCCTGCTGGCCGGCGCCATCGGGATCATCTCCTCCACGCAGACCTGGTTCACGGTGCAGCGGGCGGACGCGGGGGAGGACATCCTCGTCCCCGGTGCCTCCGCCCTCGTGCTCCTCGCCCCGCTGAGCCTCGCGGTCCTGGCGCTCGGTGCCGCCCTCGCGATCGCCGGCCGGGTCGTGCGCGTCGTCTTCGGGGTCCTGGCAGCCGCGGCAGCGCTGTTCCTGGGCTGGTCCACGCTGCAGCTCCTCCTCGGCGACGCTTACGGCGCTGTCGCTGCGACGGTCACCGACACGACGGGACTCGCCGGAAGCGGAGCAGTCCACGAGGTCGCGGCGAGCATCGTGCCGTCGGCCTGGCCGTTCCTCTCCCTCATCGGCTGGGTGATCCTGCTCGCCGCCGCCGTCCTCGTGCTGACCACCTGGCGGCGCTGGAAGGTCGGCGGCCGCCGCTACCGTACCGACGCGCCGACCGGTGCGCCGCACGACGGCCCCGTCGACGCGGTCGATTCCTGGGACGAGCTGTCCCGCGGGTCCGACCCGACACGCTGACCCCGATAGACTGAATCCAGATCCCACGTCGTCCCCCGGAGGAGAACATGACCAACCCGATCGCTGACCCCGGCCACGGACACTCGCCTGCGGCCTGGACCGCCGTCGTGATCATGCTCGTCGGCTTCGCCGCCGCGACCGTCGCGTTCTGCTTCGAGCAGCCGACCCTGGTGTGGATCGCCGCCGCACTGATCCCGATCGGGGCGATCGTCGGCTGGGTGCTCGCGAAGGCGGGCTACGGCGTGAAGGGTCCCAAGTACGCTCCGAAGGCGCACTAGTGGTCCTCGCCGACCTGACGGCCGGCGCTGTCGCAGACGCCGAGCGTCGCTCCCAGTCCCGTCCGCTCGTGGTCGTCGAGCGTGACGCCCTCGCGCGCCCCGCGGCGAAGGACGCGCTGTCCTTTCTCGCTCCCGCCGACCGGGTGAAGATCATCGCCGAGGTGAAGCGGGCGAGTCCGTCCCGCGGTGCCCTCGCGGAGATCCCGGATCCCGCGCACCAGGCCGCGCTCTACGAGACCGGCGGCGCCTCCGCGATCAGCGTCCTCACCGAGGAGCGCCGCTTCGGCGGCAGTCTCGCCGATCTGGAGGCGGTCACCGCCCGGGTCTCGCTGCCCGTGCTGCGCAAGGACTTCATCGCCACCCGGTACCAGGTGCTGGAGGCGCGTGCCGCCGGTGCCGATCTCGTCCTCCTGATCGTGGCGGGCCTGGAGCCGGACGTCCTGCGTGACCTCTACGGGTTCATCCTCGAGCTCGGCATGACGCCGCTCGTGGAGACCCACTCGGCGGAGGAGCTGGAGGCCGCGATCGACCTCGGCGCCGCCCTGATCGGCGTGAACGCCCGCAACCTCAAGACCCTCGAGCTCGACCGCGATCTGTTCGGCCGGCTCGTGGACCGCATCCCCGACTCGGCGATCAAGATCGCGGAGTCCGCGGTGCTCACCCCCGCCGATGTCGCGCACTACCGTTCGGCCGGTGCCGACGTCGTGCTGATCGGCGAGGCCCTGGTGACCGGAGACCCGGTCGCCACTCTCGAGAGCTTCCTGGAGGCGAAGTGAGTCTGCGCGACCAGCACGGTCCGTTCTTCGGCGACTTCGGCGGACGGTACATGCCGGAGTCTCTCGTGGCCGCGATCGACGAGCTGACGGTCGCCTACGAGGAGGCCATCGCCGACCCGGAGTTCCGAGCCGAGCTGGCCCATCTGCTGTCCTCCTACGCCGGGCGCCCCTCCGCGCTCACCGAGGTGCCCCGGTTCGCCGAGCACGCAGGGGGCGCGCGGGTCTTCCTCAAGCGCGAGGACCTCAACCACACTGGTTCGCACAAGATCAACAACGTGCTGGGCCAGGCGCTGCTCACCAAGCGCCTCGGCAAGACCCGGGTCATCGCCGAGACCGGAGCGGGTCAGCACGGCGTCGCCACGGCGACCGCCGCCGCGCTGTTCGGCCTGGACTGCACCATCTACATGGGCGAGGTCGACACCGAGCGGCAGGCGCTGAACGTCGCCCGCATGCGTCTGCTGGGCGCCGAGGTCGTCGCGGTCACCTCGGGCTCGCGCACGTTGAAGGACGCGATCAACGACGCCTACCGCGACTGGGTGGCCTCGGTCGAGACCACCAACTACATCTTCGGCACCGCCGCGGGCCCGCACCCGTTCCCGGCGATGGTCCGCGACTTCCAGAAGATCATCGGGGAGGAGGCGCGCGCCCAGATCCTGGACGAGGTCGGCCGGCTCCCGGACGCGGTCGTCGCCTGTGTCGGCGGCGGGTCCAACGCGATCGGCATGTTCGACGCGTTCCTGGACGACGAGGGCGTGCGTCTGTACGGCGTGGAGGCGGCGGGCGACGGCGTCGACACCGACAAGCACGCTGCGTCCATCGAACGCGGCCGCCCCGGCGTGCTGCACGGCGCGAAGACGTACGTGCTGCAGGACGAAGACGGCCAGACCGTCGAATCGCACTCGATCTCCGCGGGTCTCGACTACCCGGGCGTGGGCCCCGAGCACTCCTGGCTGGCCGACATCGGTCGCGCCGAGTACATCCCGGCCACCGACGACGAGGCGATGCAGGCCCTGCGGCTGCTCAGCCGGACCGAGGGGATCATCCCCGCCATCGAGTCTGCCCATGCCCTCGCCGGCGCGCTGCGGATCGGCCGCGAGCTCGGCCCGGACGGCCTGATCGCCATCTGCCTCTCCGGCCGCGGGGACAAGGACATGGACACTGCCGCGCGGTACTTCGAGCTCTACGACGAGGACGCCCTCGCGCACGATGTGTCCGACGAGAGCGCCGCCGAGGACGCGGCCTCGAAGGGAGAGCCGCAGCTGTGAGCCGCGTCGAACAGGCCATCCAGCGCGCACACGACGCCGGCCGCAGCGCCTTCGTCGGCTACCTGCCCGTCGGCTTCCCCGACCTGGAGACCAGCATCCAGGCGGCGATCGCCCTCGCCGAGAACGGCGTGGACATCATCGAGCTCGGCCCGCCCTACAGCGATCCCGTCATGGACGGCGCCATCATCCAGGAGGCGACGACCAAGGCCCTCGCTGCAGGCTTCCGGATGAAGGACCTCTTCACGGCGATCCGTGCGATCACCGCTGCCACCGACGTCCCCGTCCTCGTGATGACCTACTGGAACCCGGTGCTGCAGTACGGGGTGGACCGCTATGCCGAGGACCTGCTCGCCGCGGGCGGCGCGGGTCTGATCACCCCGGACATCACGCCGGAGGCCGCCGGCGAGTGGATCGCGGCCAGCGAGCGGCTCGGTCTCGATCGGGTCTTCCTCGCGGCTCCGACCTCGTCCGACGAGCGCCTCGACCTCGTCGTGCGGTCCTCGACGGGCTTCGTCTACACCGTCTCGACCATGGGGATCACGGGGGAGCGGGCCGAGCTCGACCGCGCGGCGCGCACCCTCGTGTCGCGGCTCCGCGACCACGGCGCCCGCCGCGCCTGCGTGGGCATCGGCATCTCGACGCCGGAGCAGATCGCGGGCGTGTCCGAGTACGCCGACGGCGCCATCGTGGGCACCGCTCTCGTCCGCGCCCTCCGCGACGGCGGCGTGCCGGCCCTCGCCGAAGTCACCCGAACCCTGGCCGCCGGCACCGCGTCGGCGCGCTTCGTCTCAGAGAAGTAGGATCGCACTCATGTCCTCCGCGCTCCACAGCACCGCCGCCGGCGTGCTCGCCAGCATCCCGAGTCCGTCCGTGTCGTACATCGATCTCGGCCCGCTCCGGATCCACTTCTACGCGTTGTGCATCATCGCCGGCATCATCGTCGCCGTGCTGATGACGAACCACCGTCTCACCAAGCGCGGCGCAGAGCCGTGGGTGGTCATCGACATCTCCATCCTCGCGGTGCCGCTCGCGATCATCGGCGCGCGTATCTTCCACGTGCTCACCCACCCGAACTTCTACTTCGGCGAGGGCAAGAACACCTGGAACCCCTTCGAGCCCGGCTCCGTCTGGGCGATCTGGGAGGGTGGCATCGCCATCTTCGGGGCGCTCATCGGCGGTGCCGTCGGCGCCTACCTGGGCTGCCGGTGGACGGGTATCCGCTTCTGGACGTTCGCGGACGCGCTGGCTCCCGGCCTGCTCCTCGCGCAGGCGATGGGCCGGTTCGGCAACTGGTTCAACAAGGAGCTCTACGGCCTGCCGACCGACCTGCCGTGGGGACTGGAGATCCCGTCCGACAACTCGGCCTTCCCTCCCGGTCTCCCCGAGGGCACCCTGTTCCACCCCACCTTCCTGTATGAGGTCATCTGGAACGGCCTCGGCGTCCTCGTGCTGCTGTGGCTCGGACGCAAGCTGTTCTTCCAGTGGGGTCGCCTCTTCGCGATCTACCTCATCTGGTACAGCGCCGGACGCATCCTGTGGGAGTCGATCCGCATCGACCCGAGCGAGATCATCCTCGGTCTGCGCAGCAACGTCTGGGCCGCGATCATCGGCGTGGTGGTGGGACTGGTCATCCTCGTGGTGCAGACCCGTCGTCACCCCGGCCTCGAGCCGTCGCCGTACCGGCCGGGCCGCGGACGGAAGGACCTGGACGCTGATGTACAATCGCAGGACAATCCCTCTGATTTCGTGGACGTGAGCGAGCCTCCGGCCGAAGAAGTCGCCGCCGGAGCCACTGCCACAAGCGCTGCTCCCTCGAGCGGGGACGGCTCCCGATAACGCCGACTCGCGGCGGGAGAACCATTGCACTGAACGAGCGGGCCGACGACGTCCCCGGGTTTCACTGAAGATCTGAGGACGGTAACTGGTGTACTTCCAGCCCCCTTACGGCGCCTCCGGCGCATACCCCCCGAAGCAGGGCATGTACAACCCGGCGTTCGAGAAGGACGCCTGCGGCCTGGCCATGGTCGCAACGCTGCGCGGCGAAGCCGGGCACGACATCATCGCGCTGGCCCTCGAGGCCCTGCGCAACCTGGAGCACCGCGGGGCCATCGGGTCCGACGCGGGCACCGGGGACGGAGCCGGCATCCTCACCCAGATGCCGGACGCCTTCCTCCGCGCGGTCACCGGCTTCGAACTGCCGCCCGTGGGGGAGTACGCGGCCGGGCTGGCCTTCCTGCCTCGCGATTCGAGCGAGCGCCGCCAGCAGAAGGCCGGGATCGAGAAGATCGCCCGCGCGGAGGGGCTCCGCGTCCTCGGCTGGCGCGAGGTCCCCACAGCCAACGAGAACCTCGGCAAGCTCGCCGACGAGGCCCGTCCCGCCTTCGAGCAGCTCTTCGTGAGCGCAGGCGGCGCCACCCTCGCCGATGCGCCGCTGACCGGCATCGCGCTCGACCGCGTCGCCTACCGTCTGCGCAAGCGCGCGGGCCACGAGCTCGGCGCCTACTTCGTCTCCCTGTCCAGCCGCACGCTCGGCTACAAGGGCATGGTCACCACGCTCCAGCTCGAGCCGTTCTACCCGGATCTGCAGGACGAGCGCTTCGCCTCCGAGCTCGCCGTCGTGCATTCGCGGTACTCGACGAACACGTTCCCGTCGTGGCCGCTCGCGCAGCCGCTGCGGATGCTGGCCCACAACGGCGAGATCAACACCGTCGGCGGCAACCGTAACTGGATGCGCGCCCGCCAGTCGCAGCTCGAGTCCGAGCTCCTCGGCGACATCTCGCCCCTGCTGCCCATCTGCACGGACGGCGCCAGCGACTCCGCCTCATTCGACGAGGTGCTGGAGCTGCTCACCCTCACCGGCCGCAGCCTGCCGCACGCGATCATGATGATGGTGCCGGAGGCGTACGAGAAGCAGGCCGACATCTCGCCGGAGCTGCGCGCGTTCTACGAGTACCACTCCAACCAGATGGAGCCGTGGGACGGCCCGGCCGCCCTCATCTTCACCGACGGCACGCTCGTCGGTGCGACCCTGGACCGCAACGGCCTGCGCCCCGGACGCTGGACGGAGACCACCGACGGGCTCGTCGTCATCGGCTCCGAGACCGGTGTCCTGCACTTCGAGCCGGAGCGCATCAAGCGCCGCGGCCGGCTGCAGCCCGGCAAGATGTTCCTCGTCGACACGGCTCAGCGCCGGATCGTCGAGGATGAGGAGATCAAGCACGATCTCGCGACGATGCACCCGTGGCAGGAGTGGCTCGACGCCGGTTCCGTCCGCCTGGCCGACCTCCCCGAGCGGGAGCACATCGTGCACCCGCCGGCCTCCATCACCCGGCGACAGCGCACCTTCGGCTACACCGAGGAGGAGGTCCGCATCCTCCTCACCCCGATGGGCCAGACGGGCGTGGAGCCTCTGGGCGCCATGGGATCGGACACCCCGATCGCCGTGCTCAGCAAGCGCCCGCGGCTGCTCTTCGACTACTTCACGCAGCAGTTCGCGCAGGTGACCAACCCGCCGCTCGACTCGATCCGCGAAGAGGTCGTCACGAGCCTCAAGCTCGGTCTGGGCCCTGAGGTCAACCTCCTCACCTGGGGTCCGGAGCACACGCGCACGGTGTCGCTCGACTTCCCGGTCATCGACAACGACGAGCTGGCGAAGATCCGGCACATCGACAAGGCCCTGCCCGGGCGTTCGAGCGCCACGATCCGCGGCCTCTACCACTTCGACGCAGGACCCCACACCCTCGCCGAGCGCCTCACCGAGATGTGCGCCGAGGTCGATCAGGCCATCGAGGACGGTGCGGAGTTCATCATCCTGTCCGACCGCGACTCGAACAAGGACCTCGTCCCGATCCCGTCGCTGCTCATGGTGTCTGCCATCCACCACCACCTCATCCGGCGCGAGAACCGGATGAAGGTCGGTCTGATCGTCGAGGCCGGCGACGTGCGCGAGGTGCACCATGTCGCGACGCTCATCGGCTACGGTGCCTCCGCGATCAACCCCTACCTGGCCATGGAGACGGTCGAGCACCTCGTGCGCACCGGCTACATCACGGGCATCTCCCCGGAGAAGGCCGTGAAGAACCTCATCTACGCGCTCGGCAAGGGCGTGCTGAAGATCATGTCGAAGATGGGCATCTCCACGGTGTCGTCCTATGCGGGCGCGCAGGTGTTCGAGGCGGTCGGCCTGAGCCAGGAGTTCATCGACGCCTATTTCACGCGTACCGAGTCGAAGCTGGGCGGCATCGGGATCGAGGAGATCTTCGCCGAGAACCAGGCCCGCCACGACTACGCGTACCCGGAGGACGCCGCAGCCCGTGCTCATGAGCGCCTGTGGACCGGAGGCGAGTACCAGTGGCGTCGCGACGGCTCTCCGCACCTCTTCAACCCGGAGACGGTGTTCAAGCTCCAGCACTCCACGCGGACCCGCCGCTACGACATCTTCCGCGAGTACACGAAGCTCGTCGACGACCAGGCGGCGGAGCTGAAGACGCTGCGCGGCCTGTTCTCGCTGCGGACCGGCACGCGCAAGCCCGTGCCGCTGGACGAGGTCGAGCCCGTCTCGGCGATCGTCAAGCGCTTCTCCACGGGGGCGATGAGCTACGGCTCCATCTCCAAGGAGGCGCACGAGACGCTCGCGATCGCGATGAACCGGATCGGCGGCAAGTCGAACACGGGGGAGGGCGGGGAAGACCCCGACCGTCTCGTCGACCCCGAGCGGCGCAGCGCGATCAAGCAGGTCGCCTCCGGCCGGTTCGGCGTCACGAGCCTCTACCTCACCGAGGCCGACGACATCCAGATCAAGCTCGCCCAGGGCGCCAAGCCCGGTGAGGGCGGCCAGCTCCCGCCGACCAAGGTGTACCCGTGGGTCGCGCGCACCCGCCACGCCACCGCGGGGGTCGGCCTCATCTCGCCGCCGCCGCATCACGACATCTACTCGATCGAAGACCTCAAGCAGCTCATTTTCGACCTGAAGCGGGCCAACCCCGAGGCCCGTATCCACACGAAGCTCGTCAGCCAGTCCGGCATCGGCGCGGTCTCGGCCGGTGTCGCCAAGGCGCTCAGCGACGTCATCCTCGTGTCCGGTCACGACGGCGGTACGGGCGCGAGCCCGCTGAACTCGCTGAAGCACGCGGGAACGCCGTGGGAGCTCGGGCTCGCCGAGACGCAGCAGACGCTCATGCTCAACGGCATGCGCGACCGCGTCGTCGTGCAGGTCGATGGTCAGCTCAAGACCGGGCGCGACGTCATCATCGGCGCCCTGCTCGGTGCCGAGGAGTTCGGCTTCGCCACCGCACCCCTCGTGGTCAGCGGCTGCATCATGATGCGCGTCTGCCACCTCGACACCTGCCCGGTGGGCGTCGCCACCCAGAACCCCGTCCTTCGCGACCGCTTCACCGGCAAGCCCGAGTTCGTGGTGAACTTCATGGAGTTCATCGCGGAGGAGGTGCGCGAGCTGCTCGCCGAGCTCGGTTACCGCTCGATCGACGAGATCGTCGGCCGCACCGAGCTGCTGGAGACCAACGCGGCGATCGCGCACTGGAAGGCCGAGGGGCTCGACCTCAGCCCGGTGCTGGAGGGACCGGCGTTCCCGGCTGGCGAGCCGCGTCGCAGCGGCCGCGCCCAGGACCACGAGCTCGACAAGCACTTCGACGTGCAGCTCATCGACATCGCGAAGGCGGCGCTGCTGAACGGAGAGCCCGTCATGGCGGAGCTCCCGATCGCCAACACCGAGCGCGCGGTCGGTACGATGCTCGGCCATCAGGTGACCTCGCGCCACGGCGCCACCGGACTGCCGAAGGAGACGATCGACGTCACCCTCACCGGCACAGCGGGCCAATCGCTCGGCGCGTTCCTGCCGCCGGGCATCATCCTCCGGCTGGAGGGCGACGCGAACGACTACGTCGGCAAGGGCCTCTCCGGCGGCGACATCACGATCCGGCCGCCGCGCGGCTCCGCGATCGCTCCGCACGAGAACGTCATCGCGGGCAACGTGATCGGATACGGCGCCACATCCGGCACCATGTTCGTCTCCGGCGTGGTGGGCGAGCGCTTCCTCGTCCGCAACTCCGGTGCGACCGCGGTGGTCGAGGGCGTGGGCGACCACGCGCTCGAGTACATGACCGGCGGCCTCGCGGTGATCCTGGGTTCGACCGGGCGCAACTTCGGTGCCGGAATGTCCGGGGGAGTGGCGTACGTGCACGCCCTGGACACCGGCAAGGTGAACGCGCAGTCGCTCGGCAGCGGCGAGCTCCGGCTGGAGCCGCTGGACCGCGCCGATCTCGAAGTGCTGCGCGGGCTGCTCGTGGAGCACGTGGAGCGCACGGCATCGCCGCGCGCCGCCGCCCTGCTGGAGGACTTCGACGCCAGCGCGGCGGAGTTCGTGAAGGTGCTCCCGCGTGACTTCGCCGCCGTGCGCAGCATGCGCGAGGAGGCACTGGCCGAGGGGATCGACCCCGACGGCGACATCGTCTGGAACCGCATCCTGGAGGTGACCGGTGGCTGACCCCAAAGGCTTTCTGAAGGTGACCGAGCGGGAACTTCCCGCTCGCCGTCCGGTGCCCGTGCGCATCATGGACTGGAAAGAGGTGTACGAGCCCGGCGACAAGGCCGTGCTCCGCCGCCAGGCCGGCCGGTGCATGGACTGCGGCGTGCCCTTCTGCCACTCCGGGTGCCCGCTGGGCAACCTCATCCCCGAGTGGAACGATCTCACCTGGCGCGGCGAGGGGCGCGCGGCGATCGAGCGTCTGCACGCGACCAACAACTTCCCGGAGTTCACGGGTCGCCTCTGCCCGGCGCCGTGCGAGAGCTCGTGCGTCCTCGGCATCAACCAGCCGGCCGTGACGATCAAGCAGATCGAGGTCTCGATCATCGACGAGGCCTTCGCCAAGGGCTGGGTCGAGCCGGAGCCGCCGGAGCGCCTCACGGGCAAGACCGTGGCCGTCGTGGGCTCGGGCCCCGCCGGTCTCGCGGCCGCCCAGCAGCTCACCCGCGCGGGGCACACCGTCGCCGTCTTCGAGCGCGACGACCGCATCGGCGGCCTGCTGCGGTACGGCATCCCGGACTTCAAGATGGAGAAAAGCCAGCTCGAAGCCCGCCTGCGCCAGATGCAGGAGGAGGGCACGCGGTTCCGCGCCGGCGTCGAGATCGGCAAGGACATCTCCTGGGCCGACCTGCGCGCCCGGTACGACGCGGTCGTGATCGCCACTGGCGCTACGGTCCCGCGCGACCTGCCGATCCCTGGTCGCGACCTCGACGGCGTGCACTTCGCGATGGAGTACCTCGTCGAGTCGAACCACGCGGTCGCCGGCGACACCGTCCCGGACCAGATCACCGCCGAGGGCAAGCACGTCATCGTCATCGGCGGCGGCGACACGGGCGCCGACTGCATCGGCACCGCGCACCGCCAGGGCGCGCTCAGCGTCACCAACCTCGCCATCGGCAAGCAGCCGAGCGAAACGCGCCCGGATCACCAGCCGTGGCCGATGATGCCGACGATCTTCGAGGTGGCCTCGGCGCACGAGGAGGGCGGGGAGCGGGTCTTCCTCGCCTCGACCGTGGAGTTCCTGTCGAACGAGGTCGGCGAGGTCCGCGCACTGCGCGTGGCCGAGACAGAGTACATCGACGGTCGCCGCGTGCCCAAGAGCGGCACGGAGCGAGAGATCCCGGCCGACCTGGTGCTCATCGCGATGGGCTTCACCGGACCGGAGCAGGACGGCTACACCGAGGACACCCGTCCGGAGGTGACCGAGCGCGGCGCCTTCCGTCGTGCCGCGAGCTACGAGTCGTCGATCCCCGGCGTGTTCGTGGCCGGCGACGCGGGACGCGGGCAGTCGCTCATCGTCTGGGCGATCGCGGAGGGCCGGGCGGCGGCGGCGAACGTCGACCGCTTCCTCATGGGCACCACCGTGCTGCCGGAGCCCGTGCGCCCGAGCGATGTCGCGATCGGCCTCCAGCCCGCGTAGGCTGAGGCCGGCAGTGTCGCCTGTTTGTAATCCCCCACTTCTACCCTGGAGACATGTTGAGACGCGCGAAAATCGTCGCCACCCTGGGCCCCGCCACTTCCACGTATGAGACGGTGCGCGCACTGATCGATGCGGGTGTGGACGTCGCCCGACTGAACCTCAGCCACGGTGATTACTCCGTGCACGAGAACAACTACGCGAACGTGCGCCGCGCGGCGGAGGACTCCGGTCGTGCCGTCGCCATCCTCGTCGACCTCCAGGGGCCGAAGATCCGCCTCGGCCGGTTCGAGGACGGACCGTACGAGCTCGCCAAGGGCGACATCTTCAAGATCACCACCGAGGACATCATCGGCAACAAGGAGATCTGCGGCACCACGTTCAAGGGCCTTCCCCAGGACGTCAAGCCTGGGGACTTCCTGCTGATCGACGACGGCAAGGTGCGCGTCGAGGTCGTCGAGACCGACGGCGTGACCGTCACCACGCGTGTCGTCGTCGCCGGCGCCGTCTCGAACAACAAGGGCATCAACCTGCCCGGCGTCGCCGTCAACGTCCCCGCGCTCAGCGAGAAGGACGAGGAGGACCTCCGCTGGGGCCTCCGGACCGGTGCCGACCTCATCGCGCTGTCGTTCGTGCGCAACGCCTCGGACGTGACCCGCGTGCACGAGATCATGGCGGAGGAGGGCGTCCGCGTCCCGGTGATCGCCAAGATCGAGAAGCCGCAGGCCGTCGACGCCCTCGAAGAGATCGTCGACGCGTTCGACGGCATCATGGTCGCCCGCGGCGACCTCGGCGTGGAGCTGCCCCTCGAGGCCGTCCCGATCGTGCAGAAGCGCGCGGTCGAGCTGGCCCGTCGCAACGCGAAGCCTGTCATCGTGGCGACGCAGATGCTCGAGTCGATGATCAACAGCCCGGTGCCGACCCGCGCCGAGACCTCCGATGTCGCCAACGCCGTCCTCGACGGCGCCGACGCGGTCATGCTCTCCGGCGAGACCAGCGTGGGCGACTACCCGGTCGTCGTCGTCGAGACGATGGCCCGCATCATCGAGTCGACGGAGGAGCACGGCCTGGAGCGCATCCTGCCGCTCACGACGAAGCCCCGCACGCAGGGTGGTGCCATCACGCTCGCGGCCCTCGAGGTCGCGGAGTTCGTGGACGCCAAGTTCCTGTGCGTGTTCACGCAGTCGGGCGACTCGGCGCGCCGCCTGTCCCGTCTGCGCTCCCGCATCCCGATGCTGGCCTTCACGCCGGAGCCCGGCATCCGTCGTCGTATGGCGCTGACCTGGGGTCTCCGCTCCACCCTCGTCGACATGGTGCAGCACACCGACCTCATGTACCACCAGGTCGACGAGTACCTCCTCGGGAACGGCCTCGCCGTCGAGGGGGACAAGGTCGTCGTCATCTCCGGGTCCCCTCCCGGGATCATCGGTTCCACGAACGACCTGCGCGTGCACAAGGTCGGCGATGCGCTCCGCGGCGCCGCGCCGATCTACAAGGCCGGCGTCTGACGCAGGGCGTTCCGGGAGGGGCGGGGCTTCGGCCTCGCCCCTCCCTGTCATCTCCGGGCCGGTGCGTCAAGCCTCTCGGCCGTGACGGCGGCCTCGGTTAGCGTGCTGCCATGGTCCTCCGTCGTCTCCTCGTCACCTCCGGGCTGACGTTCCGCATCCTGGAGAGTCCCCGGCCCGCCGGCAGCACCGCCCCGACCGTGGTCCTCGTGCACGGGATCGGGATGTCGCATCGGTATCTGTCGCGGCTGCACGCCGTGCTCGCGGACACGACCAGAGTGGTCTCCGTCGACCTCCCGGGCTTCGGCGGCCTGCCCAAGCCCCGGTTCGACGTCTCGATCCCGCAAATGGCGGCGGGCCTGGCCCAGGTGGTGGCGAGCCTCGACGACGACCGGGTCGTGCTCGTCGGACATTCGATGGGCGTGCAGTGGGCCGTGGAGACGGCGCTGCGGCATCCCGAGTACGTCCGGACCGTCGTGACGATCGGTCCCGTCACCGACGACGCCCACCGGACTCTCGGCGCGCAGGCCCGGGCCCTGGCCGTCGACACCGTCGGCGAGACCCCCGCGATCAACACGGTCGTCTTCACCGACTACCTGCGCTGCGGCGTGCGGTGGTATCTCCGCCAGGTCCGGCACATGCTCGCGTATCCCCTGGAGGAGAGGGTCGCGGCTCTCACCATGCCGGTGCTCGTCGTCCGGGGGAGTGACGATCCGATCGCAGGACGCGCGTGGTGCCGGCGCCTGCGCGACGCGGCGGCCGTCTCGCGATTGGTGGAGATCCCCGGTCACCATCATGTCGCGCAGCAGTCCGCGCCCCGGGCGGTGGCTTCCGCGATCCTGGCCCACACGACGGGAGCATGGCCGACGGCGGTGCCGGCCGCACCCATCCGGCGGGGGAGGGCACGATCAGCGTCCTGAGGATTCTGGGCTGGTGGGCCGCGGACTACGCCTACGCGGGTTTCTGGCAGGTCCGATCGTTCTTCGGCCGTGACCAGGCGGATGACTTCACCACCGGAGACCGCGCCCCGATCGTGGTGCTCGCCGGCGTCTACGAGACCTGGCGCTTCCTGGAGCCGCTCATCGTCGCGCTGCACGAGCGGGGGCACCCGGTCCATGTCGTGGATGCGCTGCGCCGCAACCAGTTCCCCGTGCAGGATGAGGCCGATCAGGTGGCCGACTACCTGCGCGCGCACGACCTCTCGGGCGTGTTCCTCGTCGCCCACAGCAAAGGCGGCCTCGCCGGGAAGCTGGTGATGACCGGCCCGGAGGGAGCCCGGATCCGCGGCATGCTCGCCATCGCGACGCCGTTCGGGGGCTCCCGATATGCGCGGCTGCTGCCCGGTCGGGTGCTGCGGGCGTTCTCACCCGACGACCCCTCGATCGTCGCGCTGGGGCGGGAGCTCGATGTGAACGCGCGCATCGTCTCGATCTACGCCGCGTTCGATCCGCACATCCCCGAGGGGAGTGAGCTCGCCGGGGCCAAGAACGTCGTCCTGGAGACGGGCGGGCACTTCCGCATCCTCGCCCACCCCCGTGTGATGGCCGAACTCGCCGCCCTCGCCGAGTGACGGGGTGAGCGGTCCGCGATGCTGGTGCCGGCGGTGGGACTCGAACCCACACGCCCTTTCGGACAAAGCATTTTGAGTGCTCCGCGTCTGCCATTCCGCCACGCCGGCCCGTGTCTCGCGACTTCGACTGTAGCGCAGACGACGGACGGTTCCCCGCGCGTCCTCTGTCTTCAGCCGGTGGTGGGGACCTCTCCGTTAGGATGGAGGGGTGACCGAGCAAGAACAGGCTGAGCAGCCCACGGCATCCGCACCCCGACGCGTCGTCGTCGCCGAAGACGAGTCGCTGATCCGTCTCGACATCGTCGAGATCCTCCGCGACAACGGCTTCGATGTCGTCGGCGAGGCCGGCGACGGCGAGACGGCGGTGGCCCTCGCCACCGAGCTGCGTCCCGACCTCGTCATCATGGACGTGAAGATGCCCCAGCTCGACGGCATCAGCGCCGCCGAGAAGCTCCACAAGGGCAACATCGCCCCGGTCGTGCTGCTGACCGCGTTCAGTCAGAAGGAGCTCGTGGAGCGCGCGAGCGAGGCCGGAGCCCTGGCCTACGTCGTGAAGCCCTTCACCCCGAACGATCTCCTCCCCGCGATCGAGATCGCCCTGGCCCGCCACGAGCAGATCATCACCCTCGAGGCCGAGGTCGCCGACATGGTCGAGCGCTTCGAGACCCGCAAGCTCGTCGACCGCGCGAAGGGCCTCCTCAACGAGAAGATGGGCCTGAGCGAGCCCGAGGCGTTCCGCTGGATCCAGAAGGCGTCGATGGATCGCCGCCTGACGATGCAGGACGTCGCCAAGGCGATCATCGAGCAGCTCGCTCCCAAGAAGTAAGGCACTCCGGTGCTCCGGCTGGACGCAGAGCACGTTCTGCGGCCGGTCCGCGCCGGCGACGGTGCGGCGCTCGCGCGCGCGTATCTCGCGAACAGAGAGCACCTCGCCCCGTGGGAGCCGGCGCGTTCCGAGGCGTTCTTCACCGAGGAATGGCAGGAGCAGAACGCGCAGCAGTGCGTCGCCGAGGCCGCCCTCGGCCGGAGTTCCCGGTTCGTTATCCTCTCGGACGACGGCGAGATCCGCGGCCGGGTCAACCTGAACACCATCGTGCGCGGTGCGTTCTGGAGCGCCGATCTCGGGTACTGGATCGATTCCACCCGACTGCGCCGAGGGCTCGCGGGGCGCGCGGTCGCCCTCGTGGCGGAGCACGCGCGGGACGAGCTGCGGCTGCACCGTCTCCAGGCATCGACGCTGCTGCACAACGTCGCCTCGCAGCGGGTCCTCGCCGCTACCGGCTTCGAGCGCATCGGCATCGCCCCGAAGTACCTGCGGATCGCGGGGGAGTGGCAGGACCATATCCTGTTCCAGCTGCTGCTGGAGGAACCGCTCAGCGCCCGGCGGGAGCGTCCTTGATCATGTTGGTGATGCGGATCGTCGAGCAGCGCCGACCCTGATCGTCGGTGACGACGATCTCGTGCACCGTGATGCTGCGCCCCAGGTGCACGGGCGTGCAGACCCCGGTGACGACACCCGAGGTGGCCGACCGGGTGTGCGTGGCGTTGATGTCGACGCCGACGGCGAGGCGGCCCGCTCCTGCGTGCAGATTGGCCGCCATCGAGCCGAGCGATTCGCCGAGGACCACGTAGGCGCCGCCGTGCATGAGACCGACGGGCTGGGTGTTGCCCTCCACCGGCATCGTCGCCACGCACCGGTCGACGCCGAACTCGACGAACTCCATGCCCATCTTCTCGGCCAGCGCCCCCATGCCGCGGGCGGCCGCCCACTCGAGTCCTTCGCTGGTGGCGACCTCGCTCATGCATCCTCCTCTGCGGGTGTCCGTGCTCCTCGTTAGGCTGACAGGGTGACGGACTCCGCAAAGCCTACCCTCATGGTCGTCGACGGCCACTCGCTCGCCTACCGGGCCTTCTTCGCCCTCCCGGTCGACAACTTCACCACCAAGGACAACCAGCACACGAACGCCATCTACGGCTTCCTGTCCATGCTGGTCAACCTCATCAAGGCCGAGCAGCCCACGCATCTCGCGATCGCGTTCGACACCTCCCGCCACTCGTTCCGCACCGATGAGTACCCGGAGTACAAGGCCACCCGGTCCGAGACGCCGCAGGAGTTCAAGGGCCAGATCCCGCTGCTGCAGGACTGCCTCGCGGCGATGTCGATCCCGGTGCTGACGCAGGAGGGCATCGAGGCCGACGACATCCTGGCCACCCTCTCCACGCAGGGGGCGGCCCAGGGCTACGACGTGCTCGTGGTCTCGGGAGACCGCGACACCATCCAGCTCGTCACCGACGACGTCACGCTGCTGTACCCGTCCGTCCAGGGTGTCTCGCAGCTCAAGCGCTACGACCCGGCGACCGTGCAGGAGCGCTACGGCGTCCGTCCCGAGCAGTACCCCGACATCGCCGCCCTTGTGGGTGAGACCAGCGACAACCTCCCCGGCGTGCCGAAGGTGGGGGAGAAGACGGCCGTCAAGTGGCTCACGCAGTTCGGCTCCCTCGACGAGCTGCTCGAGCGTGCCGGTGAGATCAAGGGCGTGGTCGGCGGCAACCTCCGCGACCACATCGAGGACGTCCGACGCAACCGCAAGCTCAACCGCCTGCTGACCGACGTGGAGCTGCCGGTCGCACCGGCCGACCTCGCCGTCGCCCCGATCGATGCCGAGGCCGTCCGCGACATCTTCGCCAGGCTGGAGTTCCGCACGCTGCTGCCGCGGGTCTTCGAGGCCGTCGGTGCGGGCGAGGTCGCCGACGATCCGGCCTCCGTCGTCGAGATGCCCACGCCGGCACAGGTGTCCGCCGCTGATCTGGCCACGTGGGCCGCGGCTCAGGAAGGGGACATCGCTCTCCGGGTCGTGGTGCAGTCGGGCGCACCGGTGCGCGTCGGTGTCGCCACCGGGAGCGAGCTGCGCGAGCTCGACTGGTCGGAGGAGGGGGCCCAGGCGCTGCGTGCGTGGCTGGAGTCCGACGCGCCCAAGGTGCTGCACGACGCCAAGCCGCAGGTGAAGGCGCTGCTCCGTCATGGCATCCGTCTGGGCGGGCTCGCGTACGACACGAGCCTCGCGGGCTGGCTGCTGCGCCCCAGCTTCCCGGACAAGACGCTGTCCGACCTCGTCCAGCGCTACCTGGGGGAGAAGCTCCCCGAGGCCGATCCGTCGCAGCTCGTGCCGGAGACCGAGGGAGCTACGCCGTCGCAGGAGGCGTGGTTCATCCTCCGCGTGGCCGAGGCGCTGCGGAATGATCTGCCGGAGCCGGTGGACGCGGTGCTCCGCGACATCGAGCTGCCGACGCTCCGCACGCTCGCCGACATGGAGCTCGCGGGCGTCGCCGTGTCGCACGAGGTGCTGTCGACGTTCTCGGCGGAGCTCGCGACGCGGGCGGACGCCCTGGCCCAGGAGGCGTTCTCGGTCGTCGGTCGCGAGTTCAACCTCGGGTCGCCGAAGCAGCTGCAGGAGGTGCTGTTCGAAGACCTGCAGCTTCCGAAGACGCGCAAGACGAAGACCGGGTACTCGACCGATGCCGCGGTGCTCGCCGACCTGCAGGAATCCCACCCGCACCCGTTCCTGAGCCTGCTGCTGCAGCACCGCGAGGCGACGAAGCTGCGGCAGATCATCGAGTCCCTCGACACCGCGATCCGGGAGGACCACCGGGTCCACACGACGTACGTGCAGACCGGCAGCCAGACCGGACGCCTGTCCAGCACCGATCCGAACCTGCAGAACATCCCGGTCCGCACCGAGGAGTCGCGGCGCATCCGCAGCGCCTTCGAGGTCGGCGAGGGGTACGAGACCCTGCTCACCGCCGATTACTCGCAGATCGAGATGCGGATCATGGCGCACCTCTCGGGCGACGAGGGGCTGATCGAGGCGTTCAACAGCGGTGAAGACCTGCACCGCTTCGTCGGCGCCCGCGTGTTCGGCGTCGATCCGTCCGAGGTCACCCCGGCGATGCGCACCAAGGTCAAGGCGATGTCGTACGGCCTCGTCTACGGCCTCTCCGCGTTCGGGCTGTCCAAGCAGCTGCGCATCGAGCAGTCCGAGGCCAAGCAGCTCATGGTCGAGTACTTCGCACGGTTCGGCGCGGTCCGCGACTACCTGCGGGCCTCGGTGATGAAGGCCAAGGAGGTCGGCTACACCGAGACGATCTTCGGGCGTCGGCGGCCGTTCCCCGATCTCGCGAGCCCCAACCGTGTGCTGCGCGAGAACGCCGAGCGGGCGGCGCTGAACGCCCCGATCCAGGGGAGCGCGGCCGACATCATGAAGATCGCGCTGTTCCACATCCACGACGACCTCCACACCGCGAAGTTGGAGTCGCGCGTGCTGCTGCAGATCCACGACGAACTCGTCGTCGAGGTCGCGGCCGGGGAGTGGGATGCGGTGGAGCAGATCGTCCGCACGCGGATGGGTGACGCCGCGCAGCTCTCCGTGCCGCTCGACGTGCAGGTGGGCCGCGGTCGGGACTGGAACGAAGCCGCGCATTGACCCCGGTGGCCGGAGGGGGCGGGGATTAGGCTGGAAGGTATGACTTCAGCACCCCGCACCCCCTCCGCCATCGACAGGGTCGCCGATGAATGGGTCGACACGATCGCCGTCCTGGCGCCGACTCTCGGCACCTACATCGGCCGCTCCGAGGTCAACGACCGGTTCGGCGATCTGAGCCCGGAAGGTCATGAGGAGATCGCCGCGGCGACGCGGGCCACGCTCGACAAGCTCTCGGCGCTGGAGCCCGTCGACGCGATCGACGAGGTCACCAAGACCGACCTCAGCGCCGAGCTGCGCCTCGACCTCGAGCTGCACGACGCGAAGTGGCACCTGCGCGATCTGAACGTCATCGCGTCCGCCGCGCAGGACGTCCGCTCCGCCTTCGACCTGATGCCCACCGCGACGGTCGAGGACTGGGAGGTCGTCTCCACCCGGCTCTCCGCCGTGCCCGCGGCGCTGCGCGGGTACATCGAGACGCTCCGTCTGGGCATCGCCGAGGGGGTCACTCCCGCCCGCCGCCAGGTCGCGGAGGTCGCGACCCAGATCGACCGCTACATCGCCGACGACGGGTTCTTCGCTGCCTTCGTCGCGCACGCCGACCCGCAGGAGGGCCAGCTTCCCGCCTCGCTCGCCCGCACGCTGGCGGACAACTCCGCGGCTGCCCGGGTCGCCTACGGCGAGCTGCGGCGTTTCCTGGCCGAGGAGCTCGCGCCCGAGGCCGGTGAGACGGACGCCGCGGGGCGCGAACTGTACGCCCTCAACTCCCGCCGATTCCTCGGCGCCACCATCGACCTCGACGAGACCTACGAGTGGGGTCGCGAAGAACTCGCCCGCATGGTGGCCGAGCAGACGGCGATCGCGAACGAGATCCTCCCCGGCGCCTCCGTGGAGGAGGCCGTCGCGCATCTGGAATCCGACCCCGCTCGCAAGCTCGTCGGCACCGAGGCGCTCCAGCGGTGGATGCAGGAGGCCAGCGATCGCGCGGTCGCCGAGCTCGGCGCCTCGCACTTCGACATCCCGGAGGCCATCCGCACCCTGGAGTGCATGATCGCGCCCACGCAGGAGGGCGGGATCTACTACACCGGTCCCACCGACGACTTCTCCCGTCCCGGTCGCATGTGGTGGTCGGTCCCCGAGGGTGTCACCGAGTTCGACACGTGGCGGGAGCTCACCACGGTCTATCACGAGGGTGTCCCGGGGCATCACCTGCAGATCGCGCAGGCCGTCTACAACCGCGCCGAGCTCAACTCCTGGCGGCGACTGCTCGCCGGCACCTCCGGTCACGCGGAGGGCTGGGCGCTGTATGCCGAGCGACTGATGGAGCAGCTCGGCTACCTGGACGACCCGGCGGATCGCCTCGGGATGCTGGACGGGCAGCGGATGCGGGCGGCGCGTGTGGTCCTCGACATCGGCGTGCACCTCGGCAAGCCGCGCCTCGAGGGCGAGGGCATCTGGGATGCCGAGTACGCGCTCGACTTCCTCCGCCGCAACGTCAACATGTCGGACCAGTTCGTGCAGTTCGAGGTCAACCGGTACCTCGGCTGGCCGGGTCAGGCGCCGTCGTACAAGGTCGGTCAGCGCATCTGGGAGCAGGTCCGCGACGCCGTCCAGCAGGCGGAGGGCGACGCGTTCAGCTTCAAGGGCTTCCACAAGCGCGCCCTCGATCTGGGCGGGGTCGGGCTGGACACGCTGCGGAGCGCGCTGCTGCCTCGGTGACGGGAATGCCCGCCTCCTGCCGCGTGTTCCATTCACCTGAATAGGAAGGTGTGACATGGACATCGAATTCGGGCTGGACACGTTCGGCGACATCACCCGGGACCAGGACGGCGAGCTGCTCAGCGGCGCGCAGACCATCCGGAACGTCGTCGCCCAGGCGGAGCTGGCCGATACGGTCGGCGTGGACTTCTTCGGCGTGGGGGAGCACCATCGGCGCGAGTTCGCGGTCTCGTCTCCGGAGATGGTGCTCGCGGCGATCGCCGCCCGGACCGAGCGGATCCGGCTGGGCACCGCCGTGACCGTGCTGTCCTCGGACGACCCGGTGCGCGTGTTCGAGCGCTTCTCGACCCTTGACGCCCTGTCCGGAGGGCGGGCGGAGGTCGTCCTCGGGCGCGGTTCATTCATCGAGTCCTTCCCGCTGTTCGGCTACGACCTGCGCGATTACGACCGGCTCTTCGAGGAGAAGCTCGAGCTGTTCGTCGAGCTCCTCAAGGAAGAGCCGGTGACCTGGTCCGGCACGCTGCGGCCGTCGCTCGACAACGCGGACGTGTTCCCGAAGACCGAGAAGGGACTGCGCACGTGGGTCGGCGTGGGCGGCAGCCCCGAGTCCGTCGTGCGTGTCGCGCGTCACGGCCTCGGCCTCATGCTGGCCATCATCGGCGGGCCGGCCGGGCGATTCAAGCCGTTCGTCGACCTGTACCACCGCTCGGTCGCCTCCTTCGGCACCACCGCGCACCCGGTGGCCGTGCACTCGCCGGGACACATCGCGCCCACCGACGCGGAGGCATGGGACGAGGCCTACCCGGGCTTCGAGGCGATGAACAACACCATCGGTCGGGAGCGCGGCTGGCCGCCGTACAGCCGGGCGCGGTTCCAGAACGACATCGGACCGGAGGGCTCCCTCTACGCCGGCTCGCCCGAGCGTGTAGCGGCGAAGATCGCCGACACGATCACGACCCTCGGGCTCGGCCGCTTCGACCTGAAGTATGCGACAGGCACCCTGTCGCACGAGTCGATGATGCGGAGCATCGAGCTGTACGGCACCGAGGTGATCCCTCGGGTGCGGAAGCTCCTCGCCGACCGCGACTGAGCGGGCGTCATCTCGCGGCTTGGTGGGACGGGCGGCCCTACGATGAGAATCATGGCCGATACCGCCCTGCCGAGCCGCACCTCGCTCGCCGAGCGCCTCGACGTCCTCCCGTTCACCCGCCGACACCTGCGCCTGCTCACCGGGTCCGGCGTGGGCTGGGCCCTGGACGCGATGGACGTGGGGCTCATCTCCTTCATCATCGCGGCGCTCACACAGCAGTGGGGCATCTCCAAGGGGGAGGCCGGCTGGATCGCCTCGCTCGGCTTCGTCGGCATGGCGGTCGGCGCGACCCTCGGCGGACTTCTCGCCGACCGCTTCGGCCGCCGGCAGGTGTTCGCCCTCACCTTGCTCATCTACGGCGTGGCCACCGGAGCGAGTGCGCTGGTCGGATCAGTGGCGGCCCTGCTCGTGCTGCGGTTCTTCGTCGGCCTCGGGCTCGGCGCGGAGCTTCCGGTCGCCTCGACCTACGTGAGCGAATTCGCTCCCGCGCGCATCCGCGGACGGCTGATCGTCATCCTCGAAGCATTCTGGGCGGTCGGTTGGACGGCCTCCGCGCTCATCGGGTTCTTCGTCATTCCCGCGTCCGAGGCAGGCTGGCGATGGGCCTTCGCGCTCGGCGCGATCCCCGCGGTCTACGCCCTCGTCGTGCGGTGGGGGCTGCCCGAATCGCCGCGCTGGCTGGCGTCGCGCGGACGCATCGCGGAAGCGGATCGCATCGTGGCGGCCTTCGAGGCTGACGCAGGAGTCGCATACACCCCGCCCCTCCGGAAGGAACCGGCGTCGCGGGCGATCGCGAAGACGGCACGGACCCGGCTCGCGACCCTCTGGAACGCGGAGTTCCGCGTGCGGACGGCGTGCCTCTGGCTCGTGTGGCTCGGCGTCAACTTCGCCTACTACGGGGCCTTCATCTGGATGCCCAGCATCCTCGTCGACGCCGGATTCGACCTCGTCCGCTCGTTCGGGTTCACCCTCATCATCACGCTCGCGCAGCTCCCTGGCTACGCCGTGGCGGCCTGGCTCATCGAGGTGTGGGGACGCCGCATCACGCTGTCGGTCTTCCTTCTCGGGGCGACCGCGTCGGCCGTCGTCTTCGGCACCGCCACGACCGTGCCGATGATCATCGGCGCCGGAATGGCCCTGTCGTTCTTCACTCTCGGCGCGTGGGGTGCGCTGTACGCGGTGACGCCCGAGATCTATCCGACCTCGCTGCGCGGCACCGGGGCGGGCTGGGCCGCCGGGGTCGGACGCATCGCCTCCATCGTGGCGCCCCTCGCCGTTCCCGTCCTCCTCGTCGCCGGCGGCGCTCCTCTGCTGTTCGTGGTGTTCGCGGCCTGCTTCCTCGTGGCTGCGGGGGCGGCCTGGGGACTCGTCGACCGGAGCGGAGCGGCGCTGGACGAGCGGTGACATCCGGAACCGGGAATAGGCTGGGCGCGTGGCTGATGTACGTTTCGTCGCGATAGGCGACTCCTTCACCGAAGGCGTGGGCGATGTGCTCCCCGATGGGCGTGAGCGCGGCTGGGCCGACATCGCCGCGCAGGGATGGGCGGATGCCGCGGGGCACCCCATCCAGTACGCGAACCTGGCGATCCGAGGGAAGCTGGCCTGGCCGATCGTCGAGGAGCAGCTCGAACCCGCCCTGGCCCTGCGTCCCACGCACCTGTCGTTCAACGGCGGCGGCAACGACATGCTGCGGCCGCGGACTGACGTGGAGCACATCGCCGATGCGTTCAGCCGGGTGCTGCGACGGTGCGACGAGGAGGGCGTGACGATGATCCTGCTCTCCGGTGCCAACCCCAGCGGGCAGCTTCCGATGGGCTCCCTCGTGCAGCGCCGGGGCGACCTGCTCTCCGAGGCGGTCCTGCGGCGGATCGAGGACCGCCCCGACGTGATCCGCGCCCTGAACTGGCCGGACACGGAGCTCTCGAAGCCCGCGTACTGGTCGGAGGACCGGCTTCATATGAACGCGGCCGGACACCATCGTGTCGCGGCCCGCGTGCTGCATGGACTCGGCTTCGAGCCGCCGGCAGCCTGGTGGGCACCGCTCGATCGCTGGACCGCCGGCCCCGCGGGTCTGGCCTACTACCGGCAGTTCGTCGGGCCCTGGGTGCGTCGACGCGTGACGCGGACCTCGTCCGGAGACGGCCGCGCAGCGAAGTACCCCACCTGGGTCGAGCGGACTCCGGCGTGAGCGTCGTCGTGCCCCGCGCATGAGTGATTTCGAACTCGTCCGTCTTCCCGCCGGCACGGTGACGCTGCACGACGCCCGGCGCCGCACGCGTCGCACCGTGGAACTCGAGCCCTTCGCCCTCGGTGTCTTCCCGGTGACCGAAGAACAGGTCACCGAGGTCCTGGGCACCCCAGCACGGCATCCGCGTCGTCCGGTCGCCGACGTGAGCTGGCTGCGGGCCGTCCACTTCTGCAACGCCGCGTCGGAGTGGGAGGGGCTCGATCCCGTCTACCACTTCGAGGGTGAGGATGTGGCCTGGGACACCACGGCGGACGGCTACCGCCTGCCGACCGAGGCCGAGTGGGAGTACGCCTGCCGCGCCGGTTCCTCCGGGCCGCACTACGCCCCGCTGACCGAGGCCGCGTGGACTGCTGCCGACGGAGTCGGTACGCCGCAGGACGTGGGTGGGAAGCTCCCGAACCTGCACGGGCTGTTCGACACGCTCGGGAACGTGTGGGAATGGTGTTGGGACCTCCTCGACCCCGCGCGGTACGACGACTACCGGGTCTTCCGTGGCGGCGGGTTCGCCGACGACGCCTGGAGCGTGCGCGCCTCGGTCCGCCGTGGGGGAGCGCCGCGCATGCACCACGAGGACGTCGGCTTCCGCGTGGCCCGGGGCGCCTTCGACACCGAGGAAGAGGCGCAGGGCTGGTCGGCGGCGGCGGACCGGGACCGCGCCTTCGTCGACGGAGGGCTGCCGTCGGGATGGACTCCGCGCCGGCGTTAGTGCAGGCCGCGTCCGGCGGTTTGGCCGCGGTCTGCGCCGGGTGGGAGACTGAGCGGATGACCAGGCCCTTCGCGCTCATCCTCAACCAGGGTCGCGTCGCCGACCGCACGGACGGAGCCCTCGTCGGGGCGCGACGCGTCGCCGACGCCCTGTCCTCGCTTCTCCGGCAGGAGCCCGTCGTGGTCGGCACTCCGGAGCCCGCTCGGCTCGATGATTGGTCGGTCGCGCTGCCCGAGGCGGCAGATACGCTCGCGGGCCTCCGGGCCGCGGTGCAGGAGGCGATCGCGGGGCAGGCGACGCCGCTCCTCGTGACGAACACGTGTGCGGCGAGCCTCGGAACGCTGCCGAGCGCTGCCGAGCACCACCCCGACGCGGTGGTGCTGTGGATCGATGCGCACGGGGACTTCAACACGCCGGACACCACCGACTCCGGCTACCTCGGCGGCATGGTCCTCGCCGCCGCCTGCGGCCTGTGGGACAGCGGCCACGGGGCGGGCATCGACCCGCGGCAGGTCATCGTCGTCGGCGGCCGCGACATCGACCCCGCCGAGGGGGAGCTCCTCGCCGACGCGGGAGTGACCGTCCTCAGCCCCGCGGAGAGCACGCCCGAACGGCTGAGCGCCCTCATCGCCGGGCGGCCGGTGTGGATCCATGTCGACTGGGACGTCCTGGAGCCCGGCTACATCCCCGCGGCCTATCGGGTCGGCGACGGTCTGCTGCCGCACCAGGTGGCCGCGCTGTTCGCCGCTATCCCGGCCGCCGACGTCCGCGGCGTGGAGCTCGCGGAATTCGAGGCGGGCGACGCGGAGGTGCCGGAGCGCGTCAGCGTCGAGTTGATCGTGGAGACGTTCCAGCACCTGCTGCGCTGACGACGCTGCGTACCCTCACGGCGCGGCCGGTGCGGCGCCGAGGTGCCAGGCGGTGATCTCGACCTCGGAGCCCGAGACGATGTCGAGCTCGACCGGCCACGAGCCGCGGTCGAGTCCGGGGAGCACGGCGGCACGCAGGGCGCGGGCGACGAGAGCGCCGTCCGTGGCATTTGCATCCCAGCCGATCACCGCGGTCGCCTCGCCGCCGGGCGGTACCGTGACGGGCGCGATACCGGGGTCGGTCGCGAGGAATGAGGAACCGGGGCGCACCTCGACGTCGAGCGCATGGCCGTTCTGGTCCGCGAACGCGATGTCGGGATACCCCTCGACCACGCAGGGCTCCTCACCGACGTTCATCAGCCGGATGCTCTGGGCGCGGTGCCCCGTGGCCCCGTCGGCGGTTCCGAGCAGCAGTGTGGCTCGGTCGAGGGTGCAGGCGCCCGCGGGAAGCTGGGGTGTCGAGGCCCCCGGGGCGCGCTCCGGCACAGGGTCGCCCACTGCCGCCGGATCGACGAAGGCTCCCGTCTCGTCGGTGGCGCCCTGCAGCGCGGCGTTCTCCTCGACGATCTGGCGCTGCCACGCGGCATCGGCCAGGCTCCCGACCACGACGAGAGCGACCACGCTCGCGAGGGTGACACCGAGAAGGCCCGGGGACCACCGCCGCGCAGATTCCTCACCGGCTCTGCGCGAGAACGCCCAGGCGGGGATCCAGCCCCAGGCGAGTCCCCAGTAGGCGGTGTCCGGCGCGGACTCGACGACCGCCGCGGTGACACCGTGCAGGCCCGAGAGAGGGAGGAAGGACAGCACCCGGGTGACGTCGTCGCACAGCCCGACGGTCGTTCCGGCGAGGACGGCACCGAACCAGAGCACGAGGAACGCGGGAGCCCGGCCGACACCCTGCGCACCGCGTCCCACGACCCAGACGACGCTGCACAGCACGGCGGCCGTCACCGTCAGCACCAGGACGCCCCACGCACCGGGGAGCAGCCAGGCATGACTCTGAAGCGGTCCGATACCGGCGAAGCTCAGCAACCGCGTCAGAACGATGTCGGAACCGGTCAGTCGTGCGATGGCGCCGGAGACGATCCAGAGTGCGCCGAGGAGCAGGCCGGCGAGCAGCCCCGCCGTCACCGGTGGCCTCGTGCGGCCGTCTCGGGCGCTCGAGACGGGGGCGGTCGACGGGGGAGCGGAGGCCATGCCTCATCCTATGGGTGCTCAGCGACGCCGCTCGGGATCCAGCCCCATGCGGATGCGCGTCCGTTTGCGTTCGATGAGGATGAAGACGACCCCGAGGATCCAGAGGGGGATCGGGGTGAGGAACGCGACACGGAAGGCGTCGAGCGTGTAGGTGTCCGGGGTGCCGGCGCCCTGGGCGTCGAGGAGGAGGCCGATCACGAAGACCGCGATCAGGGCTGCGATGAAGCCCCCCGCGTTCGTGACTCCGGTCGCCGTGCTGAGGCGGTGCGCGGGGTTGTGCGTGCGGGCGTGGTCGAAGGCGATCATCGACGCGGGCCCCCCGGTCGCGAGAGCGATCGCCAGGACCCAGAGGAGCCAGTCCGGGGCGGGGCCGGGGAGGGCGATGACCGCGATCCACGCGGCCATCTGCACGCCGACGGCGGGGAGGACGAGGGCGAGCGAGCGGTGATTCGGGAGGCGGCGGGAGAGATCGCCGATGATCGGCCCGAGGATCATGCCCGCGACCACGTAGATCGAGATGATCCCCGCTGCGTGGGCGGTGGTCAGGCCCTCGCCTGCCGTGAGGAACGGCATGCCCCACAGCAGCACGAACACCGTGCCGGCGAACGGGGTGGTGAAGTGCGACCAGAACGCGAGCCGCGTCCCGGGATGCGCCCAGGCCGCCCGGATGCCGACGCCCGTGTCGATCGCCGACGTCACGACACGCACGACTCCGGTGTCCGTGTTCACCGACACGTCGGGGCCGCTCTCCGCGGGGTTGTTGCGCACGATGAGCCACACGAGGATCGTGAAGAGCAGGCCGAGACCGGCGATGCTGCCGAACGTGATCGACCAGGTGGTGGCGTGCAGCAGGGCGGCGACCGGCACCAGCGCGATCAGCTGCCCGGCCTGCCCGATGATCCCGGTGAACTGAACCATGACGGGCCCGCGCTGCGCGGGGAACCACGTGGCCACCAGTCGCAGCACGGCAGGGAAGACGGCGGCGTCGCCGGCTCCGAGGAGGACACGCGCGACGATCGCGATGCCGATGCTGGGGGAGAGTGCCATGGTGAGCTGTCCGGCCGCCATGAGCAGCATCCCCGCCGTGATGATCGGACGGGATCCGTAGCGGTCGAGGAGGACGCCCACCGGGATCTGCATCCCGCCGTAGACGGCGAGCTGCACGACCGCGAACAGCGCGAGCGTCGAGGCGTCCGCCTGGAAGCGGTCGGCGGCCTCGACACCGACGGCGCCGAGAGAGGTGCGGTTGGTGATGGCGAGCACGTAGGCCGCGACGCCGACGGACCAGATCGCCCAGGCTCGCCACCCCGGTGTGGAGACGGGGGAGTGGGAGACCTGAGGCACCCTTCCACGCTACTCCTGACCGACGATGTCCGACGCCGTGTCTAGAGTGCCCGCATGACAGCCTCCTCGCAGCACCACGCCCTCGACTATGTCGAGCTCGTCGTCACGGATCTCGACGTGGCGAAACGCTTCTTCACCACCGCCTTCGGGTGGCGCTTTCAGGACTACGGCCCTGGCTATGCAGGTATCCTCTCGCCCCGCGGAGACGGGAGCGAGGTCGGCGGGCTCCTGCTCGCGGACGCACCGCGACCCGTCGGCGGTCCGCTCGTGCTGCTCTACTCCGATGACCTCGATGCGACGAAGGCGGCGATCCAGGACGCAGGCGGCCGGATCCTGCAGGAGCCGTATGCGTTACCCGGTGGCCGGCGCCTTCACTTCGCCGACCCGAGCGGCAACGAGCTCGGCGTCTGGTCCTCCCATTAGGCGCTGCAGATCACAGCGCGGGGCGGATGAGTGCCAGACTGCGAGGATGAGTCACCTGCCCCGAATCCCGGAGATGGAGACGTCGCGCCTCCGCCTGCGCAGGCAGGCGATCGAGGACGCGACCGTGTTCCGGCACCTGTGGAGCGAACATGACGACCGAGTGCCCGCTCACCGTCGGCTCGACGCGGCCGGCCGCCCCGACACGGACGACATCCGAGCGCATATCCAGGGCGCTGAGGCCTCGTCGCTTCTCACCGTGGAACGGATCGACACCGGGGAACCGATCGGGTACTGCGGTCTCGTCTACGGCGGCGAGGGGGTGGGCGAGGAACCGGAGCTCGCGTTCGAGCTGCTCCGTGCCGAGCACAACCGGGGATACGCCACCGAAGCTGCCCAGAGCGTCCTGGCATGGGCAGCCGGGGTGGGAATCGACCGCGTCTGGGCCGGCGTCTGGGAGTGGAACCTCCCGTCCCGGCGGGTGCTCGAGAAGCTCGGTTTCGTCGAATCCGGACGGGAACGCCCGTCCTCCGTCCACGGTCGAAACATCCTGACCGTCAGGTCTCTCTTCGAGAAGTGAGAGCGGGCTCCGAGCCGGCGCTCTGGATCACGTGACTGAGGACCCCACCGGCAGCGGCTCGCCGTCACCCGGGGGCTCCTGCACGAGGTGAAGGGCATCCGATTTCGTCAGATGGTTGGGGTACAGCATCCGTGAGAACCTTCCGCGCGGATCGTCTTTGTCGCGGGGGAGATCGATGTGGGCTCGCTCGATCGCCGCGACGAGGAGTTCCGTCTGTTCATCGGTCAACACGAGGAGCCCTCGTTCTCGCAAGCCCACCACTGCTCGCGAGCGATCCGATGCCGTGAGGACGACCGCGATACTCCGGGCTGTGGCGTCCGGCTCCCAGGGGTGCGCGATGACCATGGCCGTCGTGAGGGTCGCGGTCGGGATCTCCTTCGTGCCGACGAGCAGACGGGTTGCGTCGCGTGAGATACGCGGCGGTCGCGAACGTCGCCGCACGACGGCGCTGATGGTGATCGCCACGGCCGCCAGCAGCGCAGCCGCGAGCGGCCACGTCCATGCGCCGAGCGGTCCCGCAGCCACCGGGATGAGGAACGCCCCGATCATCATCGCAAGGAGAAGCGGCTGTCCGGAGAAGACGTGAAGAGCCCACCAGGGGAAGAGAGTCCGCGAACGAGAGGGTCCCAAAGGCATCCACTCCTGCACGTCGACGTTCGGCTCGCTCTCCGGGCGATCGGACGCGTGCACCGGTTGAGGCTGCCGCCGCACTCCTTTGATGATCGACGTCAGGCCCACCACACCGAGCACGGCGGACAGCACCCATCCGCGCAGCGGGTCGTCGGCCTCGTTCTGATCGATCCCCGCCAGTGTGACCACCCCACTCACGGAGATGAGGAGAAGGAAGACCCCGTAGAGCAAGAAGACCCGACGGGTGCGGCGGGCCGTCCAGGGCTTCGGCTCCGTGCCTGGAGGCCACGAGGGGTCGCCCCAGGTCCTTCGCCTCGTGAGTAGGAGGCCTGCCGCCACTCCGACGCATCCGAAAGACAGCGTCACTGCCGCCAGAACGCCGATTCGAGGATCGGCGATCAGGAATGTCGAGGCCACCGCCACCGCTGCGCTGAACATCGCCAGCGCCACGCCCACCACGATGAGCGTCAGCAGCCCTTCGCCCTTCTCATCGCTAGCGCCCATCCGCTCGCCCCACCTCTCCCCAGACTGCAGGCGGAGGATCAGGCCCCATCGATCGAGCCGCGGCCCAAATGTGCCTGTCCCTGAGGATGAGAGTAGCGCGAGTGCGCTCCCAGCGAAGGCGTGCACCTCGTAGGATCACGATATGACCTCGCCTCGCCGTATCCCAGCAGACCTGCGGAAACGCGGGGGCTTTCGAGGAGCGGATGAATCGACCGCCTCGCTCATCCTCGGCCAGTTCTTCGTCGGCGGCTTTTTCCTGTTCATCGTGGCTTTCTTCCTCGCGCTCGGAGTTGCGGACGAGTACGACGGGGTGACGTCCTTCATCGGGGCGAGCATCATCGCCGTCGTCCTGTCCGTCGTGTCGATGATCACCGCCCTGGTGATCGGCCTGCCCCTTCGCCTCGTCTCGGCGCTGCGCGCGCGGTGGCTCGCGCACGGCGAGGTCACCGTCCTCGGGGTCGTCGTCGGACTCGGCGCCTGCATCGTGTCGGTCATGCTGGCGGGCGGAAGCGGGGGAGCGGTGCTCCCGTGGTGGGCGTTCTTTGTCTCGTGGACCGTCCTCGCCTTCTCGGTCGCGCATTTCGTCTGGCCAGGGCGACGCCGGCCGCGAGAGTCCCGAGCACCTCGAGACGACGACCAGGCCGCGTGAGCACACGCGGGGAGGGTCAGCATCCGGAGGACCCGGGAGCATGGGACGCCGATGAGCACGTCCCGACGCACACGCGGCGGGGATTCCTCATCGCTGCCGGAACCGGCGTCGTGGTGACCGGCATCGGCATCTGGCTCTCCACGAGCTCCGGGGGAGAGGCAGACGACACCGGACGCCGCCCGGACAACCCCCGCGGGCTGCCAGAGTACGAGCCGGTCTACGACCGCGCGGTCACGGGCCTCGAGGTACCGCTCGGTTTCGAGGACTGCGCCCACCCGACGGTACGCGCTGACCGGAGCATCGCGGGGAGCGAACGTCGAACCGTGAGCCCGGTCATCGACCGCTTCGTCATCCACCACACCGGCACGACATCGGACCAGTTGGACTTCTTCTCCCGCTGCAACAGGAGATCATCGGCTCCCACCTTCTATCTTCGGCACGACGGCTCGGTCATCGAGACCATCCGCCCGGGAGCGAAGCCGTCGTCCACCGGCGCGGACTGGAACTGGCGCTCCGTGGCGGTGGAGACGCTGGATTTCACCGGAGCGCCGGAGTACACGGTGACCACCGCGCAGTTCGAGGAGATCGCGCAGATGATCGCGTGGCTCGCAGGCTTCGACGGCCGGACCCTGGACGGCGTTCCGGTGCGCTTCCGGATCGACCGAGAGCACGTCATCACCCACCAGGAGACGTGGTCGGGAACGGAGTGTCCCGGCCCGTTCCTCCAATCGCGAGTGGATGACATCGTGGCGCGAGCACAGGTTATCTTCACGACGTCATGAGGCTGGAGCCGTCCGCGACAATAGGGGAGTGCGCCACCTTCTCTCATTGACCGAACTCACCGGGGACGATCTGAGGGAGATCTTCGCGCGCGCCGCGCGGATCGAAGCGGGAACCCTAGCGAGGAGGGACGGCGCGGCCGCGCTGTTCTTCCCTTCCTCGAGCCTGCGGACGCGTGTCTCGTTCGAACGCGGCGCTGCGGAGATGGGTTTGCAGCCGATCGTCTTCCCTCCGGAGGCGCTCGACACCGTCGAGGACGCGGTCGACATCGTCGGATACCTGTCGGCGTGGGTCGAACTCCTCGTCGTCCGGCATGCCGATCTCCACGTGCTTCGTGAGCTCGCTGCCCCTGGGATTCTCCCGGTGGTCAACGCGATGACCAACGCGAACCACCCGTGCGAGGTGCTATCCGATCTCTTCGCGCTCTCGCGCGAGACGGATGTCCGCTCACTCCGAGTCCTCGTGGTGGGACCAGACGGCAACATCGCTCGAGCCTGGGAGGAAGCCCATCGGGCTTTCGGAATCGATGTCGTGCAGGCCTGCCCGGAGGAGGTCCGCACACCCGCGCTGCCGTGGAAGGAGGATCTCAGCCATGCCGTGCAGGAGGCCGACGTGATCATCACGGATGGGCCGGGGGAGCACACCGCGGCCATGGCGCCCTATCGGATCACTGCGGATCTCCTCGACAGCGCCCCTGACGGTGTCCGTTTCGCGCCGTGTCCGCCGTTCGTCCGCGGGCGTGAGGTTTCGGTCGCTGCCGCCAACCATCCCGCGTTCGTGGGCTACGAGTTCAAACGTCACCTGAAGAGCGTGCAGCAGGCGATCATGGGATGGGCGATCGAGGGATGACGGGGAGATGGTCGGGGTGGCGTTCTTTCTTCAACCTGACATAATGTGCATTATCGGATAATCCGTATGCGGGATCTGGCGGGACGAGAAAAGGTGGGAAAGCCGTCACCGCGGCCCTGTATCAAGCGTTGACGTACGCCGCGAGATGCTCACCCGTCAACGTCGAGCCGTCTGCGACGAGCTCGGCAGGCGTTCCCTCGAACACGATGCGACCACCGTCATGGCCGGCTCCCGGTCCGACGTCGATGATCCAGTCGGCGTGTGCCATGACGGCCTGATGATGCTCGATCACGACCACCGTCTTGCCGGCGTCGACAAGTCGATCCAACAGGCCGAGGATCGTGTCGACGTCAGCGAGATGCAGACCCGTCGTCGGCTCGTCCAGCACGTACACGTCGCCTTTCTCGCCCATCTGGATCGCGAGCTTGATGCGCTGTCGTTCACCGCCCGACAGAGTCGACAACGGCTGGCCGAGCGACAGGTAGCCGAGCCCCACGTCTTCCAGGCGTCCGAGGATGGCGGCCGCAGCCGGGAGCTTCGCCTCACCCTCACTGAAGAACACACGGGCTTCAGACACCGGAAGGTCGAGCACCTCGGTGATGTCCTTCCCGCCGAGCTTGTACTCCAGTACCGCCGCCTGGAAGCGCTTACCGCCGCAGTCCTCACAGGGGGTCTCGATGGTGTCCATGAACCCGAGCTCGGTGATGATGACACCGGCGCCCTTGCACGTAGGACATGCGCCCTCGGAGTTCGCGCTGAACAGCGCGGGCTTCACGCCGTTCGCCTTCGCGAAGGCTTTGCGGATGGGTTCGAGCAGCCCCGTGTACGTCGCTGGGTTGCTGCGACGCGAGCCCTTGATGGCGGACTGGTCGATCGCCACCACGCCCTCGCGTCCGGTCACCGAACCGTGGATGAGCGAGCTCTTACCGGAGCCGGCGACGCCGGTGACGACGGTCAGGACGCCGGTCGGGATGTCGACGTCCACGTTCTGGAGGTTGTTGGTGGATGCGCCGCGCACCTCGATCGCGCCGGTGCGGTCACGCACGGCGTCCTTGAGCTGTGCACGGTCGTCGAGGTGCTGCCCCGTCAGTGTTCCACTGGCTGTGAGGCCCTCGACGCTCCCCTGATAGCAGATCTCTCCCCCGGCGCTTCCCGCACCCGGCCCCAGGTCCACGACGTGATCGCCGATCGCGATGGTCTCCGGCTTGTGCTCGACGACGAGCACCGTGTTCCCCTTGTCGCGAAGGCGGAGCAGCAGGCCGTTCATCCGCTGGATGTCGTGCGGGTGCAGCCCGATCGTCGGCTCGTCGAAGACATACGTGACGTCGGTCAGCGAGGACCCCAGGTGCCGCAGCATCTTGATCCGCTGCGCCTCTCCCCCGGACAGCGTGCCCGAGGGCCGGTCCAGGCTCAGGTACCCCAGGCCGAGGGTCACGAAGGCGTCGAGGTTGGCACTCAGCGCCTGGAGCAGCGGCCCGGCTCCGGGGAGATCCAGGCCGCGGACCCACGTGGCGAGATCCGTGACCTGCATGCGGCAGGCGTCGGCGATGCTCACGCCGTCGATCTTCGAGGATCGCGCGCCCTCGGTGAGACGCGTACCGTCGCACTCCGGGCATACCGCGAAGGTGGCCACGCGCTCGACGAAGGCACGGATGTGCGGCTGGAGCGCTTCGAGGTCCTTCGAGAGCATGGACTTCGTGATCTTCGGGATCAGGCCCTCGTAGGTCATGTTGATGCCGGAGATCTTGACCTTCGTGACCTCTCCGTAGAGGAAGAGGTGACGCTGCTTGTCGGTGAACGACGAGATGGGCTTGTCCCCCGGATAGAACCCGGACTGCGAGAAGCCCTTCACCATCCAGCCGTCGGCGGTGTACCCGGGCACCATGATCGCGCCCTCGTCGAGGGACTTCGACTCATCGACGATCTGGGACAGGTCGAGGTCCGACACCACTCCCCTGCCCTCACATCGCGGGCACATGCCGCCGAGGTAGATCGCGTCCTTCACGATCTTCTTCTCGCCACCCGGCCCGGTCATGACACCGCTGGCCTTCTGCGTCGGGATGTTGAACGAGAACGCCGTCGGGCCGCCGATGTAGGGCTGGCCCAGCTTGCTGAACAGGATGCGGAGCATGGCATTGGCATCCGTCACGGTGCCGACGGTCGACCGCGGGTTCGCGCCGAGACGCTCCTGGTCCACGATGATCGCCGTGGTGAGCCCTTCCAGCACGTCGACGTCGGGACGCGGCACCGACGGCATGAAGCCCTGCACGAACGCGCTGTACGTCTCGTCGATCATCCGGCGCGATTCGGCAGCGATCGTGTCGAAGACGAGGGAGCTCTTCCCCGACCCCGAGACACCGGTGAACACCGTGAGGCGTCGCTTCGGGATGTCGACGCTCACGTCCTTGAGGTTGTTCTCGCGCGCGCCCTGCACACGGATGAGGTCGTGGGTGTCCGCGGGGTGCTCAGCAGCGGTCATGCGGCGTCCTTCGTGGTGGTGGGGCCGTCAAGCGGCCTGGTTGATACGGAGCAGGTTGCCGGCGGGATCGCGGAAGGCGCAGTCGCGGACGCCGTAGGGCTGGTCCATCGGCTCCTGGACGACATCGGCGCCGACGGCGACCAGCCGCTCGAACAGGGCGTCCAGGTCGTCGCTCGCGAGGGTGAGAGCGCCGTAGCTGCCCTTCGCGATGAGCTCCAGGATGGTCTGCCGCTCCGCGTCGGTGATGCCGGGATCGGTGGCCGGCGGGTGGAGGACGATCGAGGTCTCGGGCTGGCCGACCGGGCCGACCGTGAGCCAGCGCAGGCCGTCGTATCCGACATCGTTGCGCACCTCGAAGCCGAGGGCGTCGCGATAGAAGCCGAGGGCTGCGTCGGCGTCGGTGTGCGGGAGGAAGGCGTAGTGGATGCTGATCTTCATGATGCTCACGTTAGGTGCGCCTCGGGGCGCGGCGCTTCTCGATTCCTGATCGGTCGGGTGACCTGCTTGGCGTGGAACGACGGGATGCCCTCGACGTTCGCGGCGCGTTCACGGTACACGCTGGGTGGGACACCGACCAGCTCCGAGAACCGGGTGCTGAACGTTCCCAGCGAGGAGCAGCCCACCGCGAAGCACACCTCGGTGACGCTGAGGTCGCCGCGACGCAGCAGCGCCATGGCACGCTCGATGCGGCGGGTCATCAGATAGGAGTACGGGGATTCGCCGTACGTCTCGCGAAACCGCCGGCTGAGATGGCCGGCCGACAGGTGCACGCCCCGCGCCAGAGCCTCGACGTCCAAGGGCTTCGCGTACTCGCGATCGATCCGGTCGCGGACCTTCCGCATCACGACCAGCTCCCGCAGGCGAACCTCATCCACCGGTGTCACGTCATGATCCTGCCATGACGCCGGAAGACGGGGAATGACCATCCGCGACGCGCGGAGGCCCTCCTCCCCCACTGTCGGAGATCCGGCGCTACCCTGGGGGCATCCTCACAGGATTCTCTCAGAAGGGGTTCCCCGCCATGTCTGAAGCACTCGCTGAAACGAAGTCGTTCTTCAAATCCATCCGGGTCGCTCTCGCGGTCTCCGGCGTTCTCGCGCTGCTCGCGGGCATCGCACTGCTGGTCTGGCCGGTGAAGTCGGCCGTCATCGTGACGGCGATCTTCGCGTCCTACCTGATCGTCGCGGGAGTCGTGTACATCGGCCTCGGGATCTTCTCCCGCGCCAAGGGCGGCTGGTCCCGCGTCGGGCACATCGTCCTCGGCCTGCTTTACATCGTCGCGGGCGTCATCGCGTTCTTCAACCTGAACGTCGCCGCCGCCACCCTCGCCCTGGTCGTCGTGATCTTCATCGGCGTGAGCTGGATCGTCGACGGCGTCGTCGCGCTCTCGTTGCTCGGCAGCGACGGCTCGCGGGTGTGGACGGTGATCTACGCGATCCTCAGCATCATCGCCGGAATCATCGTGCTCTTCTCGCCGGCCATCGCCGGATTCGCGCTGTGGCTGCTCCTGGGCATCGCGCTCGTCGTGCTCGGCATCGTGCAGATCATCCGCGCGATCACCCTCGGCAAGGACGAGAAGGCGTTCACCTCGGGCGCTGCCGGCATCTGACCACGGACGCGTGACGCCCCGGACCTGCAGCAGCGGGTCCGGGGCGTCTCGCGTCTGACGACTATTCCGCGGCGAAGGCGCTCACGTCGCCGACGAGGCGGGTGTTGTCCGCGGGGACGGGGTCGATCACGGCCTTGGCGACCTCGGCGGCGAACTCGGACACGTTGTAGAGGCGGCCGGCAGACTCGCGGCGCTCGGCGATGGCACCCGGGTTCGCGCGCTCGAGCAGCGTCGCCGTGATCGTCCCCTCGATCATGTCGCCGGAGACGACCGTGAAGCCGATCCCCTTCTCCGCGAGACCGGGGATGAGCTCGCGCAGCGCGTCCTCACCGGCCCGCTTCGACAGCGCGACGGGCTCATATTCCGGCATCGTCGGCGTCGTGCGGATGAAGTGCGCCTGGTGGCTGGTGACGAACACGACGCGTGCGCCGTCGGACAGCAGCGGCGTCGCGGCGTTGAGGACGTTGAGCTGCGCGTCGCGATTTAGCTTCAGGGCGTAGTCCTCGGCCATCCCCGACTCCATGCCGCCCGAGGCGTTCAGGACGAGGACGTCGAGGCGTCCGTACTCGGCGCGGACGGCGTCGAACATCTCGGCTACGGACGCAGGGTCGGTGAGGTCCGCGCCGACGACGAGCGCCCGGCGACCGAACTCCCGCAGCTGCGCCGCGAGCTTCTCCGCGCGCGGGGCCTTGTTCCGGTAGTTGATGACGACGTCGGCGCCGGCCTCGGCGAGGTATCGCACGGTGTCGGCGCCGATCCCCCGCGATGAGCCGGTGACGAGGGCCACCTTGCCGTCGAGGGATCCTGCGGGAAGAACGTCGGTCACGGGTGACTCCTCATGGTGCGTGGAACGCCGTGGGCGCACGGCTCTCACAGATTACCAAGGGGCGCGGTGGCGGCCCGTCGAGCGTCCTCGCGCGTGGTACGTTGACGGCAAAGGAGGCCGCATGGACAACTTCTCGACGTTCGTCACGTTCATCGACCACTGGGCATGGATCGGATGGCTGGTCCTCATCGCCGTCTTCCTCGTCATCGAGATGCTCTCCCTCGACTTCACCTTCCTCATGCTGAGCTTCGGGAGCGTGATCGGTCTCGTCACCGACTTCGTCGGCCTCCCGGTCTGGATCCAGATCCTCATCGCCGCCTTGGCATCCGCCCTCTTCATCCTCTTCCTGCGGCCGCCGCTCCTGCGGCGCCTGCACCGCGGTGCCGACCCCACGCGCTCGAACGTGGAGGCGCTCGTCGACCTCCGGGGCATCGCGCTCAGCGAGATCACGCAGATCTCCGGTCAGGCGAAGCTCGCGAACGGCGATACCTGGACCGCCAGGACGACCACCCCGATGGCCATCCCCGCGGGGGCGCCTGTCGCCGTCAGTGCGATCAACGGCGCGACCGCCATCGTCCGACCCCTCAACGACTAGGAGTACGCGTGGACGACGCATCGATCATCCCGACCGTGATCATCTGGATCCTGGTGATCGCGGTCATCATCTTCGTGATCGTCACGATCGCGCGGGCGATCCGCATCATCCCGCAGGCGACCGCCGGCGTGGTGGAAAGGCTCGGCCGCTATCACAAGACCCTCTCTCCCGGCCTCAACATCCTCGTGCCGTTCATCGACCGCCTGCGGCCGCTGATCGACATGCGCGAGCAGGTGGTGTCGTTCCCGCCGCAGCCCGTGATCACCGAGGACAACCTCGTCGTCTCCATCGACACGGTCGTCTACTTCCAGGTCACCGATGCGCGCGCGGCCACCTACGAGATCGCGAACTACCTCGGCGCCGTGGAACAGCTCACCACCACGACTCTCCGAAACGTCGTCGGTGGTCTGAACCTCGAAGAGGCACTGACGAGCCGCGACAACATCAACGGGCAGCTCCGCGTGGTCCTCGACGAGGCGACCGGCAAGTGGGGCATCCGCGTGGGCCGCGTCGAGCTCAAGGCGATCGACCCGCCCGTCTCCATCCAGGACTCGATGGAGAAGCAGATGCGCGCCGAGCGGGATCGCCGTGCCGCGATCCTGACCGCCGAGGGCACGAAGCAGTCTGCGATCCTCGAGGCGGAAGGCCTCCGTCAGGCGGAGATCCTCCGCGCCGAGGGCGACAAGCAGGCCGCCGTCCTCCGCGCCCAGGGCGAGGCGGAGGCGATCCAGAGCGTGTTCTCCGCGATCCACCAGGGAGCGCCGGACGACAAGCTCCTCGCGTACCAGTACCTGCAGATGCTCCCGAAGATCAGTGAGAGCCCGTCCAGCAAGCTCTGGATCATCCCGAGCGAGCTGACCGAGGCACTCAAGGGCATCGGCACCGCCTTCACCCCGAAGGTCGGACCCGGGTCGACCACTCCCCCTTCCGGCGCGTGACGCACCCGTACTTCGTCAAGGCCGAGCAGCCCCGCATCCTGGCCCATCGGGGTCTGGTGACCGCCGAGGGGCGGGAATCCGGCGTCTGGGAGAACACCGCGGCCGCCTTCGCCGCGGCGCATGCCGCTGGGGCGGAGTACATCGAGACGGACTGCCAGGTCACCGCTGACGGTGACGTCGTGCTCTTCCACGATCACGACCTGCGCCGTCTCGTGGACGATCCGCGCGCCGTGCACGAGGTCAGGACGCGGGAGCTGGGCGCGCTGTTCGCTGACCACGGCGGTCTGCTCACGGTGGCCGAGGCGCTCTCCGCATTCCCGGAGACCCGGTTCAACATCGATGTGAAGACACCGGCCGCCGCAGCGCCGCTGGGCCCCATCCTCGCCGCGCACACGCATCGTGTCCTCGTCACCAGCTTCTCGGATGCCAACCGGCGGGCGACGCTGGAGGCCGTACGGCAGACCGGCACCGCGCTCCGGCCCGCCACCTCCGGCGGGAGTCGGACGATCGCGGCCCTGCGTTCGCTCTCCGCCGTGCGTCTCTCCCCCGGCAGAGTGCTCCGGGAGATCGACGCCCTGCAGATCCCCGAGCGCCACGGGGCGATCCGAGTGCTGACGCCTGCGCTCCTCCGCGCCGCCCACCGGGCCGGCACCGAGGTCCATGTCTGGACCGTGAACGACGCGGACGACATGCGGCGCCTCATCGACGCGGGCGTGGACGGCGTCGTGACCGACCGTGCCGACCTCGCCGTCGCCACGTTCCGGAAGCCCTGAGCGCCCAATATCCTCCGGCGCTGGGATTCCCCTGTGAATACCGCGCAGAACGTCCCGACGTGGATGAAGCGCACAGGCTCGAACGTTATACCTGACAGCGACGAGAGGACCACACAATGGCAGATCGCAGCCTGCGCGGCATCCGACTCGGCGCCCAGAGCCTACAGAGCGAAGAGGGCGTCGTTTTCATGGAGCGCCGTGAGACCACCTATACCTGTGACACCTGCGGACACGACACCACGCTCATGTTCGCTGCCGATGCCGAACCGCCTCAGACCTGGGAGTGCCGTTCCTGCGGCGCGGAAGCCCGCCTGAAGGTCGACGGCGAGGCCGTCACCCTCGAGGCCACCGACGAGAAGGCCGCCCGCACCCACTGGGACATGCTCATGGAGCGCCGCACCCGTGCGGAGCTGGAGGAGCTTCTCGAGGAGCGTCTCGCCTACATCCGAGCCCGGCGCGGTGCCGGTGAGGACCCCACCCGCGAGAAGATCGGCGCCTAACGCCGACGGGCGCGCCACCACCCGAGACCGAGCGCGCCCAGACCGCCCCAGAGCAGCACCTGCTGCAACCAGGGGCCCAGGACGATTCCCGCCGTGAGGCCGGAGCGGAGTTCGACATCCTCGAGCATCGCTCCGGCCTCATCCGCGTCCAGGCTCGTGACCGTCCGCCCATTCGGGAGGATGACCTGGCTCGTGCCGACCGTGGAGATGTTCACGACGCTGCGGCCCGTCTCGATCGCGCGCATCCGTGCGAACGCCAGTTGCTGGAGGTTCTCATCCGTGCCGCGGAAGTCGGCGTTGTTCGTCTGGAAGACCAGCACCTCGGCGCCGCCGTAGAGGCCCTCGGTGATGACGTCGTCGTAGATGACGTCGAAGCAGATGGCCAGGCCGACACGGACATCATCCACCTCGACGATCGGCGGGTTCGTCCCCGGGGTGTACTCGCGCTGGATCAGTCCGATGAGATCCGGCGCGAGAGCGTTGAAGAACGCGCGATCCGGCACGTACTCGCCGAAGGGCACGGGATGACGCTTGTCGTGCTTCTGCGGCGCTGTGCCGTCCGGCAGCCAGAGCATCGAGGTGTTGTAGTAGAGGTTCCCGCGGCCGGTGGCGGCGTTGGCGAGCAGTGGCGCATCGATGCGGTTCGACACCAGGGTCATCCGCCGCGCGATGGCGGAGTTCGCGAAGGGATCCGTGTCGAGCCCGCCCTCCGGCCACACGAGCAGGTCGACGTCCTCGCCGTACAGCGGCTCGGTCGCCTCGGTCTGCGCCTGGATCACGGCGAAGGGCTCGCGCTCGTCGAAGTAGCCGGTCGGCCCGTTCCCCTGCACCGCGGCGATGCGCATCGACCCCGACGGCGTGGTCGGGAAGAGCGGCATGAAGAAGAGGATCAGGACGAGAGCGGCCGGCGCGAGCAGGGTGATCGGTCGTCGCCAGAACCCCATCCGGATGATCTCGATCACCATCGCGACGAGGAACATCATGAGGAAGCTCAGCCCGCTCACGCCGATCCAGGAGGAGAGCGCGGCGAGGGGACTCTCGGCCTGACTCATCCCGAGACGAGCCCAGGGGAAGCCGCCGTACGGCCACCAGCCGAGGAACAGCTCCCGCCCCACCCAGAGCGCCGCGACGACGGCCGGGAGGGTCAGCAGGCGTCCCGCCATGCCCGGCCAGGCCCGGGGCAGCCACCGGTACGCGAGGGTCACGGGGATGAGCCCGACGGCCGTGAGGACGCCCTCGACGACGCTCAGGGCGGCCCACGGCAGCGGCCCGAGGTATCGAGAGGTCCAGGACACGAGCAGAGCGAAGAACACGATGCCGTAGACGAGCCCCACGAGCAGTGCTCCTCCGGCCCGCCGCCCGATCAGCGCGAGCAGCAGCAGGGCCGTGGCAGGGAAGGCCAGGATCCAGATCGCCGCCTCGGGGAACGCGAGGTCCATGAGCAGCGCTGCCAGGGCGGCTAGGGGAACGGCGGCCCACAGGGGCAGGAGGGCGCGTCGACGGACGGAGGCTTCGGTCATGCGGGCGGATCTCACATCGAGGAGTAGGCGACGATGCCACGGCGCACACCGTCGAGGGCAGCCCGGGCGGTGCGTGCGAGCACGGCGTCTTCCGCGACGATGGACAGCTGATCCAGGAGGTCGATGGTCTGCTTCGCCCACCGCACGAAATCGCCGGCCGCCATGTCGGCGTCGATGAGGACGCGGTCGAGCATCCCGCCGCGCGCCCAGGCGTGCATCGCACCCGCGAGCCCGGCGGCCAGCGGCTCGCTTCCCGGGAGCTGATGGTCCTGCTCCAGGTCGTCGAGCTCCGCCCAGAGCGCGGTCGTCTTCTCGTATGCCGCTCGGAAGGCGCCCCTGGGGAGGCCCCGCTCCCCCGCGTTCGCTTCGTCGCGGCGCGGCTCGTACACCAGGCAGCACGCCATCGCGGCCAGCGACGGCGCATCCAGCCCCTTCCAGAGGCCCTGACGCAGCGACTCTGCCACGAGCAGATCACGCTCACCGTAGATGCGGCGCATCGTGCGCCCCGCATCGGTCAGGTGCATCCCGTCCTCGTCACGACGGACGTAGTCCAGTGTCTCCAGCACCTCGACGACACGGTCGAAGACGCGGGCCACCGTGCCGGTCCTGGTCTCGATCTGACGGCGCGTGCGATCGGTCTGGCGCTTGAGCTTCCAGTAGCGCTCGGCCCACCGGGCGTGCTTCTCGCGGTCAGGACAGCGGTGGCAGGGGTGGCGCTGCATCCGCGTGCGGAGCGTCTGGATCCGCTTCATCCGCTTGTCCCGTGCAGCGCGCGGGGCCTGGGTGTCCTGCCGGTTCTTCTTCTCGAGGTCGCTCAGCTCGCGGCGGATGGCGGCGTACTCCGGGAAGTCGCCGTGCTCGCACGCCATCGCCGACTGATAGCCGGCCAGCGACTCCTCGGCCTCCCGCACCTGTCTGGCCAGCCCGACCACGGCGCGGTCCGCCTGGAACTGGGCGAACGACGACTCCAGGATCTCTCGGGCTCTCGCCTGGCCGAACAGGTCGATCAGGTTGACGGCCATGTTGTACGTCGGCCGGAAGCTGGAGTTGAGCGGATAGGTCCGCCGCGACGCGAGGGCGGCGACGGCTTGCGGGTCCATGCCCTCGCTCCACTGCACGACCGCGTGCCCCTCGACGTCGATGCCGCGGCGTCCGGCGCGACCGGTGAGCTGCGTGTACTCACCGGAAGTGATCGCGACGCGCGCCTCTCCGTTGAACTTCTCCATCTTCTCGAGCACTACGGTCCGCGCCGGCATGTTGATGCCGAGGGCCAGCGTCTCGGTCGCGAAGACGACCTTGAGCAGCTTGCGCTGGAAGAGGTCCTCGACGACCTCTTTGAAGGCGGGAAGGAGGCCGGCATGATGGGCGGCCACGCCCCGTTCGAGGTTGTCCAGCCACTCCCAGTAGCCCAGCACCCCGAGGTCTTCGTCCTGCAGAGTGCGGGTGCGCTCCTCGACGATGGCGCGGATCTCGGCCCGCTCCTCCGCCGAGGTCAGGCGGAGACCTGAGCGCCGTACCTGCTGCACCGCGGCGTCGCAGCCCACGCGGCTGAAGATGAAGAAGATGGCGGGGAGCAGGTTCGAGCGTTCCAGCAGCTCGACCACGTCCGGGCGGTCCATGCGCTCGATCCGACGCGCGTTCGCGGCGCGCACGGGGCGGCGCCCGCCCCGCGGCGGTCGGGGGGCCTGCCGCCCGGCGTGTCGGTTGCTGCGGTAGGACTGCGCCTGGCGGTTGCTCTCGTAGGTGGAGCCGGTGAACGACCGGATGCGCATGAGCTCCTGGTTCACCTGGGCCGTGGCGATGCCGGCACGGTCGTCGAAGAGCGGCAGCAGGTCGTCTCGCACGAGCACGTGCTGCTCCAACGGCACCGGACGGATCTCGGAGACGATGACCTCGGTGTCACCGCGAACCGTGTCCAGCCAGTCACCGAACTCCTCGGCGTTCGACACCGTCGCGCTCAGCGAGACCAGGCGCACGCGGGGCGGGAGGTGGATGATGACCTCTTCCCACACGGCACCCCGGAAGCGGTCGGCCAGATAGTGCACCTCGTCCATCACGACGTAGCGCAGGTCGCGCAGCGCCGCGGAGTCGGCGTAGATCATGTTCCGCAGGACCTCGGTGGTCATGACCACGATGCGGGCGTTGCCGTTGATGTTGGTGTCGCCCGTCAGCAGACCGACCTCGTCCGCACCGTAGACATCGACGAGTTCGCGGAACTTCTGGTTGGAGAGCGCCTTCATCGGCGTGGTGTAGAAGGCTTTGTCCGTCGCGGTCTGCATCGCCAGGTGGATGGCGAATTCCCCCACGATGGTCTTCCCGGCGCCCGTGGGGGCCGCTACGAGAACGCTGCGTCCGTTCTCCAGCGCGTGGCATCCGGCGAGCTGGAACGGGTCGAGCTGGAAGCGCTGGCGCGCCGCGAACGCCGCCGTCTCCGGATGCGCCGCACTCTCCTGCGCCTGCGCATATCGCTCGGACGGCGAACTCATGGCGCGTCCGGGACGAGTCCGGCGGCGGTGTCCCGCTTGCGCTTGCGTCGGTCGAAGAGGAGGGAGAGTCCTGCCGCTGCGAAGAAGAGGACGATGAGGATGCCGGCCAGCATGAGCATGCTGACCACGTCTGCGGCCGGGGTCGCCAGCGCAGCGAAGATCGTCGCGATGAGGATCGCCACGCGCCACCCTTTGAGGATCGCCCGTCCCGACATCACGCCGGCGAGGTTGAGAGCCACAAGGAAGACGGGAAGGACGAACGAGATGCCGATGACGATCATCAGCTTGAACACGAAGTCGTAGTACTCCTGCGCGGAGTAGAAGTTGGTGCCGCCCTCCGGGGTGAAGCTCCACATGAGCTCGATGACGTGCGGCATGATCTGCACCCCGAGATAGCACCCCGCGAAGAACAGCGGCACCGCGGCGACGACGAAGCCGACGGTGTAACGGATCTCCTTGCGGGTGAGGCCGGGCATGATGAAGGCCCAGATCTGCCACAGCCAGACGGGTGCGGAGAGGAACAGGCCGATCGTGAAGGCGATGCGCATACGCATGTCGAACGCGGACGTCACTGTCGCGAAGTTCAACGCGCTGAAGTCATCACCTCGCTGTTCCGAGATGATGCGGATCGGACCGGTGATGAAATGGATGACCGGGTCCGCGATGATGAACGCCACGACCATGCCGACGACCAGAGCGATCGCCGCGTACATGAGGCGCTTGCGCAGTTCGACGAGATGTGCGCCGAGCGACATCCGCCGATCCCGATCCGCCGTCGGCATCACGGTCGGTTCGATGGCTGCCACGGCCGGTCAGGCGCGAGGCGGAGTCTCAGGGTCGGTGCCCGAGTCCTTCACCGTCGTCGGCTCCGCGGGAGCCGACTCGGCACGAACCGCGTCTTCTTCCTTCATGGCCTTCATCTCACCCTTGAAGACGCGGGCCGACTGGCCCATGCTCTTCGCGAGGGCCGGCAGCTTGGCAGCGCCGAAGAGGAGGAGGATAACGGCCAGCACGATGAGCAGGTGCCAGCCTTGCATTCCAGCGAACATATCGACAATCCCGTCGTAGGGGGGCTTTCCGCCCCAGTCTACAGATCAATCCTCGGCCGCAGGCCGGTGGTAGAGCGCGAGTCCGGCGGCAGCCCACTCCCGGGTGGCGGTCCGCGCGATCCCCGGATCCGTGACCTCCATCGCACCGCCGAAACGGGCCGCGAGCCGTTTGATGCCGCGGGGGTCCGCGAGGTGCAGCTGCGTCGTCACCATCCCGTCGCCCGCGCGGAGCGTCTCCGTGGGCACGAAACCGCTGAGCAGCGGAGCGAGGCGCTCCGGGACGCGGACGGTGACCTCGCGCTCCTCCTCCAGCCCGGCGAACGCCTCCGGCACCCGGTCGCCGCCGTGCGTGCTGGGGATGTCGGTCAGGGTCGGTGCGCTGACACGATCGAGATGGAACGTGCGCATCGCCTCGCGCATGTGGCACCAGCCCTGCAGGTACCACTGTCCGTTGGTGATGAGGATCTGCACGGGATCCACGGTCCGGGTCGTCGGGGCGGCGTCGGGAGCCTGGTAGGTGAACGAGACCGCCACGCCCTTCTGCAGGCCGCGGGAGACGACCTCGCGCACCTCGTCCACCGCGGTCGGGGCGACGACGACGTCGGCCGGGGCGTCAGCGGCTCCCCGCGAGAGCTTGGAGATGAGCCCGGCCACGAGGCCGGAGTCGGACACGGCAGGCACGGCGGCGACCATCTGCAGGCCCGCGAGCAGGGCCGCAGCCTCACGCGCCGTAAAACGCGGCACTCGACGCAGGGCCACGTCGTTCGTGATCTCGATGACGTCCTCGAGGTCGAGGAGATCCCAGTTGATGTCGAACATCTCCTGCGGCTGCTGCCAGTAGCCCGCCTCGCCGGGAAGGCCGATGACGGTCAGCTTCTCGACCATCGCCCGCATCTCCCGCGGGGTCACCCCGAACTCCTCGGCGGCCTCGGCGAGCGAGACCTGCCCGTGCTCGAGCAGATACGGGACGAGCGTCAGGTAGAGACGCACGCGCTCCGCGGCGAGGAGAGGCTTGGGCGCACCGCTCATGCCGACACCTCCGTATCGATGTGGGCCTGGACCACCGCGCGCAGACGGCTGATCACTGCGTCCCTGAGCGGTGCGGGCTCCACGACGCGGACCTCGGGTCCATAGGACGCCAGCTCGTCCGCCAGGATGTGCAGATCGACGAAGGGCACGCGGATGCCTTGGGCAGCGGGTGTCGCACGCCGGCCCAGGCGCAGTGCAGCTTCGGTACCGGGGGTCACCTCCAGCAGCGCTGAGTTCTCGGCGGCGACACGTTCGAGGCCGCTCAGCGCCCGATCCCCCGCGCCCTCCCGCAACGCCGCGTCGAACGTGGTCGCACTCACGACGACGTCACCGACGATGCGGCTGAGCAGAAACGTCCGGTCCTCTTCGATGTCGACGTCTACGCCGTAGACATGCCAGCGTGCTTCATAGTCCACCAACGCGAGCGGACGGATGCGTCGACGCCGGGGAGCGTCTTCCCCCGGCTTCAGATAGTCGAAGGAGACCACCCTGCGGCTTTCGATCGCGTCCTGCAAAGGCGCGAAAGCAGCGTCGCGTGCGGTGATCCGCGGCGCGAAGCCGATGATCGGCTCATCGCCGTCGATGCCCAGGGCGCGGATCTTCCGGACGCCGGACTGCGCGTCTCCCGAGACGGACTCCGCGCTCCAGACGCTACCGGCGAGGCGGAGCACGGCAAGCTCCGCCGGCGAGAACTCGATGTCTCCTGGCAGGTCGTATTCCGCTTGCGGAATGCGGTATCGGGCCTCCCGCAGGTCGTTCGGGTCGGCGGCGTCGCCGATCGTCTCGATCGGGACGCCGAGCGCGCGCAGCTCGTCCTTGTCCCGCTCGAACATCTTCTCCAGAGCATCCGAACGCGTCCCTGCATCGGCGCGTTGGCGATAGCCGGAGACGTTGTCGAGGATCTGCTGCTTGGTGAGCCCGATCTCCGTCGCCATCAGCGCCACGACGAGGTTCGTCAGGCGCTCTTCGGCAGGGATCCGGGCAGCCATCAGGGTGCGGAGACCGGGGACACGCCGAGGATGTCGACCACGACGGCCATCGCGGCGGAACTCTCGGTCTTCGGCAGGACGACGAGGACCTGGGAGCCGACCGGCTTCCCGACCAACGCGTCGGCCACCGGGGCGGCGATCTGTCGGATGCTGTCGGTGGCGGACTGTCCCCACGTGCTCTGCAGGACGGACTTGTCGTCCCAGTTCACCGCGGTGAAGTGGACGAGTGGCGTCTGCTCGTCGGTCAGCTTCTCGCCGTCTCCGCGGATCAGTGTCTGGACGACCTGCTCCTCCGGGGCAGCGCTGTCGGGGATGATGATGCCCGGGGTGCCGTCGTCGGCGCGCACCACGGTCGGCATGCCCTGCGCGTCATTGAACTGCAGCGTGCCCTCGGCCTTCGGGAGGAAGGCGTCGACGACATCGATCACGAACACTGCGATGTCGTCCTCCCCCATGCCGAAGCCACCGAGGTTCGCCTCGCCGAAGTCCTCCGGGGTCAGACCCGCGACGATGCGCGTGCCACCCGTCGCGCACTCCAGGACATCGGCGAGCCCAGGAGACTGCGTTGCCCAGGAGCCGATCGTCGACGGGCGGGTGTTCCCCTCGTCGTACGTCGTCTGGAAGATCTGCTCGCCCGTCGCGCCGTTGTAGATCGAGATCTGCGCGATGAGCGGCTGGGCGTCATCCACGAGGGCACGCCCGTCCCCCGTGACCGCGTCGGCGTAGGACGTCTCCGTGAGACGCACCGGTGCGAAGATCTCCACCTCGGGCTCGGAGCCGACCTCGCCGCTGACCGTGACGGCGCTGTCAATGCCGTTGGCGTGTCCGTCGCGATCGCATGTGGCATCGGCGGACGAAGAGGTCACGCTGCACCCCGTCAGGGCGAGGGCGGCGAGGCTGAGGGAGGCCAGAACGGCGGACGTTTTACGCACGCGCTCCAGTCTATTCCGTCGGGTGCTCGGATTCGCGCGATGCAGCCGCCAACCGCGCGCCCTCGGCGGCTTTCCCTGCTTCGCGGGCGCGTTTGCGGAGGTTCTTGTCCGTGATCTCGCGATCGCCCACCGCGCCCGGGGTCCACAGCTCCACATCCTCGTCCCTGTAACTGCTCTTCGAGGCCCGACGCTTCACAGACGGGGCCACGGCGCCCGGGGCGAGCCTGCGGGCCGTGAGGAGGAATCCGGTGTGGGCGACCATGCGGTGGTCCGGTCGGACAGCCAGCCCCTCCACGTGCCACCCGCGGACCATGGTCTCCGACGCCTCGGGGTCGGTGAAGAGCCCGGTGCCGCGGATGAACTCGGCGACGCGGGAGAGCTGCGTGGCGGTGGCGATGTAGCAGAGCACGACACCGCCGGGGGTCAGCGCCTCCGCCACCGCCTCGATGCACTCCCAGGGCGCGAGCATGTCGAGCACCACCCGGTCGACGGTGCCGGGCTCGACTTCCGCGGGCAGCGCGGCGACGAGGTCACCGACGACGACGCGCCAGGAGTCGGGGCGCTCCCCGAAGAAGGTCTCGACGTTCGCCTGCGCCACCTCCGCGAAGTCCTCGCGGCGCTCGAAGGAGAGCAGGCGCCCCGTGGAGCCCACGGCCCTGAGGAGCGAGAGCGACAGAGCACCGGACCCGACACCGGCCTCGACGACGGTGGCGCCGGGGAAGATGTCGGCCTGCATGACGATCTGCGCCGCGTCCTTCGGGTAGACGATCGCGGCACCGCGCGGCATCGACATCGCGAAGTCCCGCAGCAGCGGTCGCAGCGCCAGGTACTCGTGCCCGGAACTGTTCGCCACGACCGAGCCATCGGGGAGCCCGATGAGGTCTCGGTGCCGGAGGACGCCGTGGTGGGTGTGCAGCTCGCCGTCTTCGCGGAGCGTCACAGTGTGCAGGCGACCCTTCGGGCCGGTGAGCTGCACGCGGTCGCCCTCACGGAAGGGGCCGCTGGGGCGCGGGGCGGACGTGGTCGTCATCGGGTGGCCTCCGTGATCGCGGCGCGGGAGCCGAAGAGCTCCACGAGGTCGGCGGCACCGCGGCCGTCGAGGGTCGGCCACAGCTCGTGGGCGCCGAGGCCGTCGAGCGGGACGATGTGGGGCACGCCGAGCGTCAGCGCTCCGGAGGCGAGGCCCGCGCGGAGACCGGTCGGGGAATCCTCGATGACCACGACCTCGGCGATGTCCACATCGAGGAGCGCCGCGGCCTGGAGGTAGGGCTCCGGGTGCGGCTTGGGGTTGTCGACGTCGTCTCCGGCGACGACGATGTCGAACGCCTCGAACTCGATCAGCCCGACCACGTCGAGAGCCATCCGGCGCAGCGACATCGTCACCAGTCCGGTCGGGATCCCGGCGGCGCGGAGGTCGCGGAGAAGCTCCTGAGCGCCCGGTCGGAAGGGCACACCCCGGGTCCGCAGCGACTCCTGCACCGCACTCGTGAGGTGCGAGACGATCGCCTCGGGAGCCATGTCGACCCCCGCGCCCTGGAGGATGATCGCGCTGTCGATGAGGCCGCTGCCCACGAGCTGCAAGGCGTCCTCATGGGACCAGGTGCCGCCGAACGACTCCACCAGAGCAGTCTCGGCCGCCATCCAGTACGGCTCGGTGTCGACGAGTGTTCCATCCATGTCCCAGAGGACCGCGCGGGGCTTGTTGCTCACTGAACCCATGCTAGCCGGGCCCGCCCACATCCCCTCGTCGCGGGCTAGCCTGGGGGGATCGAATCCTCGACCGCGAAGGGAGCACGGCATGGACGTTCTCGGTTCACGTATCATCATCGCCGCCTTCGACGGCTGGAATGACGCCGGCGAGGCCGCGACGGGAGCCGTCGGCGCCCTGCAGGCGGCCGGCGGCTACGACCTCGTGCATTCGGTCGATCCGGAGCTCTACTTCGACTACCAGTACACGAGACCGGCGACGCGGCTCGACGCCGAGGGGCGGCGGCAGATGACCTGGCCGGAGGCCGGACTGTGGCGCCCGCGAGACCCGGGCCCCGGCCCGGAGTTCTGGCTCCTCACCGGCGCCGAGCCCGCGCGCACCTGGCAGGCGTTCGCGTCCGAGTTCATCGATGTCGCGCTGCGCGACGACATCACCGGGTTCGTGACCCTCGGCGCGATGCTCTCCGACGTCCCGCACACCCGCCCGATCTCGATCTTCGCGTCGAGCCAGAACGAACAGGTCCGGGAGGCCCACGCCCTGGAGCGTTCGGTGTACGAGGGCCCCGTCGGCATCCTCACCGTGCTGGAGCACTTCGCTGAGAACGCGGGTATCCCCTCCGTGAGCCTCTGGGCCAGCGTCCCGCACTACGTGGCCTCGGCAGCGCCGTCGCCGAAGGTCACCCTGGCCCTCCTCGACCGTCTCGAGGAGCTGACCGGGGTGGACGTGGACCGCCGGCACCTGCGCACGGAGGCCGCGGCCTGGGAGGCGTCGATCGATGCCGCCGCGTCCGAGGACGAGGACATGGCGGAGTACATCCGGCAGCTGGAGCGCACCCGGGACACGTGGGACTCCCCCGACGCCTCCGGGGACGCGATCGCCCAGGCGTTCGAGCGGTACCTGCGTCGCCGCGACGACGGCCGGGGCGACCGCAAGCGCTGATCAGGCGGACGCGGGGATGACACCCATCGCGAGCAGCACGAGCAGCACGCCACCGAGCAGGATCCGGTAGATCACGAACGGCAGGAAGCTGCGCTTCGAGATCCAGTTCATGAAGAACGCGATCACGCCGAGTGCGACGACGAAGGCGACGCCCGTCGCGGCCACCGTGTCGCCGAGCGAGAAGAAGGACGGCTCGCCCCAGCTCTTGAACAGCTGGTAGAAGCCGCTGCCGAAAACGGCCGGGATCGCCAGCAGGAAGGCGTAGCGGGCGGCGGCGGCGCGCTCATAGCCGAGGAAGAGACCCATGGTGATCGTGCCACCGGATCGCGAGACACCGGGGATGAGGGCGAGCGCCTGCGCGAGACCGAAGGCGATGCCGTGCGGGTAGGTCAGGTCGTCGAGCGTGCGCCGCTTGGCACCGACGTGGTCGGCGATGCCCAGGAGGATGCCGAACACGATGAGCATGATCGCCACGATCCAGAGCGACCGGAAGACGGTCTCGATCTGGTCCTGGAACAGGAGCCCGAGCAGCACGATCGGGATGCTGCCGATGATGATGAGCCAGCCCATGCGCGCGTCCGGATCGTTCCGCGGCACCTTGCCGGCGAGGGATCGGAACCACTGGGAGATGATGCGGACGATGTCCCGCCAGAAGAACACGACGACCGCGGCCTCGGTGCCGATCTGCGTGATGGCGGTGAACGCCGCGCCCGGATCCTCTCCGGACGGTAGGAACGTCCCGACGACACGCAGATGGGCGCTGGAGGAGATCGGCAGGAACTCGGTGAGACCCTGGACGATTCCCAGGATCAGTGCTTCGAGCAGGTGCATGGAGAGGCCTTCGTCTTTCGGGACGGCACGGAGCGCGTGGAGACCGCTCAGTACGTGCGCAGCAGATCGGCCAGCACCCGCTGACCGAAGACAAGTGAGTCTACGGGCACGCGCTCGTCGACTCCGTGGAACATCCCGGTGAAGTCGAGATCGGCGGGGAGACGCAGCGGGGCGAAGCCGTAGCCGGTGATGCCGAGAGTGGCCAGCGCCTTGTTGTCCGTTCCGGCTCCCAGAAGGTACGGGATGACCGGTACTCCGGGGTCGTGCCGACCCAGGGCTGCCACCATCGCGTCGACGAGCTCTCCCTCGAACGGCGTCTCCATGCCGATGTCGCGCACCACGGTCTCGATCCGGATGTCGTCGCCCACGATGCGCTGGAGCTCGGCGAGCACGTCGTCCTCGGTGCCGGGGATCACCCGGACGTCGATCAGCGCCTCGGCGCGCTCCGGGATGACGTTGTGCTTGTAGCCGGCGGTGAGGGCCGTCGGGTTGGTCGTCGTGCGGAACGTCGACCGCAGGAAGGCCTCAGCCGGGCCGGCCGCGGCGGCGAGGGCGTCGGGGTCGTCGGCGCTCCGGCCGCTCAGCGCGCTCAGGCCCTCGAGCAGCGCCTCCGTCGTCGGCGTGAGCCGGACCGGCCACCGCGTGCGGCCGATGGCGGCGACGGCCTCGGCGAGCTTAGTGACGGCGTTGTCCTCGTGCAGGCGGCTGCCGTGCCCCGCCCGGCCGGTGGCGACGAGGCGGATCCAGATCAGCGCCTTCTCCCCCACCTGCAGCAGGTACGCCCGACGGTCGTCGACCGAGATGGAGTAGCCGCCGACCTCGCTGATCGCGGCCGTCGCCCCGGCGAACCACTCCGGCCGGTCCTTCACGACGAGCGCGGAGCCCTCGACCCCGCCGTTCTCCTCGTCGGCGAAGAACGCCAGGACGAGGTCGCGCTCCGGCTGCTCCCCCGCGCGCAGGATGTCGGCCACGGCGGTGAGGATCATCGCGTCCATGTTCTTCATGTCCACGGAGCCCCGGCCCCACAGCATGCCGTCCTGCACGGTGCCGGCGAACGGGTCCACCGTCCAGTCCTCGGCGACCGCGGGCACGACATCCAGATGGCCGTGCACGACGAGGGCCGGCTTGGAGCGATCACGGCCGGGGACCCGCGCCATGACGTTCGTCCGCCGCGGGATGGGCTCGTAGTACTCGACCTCGAGCCCCAGCTCCTCCAGATACGCGCCGACGTACTCGGCCGCCTCCCGCTCCCCTTTCGCGTTGCCGCCGCCGTAGTTGGAGGTGTCGAAGCGGATGAGGTCGCTCGCGACGCGGGCGACCTCCGGCAGGGAGGATTCGGTCATGGACTCAGGCTATCGAAACCGCGTGCCACGCCCGGGCGTCACGCTCGGTTCGAGACGCCTCCGAGAACGTGCTAATCTCATTCTTCGGTCGGCAACGATCAAATCCAACACCTGCGCGGGTGGCGGAATGGTAGACGCGCTAGCTTGAGGTGCTAGTGCCCGATAGGGCGTGGGGGTTCAAGTCCCCCTCCGCGCACAGAGAGCGAAGGCCCCGGATCCACGGATCCGGGGCCTTCGTCGTTCCCGCTGCGGTCACGGTGATCCGGTGCGGTCCCGCGCGAGGCGGGACCGCACCGCCGTCACACCGCGCCGACGCCGAAGAGCAGACCCAGCGCGTAGGTCACCGCCGCCGCGCCGAAGCCGATCGCGAGCTGCCGAAGGGCCCGCCGGAGCGGCGGTCCTCCGGAGAGCACGCCGACCATCGCACCGGTGCTGAGCAGCGCGATGCCGACGAGCACGAGCGCGAGCACGATCGCCGCGGTGCCCTCCATGCCGAAGATCCAGGGCAGGACGGGGATGATCGCGCCGGAGGCGAAGAGGAGGAAGCTGGAGATGGCCGCCGTCCAGTCGCTGCCGACGACCTCGTGCGCGTCCCCGCCCTGGACGGCCACCGGCCCCGTGGCTGCCCGGCGGACGCCCTCCTGGGCGGCCTGCACGATGCGGCGGGCCCTGGCGAGGGATTCACCGTGGTCCATGCCGCGGGCGCGGTACACGAGCGCGAGCTCGTTCTCGTCGATGTCGAGGTCGGCCGCGGCCGCCGCGGCGTCCTCGTTCGCCTCGGTGGCGGTGAGGAGTTCCCGCTGTGATCGCACCGACACGAACTCCCCGGCTCCCATGGACAGCGCGCCCGCGAGGAGACCCGCGATACCGCTGAACAGCACGAAGCCGGAGCTCACGCCGGTGGCGCCGATCCCGAGTACCAGGGCGAGGTTGCTGACGAGGCCGTCGTTCGCCCCGAAGACGGCCGCGCGGAAGGAGCCCGAGAGGCGCCGACGGCCCCGCGCGGCGAGGCCGCGGACGACCTCGTGGTGGACCTTCTCGTCGGCGCGCATGGCCGGGGTGGCCCAGCGCTCGGCGTCGTACGGGGAGCGGGCCTCGGCACTCTGGGCGAGGGCGAGGACGAAGATCGAGCCGAAGCGCCCGGCCATCCACCCCAGGAAGCGGGAACGGATTCCCGCCCGCGGCAGGCGCGTCGGTTCGCCGCCCAGAAGGTCGAGCCAGTGCTTCTCGTGCCGGCGCTCGGCCTCGGCGAGCCCGAGCAGGATCGCCCGCTCCTCCCCCGACCGGCGGGCCGCGAGGCGCTGATAGACGGCGCCCTCGGCGCGCTCCTCGACGAGATAGCGAGCCCAGCGCCGTCGATCGGCGGCCGTGGAATCGGCTGCGGCAGGGGCTGTCATGGAACCTCCAGGTGTCACGGTGCCCGGCGTCCGGGCAACCGTTCCACGCTATCCGCGGGGTGTCGCGAAGGCCGCGTCCTGGCCCGGATTGCCAGCATTTCGGGGATCCGAAGCGGCGCCGAGGCCGCCATCAGGAGCGGACGCGTTTGCGCAGTACCTCGATGCGGGACTGCAGCTGCGTCACGGTCGCCTGCGCCACCGCCGGGCCGCCGCAGATACGACGGAGTTCGGCGTGGACGGCACCGTGCGGCTGGCCCGACTGCCGCGCGTAGAGGCCCACCAAGCTGTTCAGGAGCTGGCGCTGCTCGCGCAGGGTGCGGTGCAGCGGTGCGGGCAGCGTCGTGGTCTGCGTCGGCTCGGCCTGGGCCTCCCGGACCTCGCGATGCCGGGACTGGCGGGCCTGCCGCTGCATGAGGAGCTCGTGCACATGCTCGGGTTCGAGCAGGCCGGGGAAGCCGATGAACTCCTCCTCCTCAGGCGTGTTCGGCTCGGCGAGCTGACCGAACTCCTTGCCGTCGAACACCATGCGGTCGAAGTGCGCGACGGAGGAGATCGCCTGGTAGCTGAACTCCTGGGTCAGGGCGTCGGAGGCCTCGTCCTCGCGGTTCGCGCTCTCCAGCAGCGAGTCGTCGAGGCCATCGTCGTCCTTGGACTGCCGGTCGAGCGCGTGGTCGCGCTGCTTCTCCATCTCGTTCGCGAGCTTCATCAGCACGGGGACGTGCGGGAGGAAGACGCTCGCCGCCTCTCCGCGACGGCGGGCGCGCACGAAGCGGCCGATCGCCTGGGCGAAGAACAGCGGGGTGGACGACGACGTCGCGTAGACGCCGACGGCGAGCCGCGGCACGTCGACGCCCTCCGACACCATGCGCACCGCGACCATCCACCGGGCGGTGCCCTCGGAGAACTTCTCGATCCGCTCGGACGCGGTGGCGTCATCGGAGAGCACGATCGTCGGCTGCTCGCGCGTGATGCTGTGCAGGATGTTGGCGTAGGCCCGGGCGACGGTCTGATCCGTGGCCAGCACGAGTCCGCCGGCGTCGGGGATGTGGTGCCGGATCTCGGTGAGGCGGCGGTCGGCGGCGGAGAGCACGGCCGGCATCCAGTCGCCCTCGGGGTCGAGGGCCGTGCGCCATGCCTGCGATGTGACGTCCTTCGTGTTGTCCTGCCCGAGGTGGGTCTCGAGCTCGTCGCCGGCGCTCGTGCGCCAGCGCATCTTCCCCGCGTACATGTGGAAGAGCACGGGACGGACGACGCCGTCGGCGAGAGCGCGGCCGTAGCCGTAGGCGTAGTCGGTGCTGGAGACCCGCGCCCCCGTCTCGTCCGGGAGGTACTCCACGAACGGGATCGGCGCCGTATCGCTCCGGAACGGGGTCCCGGAGAGCAGCAGTCGGCGCTTCGCCGGCCCGTAGGCATCCCGGATCGCGTCGCCCCAGCTCAGGGCGTCGCCGCCGTGGTGCACCTCATCGAGGATGACCAGGGTCTTCGCGTCCTCGGTGAGGTGGCGATGCACCGACGACTTCGCGGCGACCTGGGCATACGTCACCACGACCCCGTGATAGTGCCGTGCCGGAGCCCAGTCGCTGTTGCGGAAGCGCGGGTCGAGACGGATGTGCACGCGCGCGGCGGCATCGGCCCACTGCGTCTTCAGGTGCTCCGTGGGGGCCACGACGATGACGCGGTTCACCTCCCCCATGCGCATGAGCTCGACCGCGAGGGTGAGCGCGAACGTGGTCTTGCCGGCGCCCGGTGTGGCGGCCACGAGGAAGTCACGCTGGTCGGCCTGGAAGTACGCGTCCAGAGCCTCCTGCTGCCATGCCCGCAGCTTGTTCGCCGTTCCCCACGGGGCGCGCTGAGGGAAGGACGGAGAGAGCATCGACTCCACGATAATCGCTCCCACCGACACCGGGGCATCCGCCGCGACGCCGCGCGCGTCCCCCTTCCTGAGCGCCGGCACGGGTAGGCTCGGTCACTGCGCGGCGGTCACCATCGTGCGCGCACGCCTTCGCGAAGGAGAGCCGGATGAGCGATCAGGAATCGACCAGGACCCCGTACGTCGCGAACGAGACCCCGCACCCCTGGCGCCGGTTCGTCGCGATCGGCGACTCGTTCACCGAGGGCATCGGAGACCCGGACCCGGCGGCCCCCGGGGGTCACCGCGGCTGGGCCGATCGCGTCGCCGAGGTGCTCGCCCAGCAGGTCGACGATTTCGCCTATGCCAACCTCGCCGTCCGAGGGAAGCTCATCGCGCAGATCGTCGCCGATCAGGTGGAGCCCGCCGTCGCGCTGCACCCCGACCTCATCTCGATCTGCGCCGGCGGCAACGACGTCATCCGCCCCGGCACCGACCCGGACGCCATCGCCGCACAGCTCGAGGACGCGGTGGCGCGCCTGTCGTCCACCGGTGCCGCGGTGATCCTCTTCACCGGCATCGACACGGGGTTCACGCCGGTCTTCCGTCCCTTCCGCGGCAAGGTCGCGATCTACAACGAGAACGTCCGCGCGATCGCGGAGCGGCACGACTGCATCGTCGCGGACCAGTGGGCGCTGAAGGTCGTGCAGGACGCCCGCTTCTTCGACGACGACCGCCTCCACTACAACGCGCTCGGCCACCACGAGGTCGCGCGGATGGTGCTCCGCGCCCTCAACGTGCCGAACGACCTCGAGGCCATGCAGCCCGAGCCCCTGCCCCTGCGCACGTGGCGCGCCGCCCGCGGCGAGGACCTCGGCTGGGCGAGGGAGCACCTCGTGCCCTGGGTGCTCCGTCGTCTCCGTCACCAGTCCTCCGGCGACCACATCGCGGCGAAGCGCCCAGAGCCCTCCCCCGTCATCCTCCCCGGCAAGGAGTGACGCGCCTCTCACTCCACGGGAGCGAGTGCCCACAGCGCGACGGCGGCGGCCGAGGCGACATTGAGCGAATCCACGCCGCCGGCCATCGGGATCGTCACCACCGTGTCCGCACTGTCGAGGGCGGTCCGCGTGAGACCGTCTCCCTCCGCGCCGAAGAGCAGCGCCACCTTCGCGGGCCGCTGTGCCGCATACAGCCGGAGATCCACGGCTGTGTCGCTGAGTGCGAGGGCGGCGATGTCGAAGCCCTGCTCACGAAGATCCGAGACCGCCGAGGACCACTCGTCGATCCGGGTCCAGGGCACCTGGAACACCGTGCCCATGCTCACCCGGACGCTGCGACGGTAGAGCGGGTCGGCGCAGCGCGCCGACACCAGCACCGCATCCGCCCCCAACCCGGCGGCGGCACGGAAGGCCGCACCGACGTTGGTGTGATCGCCGAGGTCCTCCAGGACCAGCACCAGCCGTGCGTCGCGCACCACGTCCGCGACCGGCGCCAGAGCCGGGCGGTGCATCGCGGCGAGGGCCCCTCGGTGCACCTGATAGCCGGTGACCTGTTCCGCGACCTCGTCCGGGACCACGAGCACCGGAACGGCGCGCTCCCCCAGGATGCGCCGTACCTCGTCGACGCGCCGGGCCGAGACCAGCACCGATCGGGGTTCGTGCCCGGCGGCCAGCGCACGCTCGATCACCTTGGCGGTCTCGGCGATGTAGAGTCCCTCCGCGGGCTCGCGGACGGCGCGGAGGGCGGTGTCGGTGAGGCCGCGGTAGTCGTCCAGCCGCGGGTCGTCGATGTCGGTCACATGCTCGAGGTCCACCGCTCCACTCTGCCATCCCGGTTCTCGCCCACCCCACGCCCCGTAGACTCGAGCGAGGAGGTCCTGTGAGCGTGACGAACACCGCCGAGCCGTCGGCCGAGCTCTCCCACGCCGCCGACCTGCTGCGCGGCAAGCGGATCGCCCTCCTCACCGGCGCCGGCATCTCGACCGACTCTGGCATCCCCGCCTACCGTGGCGAGGGGGCGCGCACCCGCAGCGATCCCATGACGATCCAGACCTACCTCGGCGACGAGGCCGCGCGACGTCGCTACTGGGTCGGCGGGCACCTCGGGTGGCGCGCCTTCGCCCAGGCCGCCCCGAATCCCGGCCACCGAGCCCTCGCGGAGATGGAGTCCAGAGGCGTGGTCTCGGGCGTCATCACCCAGAACGTCGACGGCCTGCACCTCCGCGCGGGCAGCTCGCACGTCATCGAGGTGCACGGGACCATGCGCCGCGTGCTCTGCCTGCACTGCGGCCAGGTGTTCGACCGTCGCGACATCGCCGTGCAGATCGAGGAGCGCAATCCCTGGATCACGGTTCCGGAGAACGTGGCGCTGGCCCCGGACGGCGACGTGCTCCCGGAGAGCACCGATGGCTTCGTGATCCCGACCTGCACCGTGTGCGAGGGCATGCTCAAGCCCGACGTGGTGTTCTTCGGAGAGTACGTGCCGCAGGACCGCTTCCGTGCCGCGGAGTCGTTGCTGCGCTCCAGCGATGCGCTCATCGTGGCCGGCTCCTCTCTCGTCGTGAACTCCGGCGTGCGGCTCGTGAACCGTGCGCGTCGGCGTGGCATCCCTCTGATCATCGTCAATCGCGAGCCGACCCGCGCGGACGCCTGGGCGGATGTCACCATCGCCGCCGGCACCAGCGACGTGCTCCCCGCCCTCCAGGAGATGCTCTCGTGACCTATCTCACTCTCATCCGCCACGGTCAGACCGACTGGAACCTCGCCCGCCGCATCCAGGGGTCGACCGACATCCCTCTGAACGAGACGGGGCGCGAGGACGCACGGTGGGCGGCGGAGAAGCTCGCCGGCACGACGCACCATGCCGTCTACACGAGCCCGCTCGTGCGGGCGAGCGAGACCGCCGGCATCATCGCGGAGCGCCTGGGGCTGGAGATCGCGGGCGTGGTCCCCGACATCCGGGAACGGGAGTTCGGCGACGGGGAGGGCATGCTCGTCCCCGACTACATCTCGACCTACGGCGACTGGCACGCCGAGGTCCCGGGGGCGGAGTCGCTGCACGAGGTCGGCGTCCGCGCCATCGCCGCGCTGCACCGAATTGCGCGCGACGCCCGGCGGAGGTCGGCGCCGCAGGCGGAGTCGGTGCTCGTGGTGACCCACGGCGGCGTCATCCGCGCCGTCATCGACCACGTCTCCGGCGGCACGCTCCCCCGGGACGGCGAGGTGCTGCGCAACGGCTCCGCGCACCGGTTCGTCGCGGCACCCGGCTACCTCCGGCTGCTCGAGGAGACGCCCGTCCTCTGACGGGACGGTCAGCCGGCGCGGGAGACCACGGCGCGCGCGTGGCGCAGGACGGGCTCGTCCACCATGCGCCCCTGGAAGCGGAACACACCGCGTTCCTGCGCCGCAGCGGCGAGGACCTCGCGCGCCCATGCCACGGTCTCGGCGTCCGGGGCATACGCCGCCCGGATCACCGCGACCTGACTCGGATGGATGCATGCCGTCGCCCGGAACCCGGACGCCGCCGCATCCTCCGCCTCCCGCTCGAGCCCCGCGGTGTCGCCGATGTCGACGTGCACCGCGTCGATCGCCGCCTTGCCGTGCGCACCGGCCTCCAGGAGCACCCGGGAACGGGCGTAGCGCGCGATGTCACGGTAGCGACCCTCCGCGTTGCAGGACGAGGTGCCGCCGAGGGAGGCCACCAGATCCTCCGCGCCCCACATCAGTCCGGCGACCGCCGGGTGCGCGGCGATCTCGGGCGCCCCATGGATCCCGCGCGCCGTCTCGCACAGCGCGAGGAGCGAGTAGTCCGCGTCGAAGGCGTCCAGGCTCTCCGCGCTCTCCGTCTTCGCCACCATAACGGTCCGGAACGGCGAGCGAGCCAACGCCTCGAGGTCGTCCGCGAAGGCCGCGGAGTCCGGAGCGTTCACCCGCACGATGACGCGCGCGGGGTCGAGGTCCGCGGCGACGATGTTCTCGCGGGCCTCGCTCTTCGCCTCCGGCAGCACGGCGTCCTCCAGGTCGAGGATCACGGCATCCGCCCGTTCCTGGGCCTTCGCGAAGCGCTCCGGGCGGTCCGCCGGGCAGAACAGCAGGGCAGGGCCGAGGTCGAAGGTCATGCGGCGTCCTCCTCCGGCCGGCAGCGCACCAGCACCGTGCGGACGGCGGTCGCGACCACGGTGCCGTCCTGATTGCGTCCGGTGTGCGCGAGCTGCACGATGCCCTGACCGGGGCGGGACGACGAGAGCCGCTTGTCGACGACGACGCTCTCGGTCGTGAGCGTGTCCCCGGCGAACAGCGGATGCGGGAAGGCGATGTCGCCGAGGCCGAGCTGCGCCACCAGCGTCCCCTGTGTCAGCTGGGCGACGGAGGAGCCCACCATCGTCGACAGCGTCCACATGGAGTTCATGAGGCGCGCGTGGAAGGGCCCCTGGGCATCAGCGAACGCGGCGTCCAGATGCAGCGCCTGGGCGTTCATCGTCAGCGTCGTGAAGAGGACGTTGTCCGCTTCCGTAGCCGTGCGACCGGGGCGGTGCACGTACCGGACGTCGGTCTCGAACTCCTCGTAGTACAGGCCGCGCTGCACGATCTCGCGCATGGTCATGCCTCCACGCTACCGGGCGAGCCCGAGCGCCCTGGCGATCACGAGGAGCTGGACCTCCGTGGTCCCCTCGCCGATCTCGAGGATCTTGGAGTCGCGGTAGTGGCGCGCCACCGGGAACTCGTTCATGAACCCGTTGCCGCCGAAGATCTGCGTCGCGTCACGGGCGTTGTCCATCGCGGCCTCGCCCGCGACGAGCTTCGCGATCGCCGCCTGCTCGGCGAACGCCTCTCCGGCGTCACGGAGGCGTGCGGCGTGGTGCCAGGCGAGCCGCGCGGTGTGCACGCGCGCCCGCATCCGTGCCAGCGTGAACTGGGCGTTCTGCCGCGTGCTGAGGGCGCTGCCGAAGATGGTGCGGCTCTTGGCGTACTCGACCGCCGCCTCCAGGCACCCCTCCGCGGCGCCGGTCGACAGAGCGGCGATCGCGATGCGGCCCTCGTCCAGGATGCTGAGGAAGTTGCGGAACCCGCTCCCCCGCTCGCCGAGGAGATTGTCCGCCGGCACCCGCGCTCCGTCGAACGTCAGCGGATGGGTGTCCGACGCGTTCCACCCCACCTTGTCGTAGGGCGGTTCGACGGTGAATCCCGGAGTTCCGTTCGGGACGATGATCGTCGAGATCTCCTTGCGCCCCTCGCTCTGGCCGGTGACCGCGGTGACCGTCACGAACCGGGTGATCGGAGTGCCCGAGTTGGTGATGAACTGCTTGGAGCCGTCGATCACCCACTCGTCGCCGTCGAGCCGCGCCGTCGTCCGCGTCGCCCCCGCATCGCTTCCCGCCTCGGGCTCGGTGAGCCCGAACCCGGCCAGGGCGCGTCCGGCGAGGAGATCCGGCAGCAGCTCGCGCTTCTGCTCCTCGGTGCCGAAGCGGAAGACGGGCATGGCTCCGAGGCTCACCCCCGCCTCCAGGGTGATCGCGATCGACTGATCGACGCGCCCCAGGGCTTCGATCGCGAGGCCCAGCGCCATGTAGTCGCCGCCCTGCCCGCCGTACTCCTCGGGGAAAGGCAGTCCGAAGAGGCCGAGCTCTCCCATCTGCCGCACGACCTCCATGGAGAGCGTGTGCGTGCGATCCGCCTCGTACGACTGCGGCGCGACGACCGTGTCCGCGAACTCGCGTACCATCGCGGCGAGCTCGCGCTCCTCCTCGGTGAGATCGTGCATCATCGGTCCTCCTCCGTCATCGTCACGCGGGCGACCGGTTGGTCGCGCCGCACCTGGTCGCCGACCGCGACCAGCAGCCGCACCACGCCGTCGTGCGGCGCGAGCACGGGGTGCTCCATCTTCATCGCCTCGATCGCGACGAGAGGCGCTCCCGCCCGGACCGCCGCCCCGTCCTCGACGTGAACGGCCACGACGCCGCCGGGCATGGGCGCGCGCGCCTCTGGCTCCGTGGCCCTGGCCTCGCGTCCCGCGGCGGCGAGGCGCCTGCGCATCCGGCCGCGGCGGTCCAGGGGACGCAGCCGGAGCGTCCGTCCTTCCTCGCTGACCCATATCGCGCCCTCGGCGTCGCGGGCCGCGTGCACCCGGTCGGAGCGCATCAGGGGCGGCGTCGCGCGCACGATCTCGTCGTCGTCGGTGAGCAGGGTGACGGGTTCGGGGGCGTGCGGCGCGGCCCCGAGACGCCATCCCGGGAGGCTCTGCCACAGCGGGCCGGCTCCCTCCCGCGCGGTGACCGCCTCGGGGCGGTTCTGCACCACGCCGGCGGCCGCCGCGAGCTGCGCCGCGGACGGGGGCGTCGGTGCGAGCGGGAGCAGGGTCTCGATGAGGCCGGTGTCGAGGTCTCCCTCGCGCACACGGCGATCCTGGAGGAGCCGGCGCAGGAACGCGATGTTGGTCTCCACGCCGAGCACCACGGTGCGCGCGAGAGCGTCGTCCAGGCGCTGCAGCGCCGTCTCCCTGTCTTCCGCCCACGCGATGACCTTCGCGATCATCGGGTCGTAGAACCCGCCCACCACGCTCCCGGACTCGACGGCCGCATCCACCCGGACGCCCGGAGGCGCCTCGAAGAGCACCACGGTCCCCGTCGAGGGGAGGAACCCGCGTTCCGGCGACTCGGCGTACACCCGCGCCTCCACGGCATGACCGGTCGTGCGGGGCTCGAGGTCGAGCGGCTGTCCATCGGCCATGCGCAGCTGCAGCGCGACGAGGTCGAGTCCGGTGACCTCCTCGGTCACCGGATGCTCCACCTGCAGCCGGGTGTTCATCTCGATGAAGAAGACGTCTTCCGGGGCGTCCGCGTCGACGAGGAACTCCACGGTGCCGGCCCCGACGTAGGCGACGCTCTCCGCTGCCCGCACCGCCGCTGCGAGCAGCCGGTCGCGGGTCGCGGACGGGATCCCGGCGGACGGCGCCTCCTCGATCACCTTCTGATGACGCCGCTGGAGCGTGCACTCGCGCTCGCCGAGCGCCACGACGGTGCCGTGGACGTCGCCGAACACCTGCACCTCGATGTGTCGCGGTCGGCGGATGAGACGCTCCAGGATGAGCGCGTCGTCGCCGAAGGCGGATGCCGCGACCCGTCGGGCGGAGCTGAGCGCGCTCGCCAGACCCGTGCTGTCGGCGACGACCTCCATGCCCTTCCCGCCCCCGCCGGCGCTCGGCTTCACGAGGAGGGGGAATCCGACCGCCTCCGCCTCCTCACGGATCTCCGCGTCGGACAGCCCGCGCGCGTCGAAGCCCGGCACCACGGGCACGCCGCTGCGGCTCACGTGCTCACGGGCTCGCGCCTTGTCGCCCATGATCTGCAGGGCCTCGACGGTGGGGCCGATGAAGACGATGCCGCTCTCCGCACACGCCTCCGCGAGCCCGACGCTCTCGGAGAGGAATCCGTAGCCGGGATGGACGGCCTCCGCTCCGGAGGCACGAGCCGCCGCGATGACGGCATCGATGTCGAGGTACGACTCCGCGGCCGGCGCGGGACCGATGCCCGCGGCGGCATCCGCCTCGCGGACGTGCGGGGCATCCGCGTCCGCATCGCTGTAGACCGCGATGCTGCGGATGCCGAGGTCGCGGAGGGTCCGGATGATCCGGCGCGCGATCTCCCCGCGGTTCGCGACGAGGACCGAGGAGAACGAGAGGGAAGGCGAGTGCGACATGGGGCTCACATCCGGAAGACGCCGAAGCGCGGCTCGGGCAGGGGGCTGCGGGCGACGACGTCCAGAGCGAGGCCCAGGAGGTCGCGGGTCTGCTCCGGGTCGACGATGCCGTCGTCCCACAGCCGCGCGGTCGCGTAGTACGGCTCGCCCTGTTCCTCGTACTGCGCCCGGATCGGCTCCTCGAACGCCGCCCGCTCCTCCGCGGTCCACGACTCGCCGCGCGCCGACAGCTGGTCGTCCTTCACGGTGGCGAGCACCGAGGCGGCCTGTGCTCCGCCCATGACCGAGATCCGACTCGCCGGCCAGGTCCACAGGAACCGCGGAGAGTACGCACGTCCGCACATCGAGTAGTTGCCCGCTCCGAAGGAGCCGCCGATGATGACGGTCAGCTTCGGGACGCGGGTGGTCGCGACGGCCGTGACCATCTTCGCCCCGTCCTTCGCGATGCCACCGGCTTCCGCGTCAGACCCGACCATGAAGCCGGTGATGTTCTGCAGGAAGAGCAGCGGGATGCCGCGCTGATCGCAGAGCTCGATGAAATGCGCACCCTTGAGCGCCGACTCGCTGAACAGGACGCCGTTGTTCGCGACGATGCCGACGGGGTGGCCGTGCAGCCGCGCGAAGCCCGTCACCAGGGTGGTGCCGTATTCGGCCTTGAACTCGTGGAAGGTGTCGCCGTCGACGAGGCGCGCGATGACCTCGCGCACGTCGTAGGAGGCGTTGACGTCCACCGGAACGACGTCATACAGGGAGCCGGCCTCCGCCGGGGCACGACTCTCCCCGACGTCCCAGGCCGGGGCGAGCGGCGGCGGCAGCGTGGCGACGATGTCGCGGAGGATCTCCAGGGCGTGCTCGTCGTCGTCGGCCAGGTGATCCACGACGCCGCTGCGACGGGCGTGCAGCTCCCCTCCCCCGAGCTCCTCCGCCGTGACCACCTCGCCGATCGCCGCCTTCACCAGCGGCGGCCCGCCCAGGAAGATCGTGCCCTGTCCACGGACGATGACGGTCTCGTCGCTCATCGCCGGAACGTAGGCGCCTCCGGCCGTGCACGAGCCGAGGACCGCCGCGAGCTGCGGGATGCCCTGCGCGGACAGCCGCGCCTGGTTGAAGAAGATCCGTCCGAAGTGATCCCGATCCGGGAACACCTCATCCTGGCGAGGAAGGAAGGCGCCACCCGAGTCCACGAGGTAGAGGCAGGGCAAGCGGTTCTCGAGGGCGATCTCCTGCGCCCGCAGATGCTTCTTCACGGTGAGCGGATAGTAGGTCCCGCCCTTCACGGTGGCGTCGTTGCAGACCACCATCACGTGCCGGCCGTGGACCAGGCCGATACCCGCGATGACACCGGCCCCGGGTGCCTCGCCGCCGTACAGGCCGTCGGCCGCGAGCGGCGCGACCTCGAGGAACGGACTGTCCTCATCGAGGAGGCGCGCCACCCTGTCGCGCGGCAGCAGCTTGCCGCGGGCGACGTGGCGCTCACGGGAGGCGGACGGCCCGCCCTGCGCTGCCGCGGCGAGACGGTCGCGGAGCTGCTGGGCGAGCGCTTCCTGGGTTGCCGGCATCGTGACGTCCTCCTCGACCCACGTCGCGCCGGGCGGGAACCTGGCGCGCTGCATGCATTCTCGGTTAGTGTTCACTAACCCGTTGATTCAGGTTAGCGAGGATTAACTGAGATGACAAGCCCCGCCACCGCCCGCGACCGCGCCAAGGCGGAACGCTCCGACGCGCTTCTGCACGCCGCGGCACGGCTCTTCGCCGCGCGCGGGTACAGCGGCGTGAGCCTGGAGGACATCGGCGCCGCCGTCGGCGTGTCCGGCCCCGCGGTGTACCGCCACTTCGCCGGGAAGCAGGCCCTTCTCGGCGCGGTCCTGGTCAAGGTCAGTCAGGATCTCGTCGCGGGCGGACGACGCGTGTCCGCGGAGACGACGGCAGCCGACGAGCGGATGCGCGGACTCATCCGCTTCCATGTCGAGTTCGCGCTGGGCAACGCCGAGGTGATCCAGGTGCAGGACCGCGACCTCGCCTTCCTCGACGACGACGACCGCGCCGAGGTCCGTCGCCTGCAGCGCGCCTACATCGAGCTCTGGATGGATGCGCTCGCCGCCCTCGATCGTCCGGAGCCCCTCGACCGCGACGAACTGCGGCTGCGCGTGCAGGCGTGCTTCGGTCTCATCAACTCGACCCCGCACAGCACCCGCGCCGCGACGAGAAGACACACGGCCACCGCGACCGTGCTGGTCGCGATGGCCGAGGCCGCGCTGCGCGCCGCTAGCTGAGCAGCATCGCCCGCCCCGGATCCTCGAGGATGTCCGCCACGTCCTTGAGGAACGTCGCGCCCTCGGCCCCGTCCACGAGGCGGTGGTCGAAGGACAGGCTCAGGGTCATGAGCTGACGCAGCGCGATCTCCCCGCGGTACTCCCACGGCTGCCGACGCACGGCGCCGACCGCGAGGATGCCGGACTGCCCCGGCGGGAGGATCGGCGTTCCGGCGTCGACCCCGAACACCCCGATGTTCGACAGCGAGAACGTACCTCCGGCGAGTTCGGCCGGCGAGGTCTTCCCCGCACGCGCGGTCTCCGCGAGCGCACGGATCGCTGCGGACAGCTCCACCAGATTCATCCGCTCCGCGTCCCGGATCATCGGCACGATGAGACCACGGTCGGTCGCGGCGGCGATGCCCAGGTCGACGAAGCCGTACTCGACGATCTCCCCGGACTCCTCATCCCACCGCGCGTTCAGGCCCGGAGCACGGCGCAGGGCGAGGCAGACCGCCTTCGCGACGACGGCGAGCGGGCCGATCCGGTGCTCCGCGAGCACTCGGTCCTCGCGGAGGCGTGCCAGCATCTCCATGGTCGCGGTCACATCGACCGTGTGGAACACCGTGACGTGCGGGGCGGTGAAGGCGCTCTGCACCATCGCCGCCGCCGTGTGCTTGCGGACCCCGCGGATCGGGATGCGCGTCTCCCGCGGCCTCCCCTCCGCGCGCGGGAGGATTCCGGATGCCGCGGTGGTCTCGCGCTCAGACGTCCCCGCGGGCCGTGACGGCTCCGCTCCGACGCGCTCGGCGTAGGCATCCACATCCGCTCTCGTGATCACACGGTCCCCGACGGCGGCGGCGACGAGGACGAGGTCGACGCCCTGTCGTTTGGCGTAGGCGCGCACCGGAGGGGTGGACCGTGGTCGCTCCAGAACGGGCTCGACCGCGACCGATGGCGTCGCATCGTGCGGTGCCGCCTCGAGAACGGCCGTGTCGGCCACCGAGGCCCCGTCGGCAGCAGCGCCTCGGCGTCGCGCCCGGCGCGCGGGGCGCCCGCTCGAGGTCGGGGCGGCGCCGTAGCCCACGAGATTGGGCTGCGCCTTCTCCGCGGCAGCCTCCTGCTCGCCACCGGACGGCGCCGCCGGAGGGTCGTCGCCCTCGATGTCGAAGGCGATCAGCGGCGCTCCCACGGCGACGGTCTCTCCCGCGTCCGCGTGGAGGGTCGAGACCGTGCCCTCGTATGGCGACGGCAGCTCGACGACCGCTTTGGCGGTCTCGACCTCCGCGAGGGTCTGGTTCAGCGCGACGCTGTCGCCGGGCGCGACGAGCCATTGCACGACCTCGGCCTCGGTGAGACCTTCGCCGAGGTCCGGAAGACGGAATTCGGCGATCATGCGTCAGCTCCCGTCAGGCTGTGCGGGCGATCCATCACGCGGTCGACCGCATCGAGGATCCGGTCGAGGTCCGGAAGGTGGTACTTCTCGAGCTTGGCCGGCGGGTACGGCACGTCGTGGCCGGTGACCCGCAGCGGGGCGGACTCCAGGTACTCGAAGCAGCGTTCGGTCACGCTCGCGATGACCTCCGCGGCGAGTCCGGCTTCCCGGGAGGCCTCATGCGCCACGACCACACGCCCGGTCTTCCGCACCGAGGCGGCGACGGAGTCGTAGTCCACCGGCGAGAGCGACCGCAGATCGATCACTTCCAGGGCGATGCCCTCGTCTTCCGCGGCCTCCGCCGCCTGCAGGGCGGTGCTCACCATGGCCCCGTACGTGAGGACGGTGACGTCGGTGCCCGGGCGTACCACCCGCGCGAGTCCCATCGGCGGCGCGTCCGCGAGCGGGGCTTCGAGGTCGACCTCGCCCTTGTGGTGATAGAGCCGCTTGGGCTCGAAGAACACGACGGGGTCGTCCGACGCGATCGCCTGCCGGAGGCTCCGATAGGCATCCTCCGGATTCGAGACGGCGACGACCCGCAGGCCGGCGGTGTGCGCGAAGTACGCCTCCGGAGACTCGGAGTGATGCTCCGCGGCACCGATGCCACCGGCCCAGGGGATCCGAATGGTGATCGGCATCTTCACACGCCCCTGGGTGCGGTAGTGCAGCTTCGCGACCTGGGAGACGATCTGGTCGAAGGCCGGGTAGACGAACCCGTCGAACTGGATCTCGACGACCGGGCGGTAGCCGCGGAACGCGAGGCCGACGGCCGTGCCGACGATCCCGGACTCCGCGAGAGGCGTGTCGATGACCCTGGCTGCCCCGAACTCGTCGAGGAGGCCGTCCGTGATCCGGAAGACGCCGCCGAGCTTGCCGATGTCCTCCCCCAGGAGCACGACCTTCTCGTCGTCGCGCATCGCCTGGCGGAGACCGGCGCCGAGCGCCTTGCCGAGAGTGAGCTCCATCATGGTCACGCCTCGCCCTCGAACGACGCGAGATAGGCGGCGTACTCGTCGCGCTGCCGCTCCAGCCCCGTGTGCGGCTCGGCGTAGACGCCGTCGAAGACCGCCAGGGGCGGACGGGTGACCATGCCGAGGCAGGTCGCCCGCATCTCCTTGGCGACGGCGTCCGCAGCCGCCTGCGTCTCGGCGACGTGCTCCGCGGTGAGGTCGCCGGTGGCGCGGAGGTACGCCTCGAGGCGCGCGATGGGGTCGCGGCGCCGCCACGACTCCAGCTCGGCCTCGTCCCGGTACCGGGTGGGGTCGTCCGCAGTGGTGTGCGGACCCATCCGGTACGTCACCGCTTCGATGTACGCCGGCCCCTTTCCGGAACGCGCGTGCTCCAGCGCCCAGCGCATCGCGGCCAGGCAGGCGAGGACGTCGTTGCCGTCCACGCGCAGGCTCGGGATCCCGAACCCGGGGGCACGCCCCGCGATCGGATACTGCGACTGCACCGTGACCGGCTCGGAGATGGCCCAGTGGTTGTTCTGACAGACGAACACGACCGGCGCCTGGTACGACGCGGCGAAGATCATCGCCTCGTTGACGTCGCCCTGACTGGTCGCCCCGTCCCCGAAGTAGGTCACGGCGACCTCCGGCGCGTTCTCGTGCCGGATGCCGAGGGCGTAGCCGACCGCGTGCAGGGTCTGGGCGCCGATGATGATCTGCAGCGGAGCGACCCGCAGGGCCGCGGGATCGTAGGCCGCCCCCTCCTCGCCGCGCCACATGCGCACGTAGTCGCCGGGCTCGGCGCCCCGGGCGTAGATCACGCCGGTCTCGCGGTAGCTCGGGAAGACGTAGTCCTGCGGATCGAGGGCCCGGGCGGTGCCGATCTGCGTGGCCTCCTGTCCCTGGCAGGGTGCCCAGAGCCCGAGCTGACCCTGGCGCTGCAGTGCGACGCCCTCGGCGTCGATGCGGCGGAGGATGACCATGTCGCGATGGAGGGCGCGCAGCTGCGCGGCGTCGACATCGGCGACGAACGGGTCGAGGCGGGCGTTCGCGACGCGCGTCCCGTCCGGAGCGAGGATCCGCTCCGAGAGCTCCAGATCCTGGGCGGTGTCCGCGATGGGGGTGGTCTGCGGCGACATCATCGTCCTCCTCGTCCCTGGCGGCCCTCGTGGGGCGACGCACAATGGAGCCGGCGTCATCACCGGCATGGTCTGAGGGTACGTCCGGTCAACACCTCGCTCAAGCAACTGAATGCCGATTGAGCATGTTGCTCATTTTTCTCCAATGACGTGCTGCTAGGGTTTGGCACTATGCCTGGACTGGACCGGATCGACCTGGAGCTTCTCGCCGCGCTCGCCGACGACCCGCGCGTGACGATCGTCGCTCTCGCCGAACGCATGAGCCTGTCGCGCAACACCATCCAGGCGCGGATGGCCCGGCTGGAGCAGAGTGGCGTCTTCCTCTCCTACGAGCGCGCCTTCTCCCCCGACGTCCTCGGGTTCCCGCTGCAGGCGTTCGTCAGCATCGGCGTCCGCCAGACCGAGCTCCCCCGCATCATCAACGAACTGGCGCGCATCCCGGAGGTCGTCCAGGCGCACGGTCTGAGCGGCTCCATCGACCTGCTGGCGCGCGTGGCGTGCCGCGACGCCCGTCATCTGTTCGACACGGACGCCCGGATCCTCTCCATCGAGGGTGTGGAGCGGACCGAGACCTCGCTCGCCATGGGTGAGGTGATCCCGTTCCGGGTGGCCGGGCTCATCGGCCTCGCGCGACGGGAATCCTGAGGAACCGACGGATCGCCCCGGCTGCTTCCGCCGGGGTCTCGTAGTGGATCAGGTGACCCACCTGGGCGATCTCGACGAGAGACGCGTCGGGGAAGAGCGTCACCAGCTTCCGTTCCGCCTCGATCGGGGTGATGTCGTCGCGCTGTGCGGCGATCAAGAGTGTGGGGACGTCGATCGCGGGGGCGAACTCCCTGACGTCGTGCGAGACGCTCGCGACGAAGGCGTCGTGCAGCACGTCGCGATCGGAGAATCGCGAGAAGTAGGTGTCGTGCTGGTCGTGGATGAAGCGGCGCAGCTCCGGATCCCGCGTCTTCGCCATGGTCATGCTCATCACGCGGACGATCACCCGGTTCCGCAGGAGCGCGGTCCCGATACGCGACGGGAGCTTGGCGCCGAGCGCGTAGTAGAGCACCGCCAGCCGGGTCATGATCCCCTTCGGCCCCTCGAGCGCCGGTGCGCCGATGGGGTTCACGAGGATCAGCCGCGGCGTCTCCAGTCCTCCGGCCACGGCGGCCGCGCTCACGATGGAGCCGAAGGAATGGCCGAGGATGACGGCACCCGGCGCCGTGGCCGCGGCGAAGTCGGTCAACCACCCCGCGTACTCCTGCAGGTCGTGGCGCCGACCGGGCAGCGGCGCGGACTCCCCGAACCCGGGCAGATCGGGCGCGAGCACGCGGAGCCCCGGAAGGAAGGCGAGGACCGACTCGAGGCCGTGGTGCTCGCCTCGGAAGCCGTGGACCGCGATGACGGTCGTCTCGGCGTCCTCCGGACCGTAGACCCAGTACGCCGTCGTTCCGCCGCGCACCTCCACCTCTTGGCGCTGCACCGGAATCCGGCTCAATCGCTCCGCATACGGAGAAGGCACACTCATGGTCCGAGTCTACGAGGACTCGGCACTCCCGCCTTCCCAGCGGATACCCCCGGGGCGTCCCCACCGTCTTGTCAGTGGCGTGGGTTATTGTCCAAGAAGCCCCGGCCGCCCGGACGAGGCCCAGCAAGGAGTGTCGGTGCAGTTCACGTCCACGGACATCGAGCAGGTGGAGTCCACCTGGCAGCAGTTCGTGCCCTCGGCGACCCTCCAGGACGTGGACCCCCGCCGGTTCCGCTTCGACTGGCGCTCGGTGGAGGCGGCGTCCATGTCGCTCGTCCGCTATCAGCTCGCGGCCCAGGTGCACTCCCGTGCCGAGCCGGAGGATCAGCTATTGGTGTGTCGGGTCGATGCCGCCGATGCCCGGATCTGGTCGGGCCGGCAAGGGCTCGACGCGGGTCAGCCATGGCTCACGGACGGCGTCCGGGTCGAGGCGAAGTGGAACCAGGTCGCCCGCGTCCGTGCTCTCGTGTTCGATCGCGCGGCGGCCCGCGACTCGATCAGGCAGATCACCGGCGACGACCGCCTCGAGCTCCGCGCCACCGGGCTCGCTCCGCACACACGCGAGGACGGAGCGCGGTGGGAGCGGATGTTCTCTTACATCGACGGTTCGTTCGGAGCGGACGGGACCGACCCGCTCATCGCCGCCGAACTCGAGCGCCACGCCCTCCTGCTGACGATGTCGGCGTTCCCCACCACCTTCAGCGAGTCGCTGCACCGTCCGGCCCAACGCTCCGCGGCACCCGCCTCGGTGCGCCGCGCCCTCGCCTTCATCGAGGACAACGCACACCTGCCCATCACGGTGGACGACGTCGCGGCGGCGGCCTACATGTCCACCCGGGGTCTGCAATATGCCTTCCGCCGCGCGCTCGACATGACCCCGAACGAGGCCCTGCGGCGCGCCCGGCTCGACGGCGCGCATCGGGATCTGCGACACGGCAAGGGCACGTCGGTGTCCGCGATCGCGCGCCGGTGGGGCTTCAGCAACGTCTCCCGGTTCGCCGTAGCGTACCGCGAGGCGTACGGGAATCCTCCCGTCCTGACCGCACTGTGACGGCCGACTGACACCGCGCGCATACTCTGTTCGCACCACACGGCGCGTCGCCCTGATGCGCACGATGTCGTGCGCAAATTGGCTAGAGTCCAAGTATCCCCGGGAGCGGTCTGCCGTCTTCCCCCAACGTTCCCAAGGAGCGCCATGAACATTCCCGCAGCCCCCGCCGCGAAGGTCGGCTGACGATGGGCAGCCTGTACTACGGCGACACCCAGACGCCGATCCAGATCGAAGACCGGGCGCTCGCGCACCTCAAGGTCGTCATCGCCACGAAGCTGCGGCGGAACGAGAGCTTCACGCTCTCCTGGCGTCACCCGGAGGGCGACGCTCCCGGCCGGTCCACGCTGTGGCTGCACCCGTCGATCCCGCTCCGGTTCGTCTTCGACGAGGCCGAGACGCCCGAGCTGAGCCGTCGCTGGATCGAGGAACTCGCGCACTCGGCGAACTCGAGCGGGGGCATCACCCTCGTCGAGGAACATCTCGAAGGCGCTGACGTCGTCTGACGAGAAGGGCCGCGGGTTCTCCCGCGGCCCTTCTCCATTCCGTCTGCGTCCGTTCAGAGCCCGTCGTCGGAACTCGAGCTGACGGACCGTCGGGTCGTGGGCTCCCCGGTCGCCGGGTCGACGTACGTCCGCGACACCGTCTCCGTTCGGCGCCGGCGGGCGAGCAGCACGATGCCGATGAGGAAGATGATCACGCCGGCACCCATGAGGATGTAGCCGACGATGTCCAGGTCGACCCACGGCACGTCGACGTTGATCGCGAACACGAGGATCGCTCCGATGACGAAGAGCGCGATTCCGCTGCCGATGCTCATAGTCTCTCCCGTTTCCGCGGCGCGTTGCCGCTCTCGGGGAGCCTGTCAGCTCTCCGCGGCCCCGACGAGGGGCTTGACACGGCCGCCCTCAGAGCTTTCGGCACATGCTCACGCGGCACCGGACTTCGGCTGACGAGCCCAGCGATCCGGGCCGAAGACCTCGTACTCGATGCGCTCCGGCGCGATGCCGCGTGCCATCAGGGTGCCTCGAATCGCCTGCATGAACGGCAGCGGCCCGCACAGGAACACCCGCGCCGTCTGCGGGAGTTCGATGTCGGCCAGGTCCATCCGGCCGGAGCGCACCGCCGGGCCCTCCGCTCCACTCGCCGAGTACCAGGTCAGGGTGCGGACGTCGCTCAATCGCTGCGAACGGTCGCGCACGTCGGCGACGAGAGCATGGGTCTCCGGCTCCCGGTCCACGTGGAACAGGTGCACCGGCCGCTCGGGACGCCGCTGCGCGAGATCGTCCACGATCGCCGCCACCGGCGTGATGCCGATTCCGGCCGAGATCAGGACCAGCGCGTCGTCAGAATCGTCGAGGAGCAGATCCCCGGAGGGCTGGGAGACGTCGAGCACCGTCCCCACGTGGGCGTTCTCGTGCAGCCAGCTGGAGACCTGACCGTCCGGTACGCCCTCCGAGCCACGCACGCGCTTCACTGTGACGCGCAGCGCCGCACTGCCGGTCGCGGAAGAGATCGTGTATTGGCGGGGCTGACGGGTGCCGTCCGGGAGGTCGACCGCCACGGCAACGTACTGCCCGGTGCGATGGGGCAATCGGTGACCATCGACCGGCTCCAGCACGAGGGAGATCACGTCGCGTGCCTCCTCCACCCGTTCCACGACGCGGTGCGGCCGCCACGGGTGGTCCGGATCCGTGCCCGCCTCCACATAGAGGCGGGCCTCCTCCGCGATGAGAGAGCAGCCGAAGAGCCAGTACACCTCATCCCAGGCTGCGCGCACATCCGGCGTGACCGCCTCGCCGAGGACATCGTCGACAGCAGCCAGGAGGTAGCGGCCGACGATCGTGTACTGCCGGGCCGACACCCCCAGCGAGACGTGGCGGTGGGCGATACGCCGCATCACCGGGGAGAAGTCCGGCGCGTCGGGATCGATGAGGTGCACGGCGAACGCCACGACGGACGCCGTCAGCGCCTTGGGTTGATCGCCCTGGACCTGATGCGCGCGGTTGAAGACGTTCAACAGCTCAGGATGCGCCTCGAACATCCGCCGGTAGAACAGGGTGGTGATCTCGTCGGCGTGGTCGGCGACGACGCCGGCGGTGGCGCGGACGATGACTTCGGAGTCCGTGGAGAGCTGCATGGCTGCCTTTCGGTCGGTGTCCGTTCAGCCTCTCGACGACGGGCGCACCACGTCGCCGCGGATACCGTGGAAAACAGGACTCCGACCCGCTTCACCTCGCGTAGCCGTAGGACTCGACCCGCGGGAACGCGAGCCCATCGCCGTCGCCCGTCCACACGCCGGTGAAGCGCAGCACGACATCGTCTCCGGCGTCGAGCGGCCCGTCCCACGCGACGGTGTTCTCCGCCGCGGAAGGGCGGCCGGAGGTCGCTTCCAGCGTCGACACCGCCCAGGTCGAGTCGTCGAGGAGGCCGTCCAGGCGGAACGTGAGCGCGCTCTTCGTGGAGTCCACCTCGCCGTTGTTGAGGAACTGCATGGTGTACGTCACGGTGTCCCCCACCTGGGGGTCGGTCGGACTCATGTTGAAGGTGTACTGGAAGAAGAGACAGGCGGATCCGACGCGCTGCGCGAGCACGCCCGTGCTCAGCGGCTTCGAGGCGGCCGGGTCCGCAGGTGTCGCCTCCGCGTGAGCGGCGGGAGCGAGCGCCGCTCCACCGAGCGAAAGAGCGGCTGCGATGCCGAGGGCGGCAGAGGCACGGGCAATGAGCGTCTTGTTCATGAGAGATGCCTTTCTCCGACGCGCTGCGGCGTCGGCGTGGTCGTCGAGGGAGAGTCCTCGACGACCACTAGACGCCGAACGGCACGATCGATCACGCGACGACGAAGAAGTCGTCGCGTGATCGATCTGCCTGGCCTCTCCTAGTCCTCAGTCACCGGTGCGCGAACCCGCCATCCGATGGCGGACGCCGAGCGCTGTCAGTCCCGCAAGCAGCAGCAGCGCTCCCAGGGCGAGCGGGCCGGCGGGCCCCTCGGATCCGGTCAGGGCGAGCTCACCACCCGGAGGGGGCGGAGGAGTGACGGCGGTTCCATTGGTAAGGACCACCCCGACCGTCGCGTCTTCGGAGATCGTGAGCGTCGCGCCGCCTTCGCCGACGTCGACTCCTGCGCCGGTGAAGCGCGGGCTCTTCCACGTGACGCCATCCACGGCGTTCGGCGCCTTCTCGTGAAGCGTGACGACCGTACCCACCGGCAGATCCGCGAGTCCCTCGCTCTCGCCGGCACGGATCGCGAGTTCACCGGCGACGCGCTGCCCCGCGAGCTCGTACGAGTACTCCACGGTGAAGGTCTGGTGTTCGGGAACGAGCGAGGCTCCGGCACCCGTGACCTTCTTGGTCACCGTGAAGCCCCCGACCGGCGGCGGCGTGACCGTCGTCGGGTTGGTGAGCGTCACCGCGACCGTCGTGCCCCGTGCGATGGTGACGGTAGCGCCGCCATCGATGATCGCCACATCGGCGCCGGAGAAGACCGGCGCCTGCCAGGTCATGCCGTCGACGTCCGCGGGCGTGATCTCCGATAGGGTGACGACCGTTCCCGCCGGCAGATCGTCCAGGCCATCGGTCTGCCCGGACCGCAAGGCGAGCTCGCCCTCCACCGCCTGTCCTGCGCGCTGATACGAGTAGGCCACCCGGAACTCGCGGTCGTCGGGCACCAGAGCCGCGCCGGAACCACTGACCTCCTTGGTCACGGTGAACCCGCCGACCGGGAGCACCCCTTCGCCATCGCCCCCGCCCTGGGAGTAGATGACCGGTGTGCTCTCGGTGACCCAGCGGGAGCCCGTCACGGTGTTGTGGAACGCATCACCGGGACGGACGTCGGCGGGCAGAGCCGTCTTGTAGCGGAGCACGTAGATCGCGTCGGCGACGATCGGCGCGTTCACCGTCACCGTGAACGACTCGGAGCTGACCTCCGTGACGGTGAAATCGCTGCCCGACTGCAGCCCCGTCGACACGGTGTACTTGCCACCCGCCCAGTCCTTCGCGAGCACGTACGCCACCGTGACGGACGCGGGATCGAGCACGAGACCGGCCGTGAACGTGTCGGTGAGCGTCGGAGTCTCCCCGGCCAGCGCGGAGGACGGGATGTTCACACCCCAGGCGATGTTCCGACCGTCGAGCGTCACGTCGCCCCACTTGGTCGGGGTCGTCGGCGCCGGGAACTCCGGGACCGGCCCGATCCCGCCGGGGACGTCGACCGGGACGACGGTTCCGCCGCCCGTCGTGAACGGGATCTCGGTCAGCGCGGTCTCCTCGTCTGCCCTGGCACGGAAGTGCAGGGTGCCGCTGACGTCGGTGTGGCTGTCCACGTAGTCCGTGAGCGTGCACACGAGCTCACCGGTCGACACCTCGCAGTTTCCGACGGTCTGGCCGTCCGGCGCCGTCAGGGCGAAGGAATCGCGCACCCCGGTCAGGCTCGGGCTCGTCGGAAAGGCGAGGCGGAACGTGTCCCCCGCGGTCGCCGTGTCCGGCACTGCCCAGGTCGCTTCGAACGCGATCCGGTCCCAGACCTTGATCTGGTCGGTGGGTTCGGTGATGGTCAGCGAGGTGATCCCCGCGACCTCCGCAGCGCGGGCCGTAGCCGGCGTCGCGATGACGGCCGCCAGGCCCGCCAGACAGATCGCGAGCAGACCACCCACGACCGTCGTCAGGCGCGTTCCCCGCGCGCCCGATTTGATTGCATGCTGAATGACTGGCACTTTCGACTCCCCAGATGATCGATGAACACGCGCGGATGGCTTCTTCCGCGCGAGTGATGTCCCCAGGAAGGGATGCAGAACGGCGCGTTCTGTTACGCGGTTCGGCCGCACGGGTTTCTCGCGGCACGTGCAATATGCCGTGATCCTGCGGAAAACGGCGTCATGAAACGGTCACCTCGTCATCTCTCCTGTGACGGATCGCTTCCCCTTCCGACGCGTCCGTCCGTCTGTAGAGGCATTCGCCGTCTACCTGGTGCCGGGGGCATCGTTGTCTCTCCCCGCTCCCGGCACCTCCTTTCGCAGCGCATCGATGCTCCACCGGTAGCGCTTAAGCCCCGCGAGCAGGATCGCGGCGGCCGTGAAGACGAAGACCGGGTATCGGAACGGCGCAAGCGGCCCGAGGAAGACGAGCATCGTCACGCCGAACGTCACCGTGAGTAGCGCGGCGACTCCCGCCGCGAGCCGGGTCCACAGCCCGACTGCCAGCAGCAGAGCGAGGACGGTCTCCAGAGCCGTCGCCAGCACGGCCGCCGTGTCCACCACCAGGTCGACGGGGACAGGGACGAGCTGTGCCGTGTACGCACGGAAGATCGTCCACGCCCCCCACGACACGCCGTCTTCCCCCGGGCCACCGAGGGCCCCGAAGCGATCGGCGACCGCGAGGGCGAAACTCGCCGCGATCGCGAGACGCAACGCGAGCTGCCCCCCCGTCCTCGATCCGACGTCGCGTCTCCGCGTTCGGCACACTCGTGGTCGACATGGCTCCTGCTCCGATCCGGAGGCTGACGGGCGTCGAGACCTCCAGAGGAAAGACGGGAGAATGTGGCGACGATTACGGCAGGGCGCGCATCACGCGGCGGCTGGTCGCACCTGCCCCTCAATCCCGGAAGGCTGGAATACCACGACCGGGAGCATCGTCGCTGAGTCCACCCACGGTCTACGCTCATGCGAGTTTCACCTGCCCGCCGGGTGGTGAGCGACGTAAGGGGGAAACACCATGGGGTTCGACGCGCGCGAACGACTCCTCGCCGCAGGTCTCGGCCTGGTTCTCGCGACAGGCACACTCCTCGCCCCGATCGGCGCGACCGCCGTCGTGCTGCCACCGGCGAAGGACCTCCCGCTGCTCGTCACATACGTCGCCCGGGTCTGCGATCAGTACACCGACGTCATGGCGAACAAGGCCCGGAACAACCTCATGGAGTCGCTGCGTGATCTCGGCGCGGACACGACCTACCCGGCGAACGGCATCATCACGGTCGCCGATGAGGAGGCAGGATCCCCGAACTGTTCCCCCCTGACGGACTGGCGTCTCACCATGGGCCGCTCCCACCAGGGGAAGTCCGCTGCGACTCTGAACCTCTCGACGGTGACGCAACCGTTCGCCTCCACTATCGTCACGAAACCGAGCGTGCCGGAACTCGACGCGCAGGGAGCGGACACCGGCCGCATCATCGAGGGGGCCGTGACCGTCGAGCTCGACTCCACACAGGCGCAGATCGTTCGATCCGGGCAGACGCTTTGGGTACAGGGCGGCACGCCCTCGGAGCCTCTGAACGGTCGACAGGAAACGCACGGATATGCGGCGCTGCGGTGTGCACAGGACGCCGTCAACGGAGACAACGTCGAGTTCCTGTCCTTCCCGAAGAACCAGACCCACGTCTTCTGCTACTACTACGCGGTCTCTCCCCCACCGGAGTCCGGGACGATCGTCGTCCGGAAGCAACTCGCTCCCAGCTCGCTCGGGCAGGGCACGTTCCGGTTCGACGGCAACCTGTCGTATGCGGACACGAACCGAGACGGCGTCAACGACTTCACCCTTTCCCCGTCCGCCTCCTCACCCGCGTCGCAGACGTTCATCCGGGGCGCGGTCGGAACGGGCGAACCGGCATGGGAAGTCACCGAGGCGCCCACGGATGGATGGCAGCCTACGGGCCCTCCCGTGTGCTCCAGCGCGGGAGGGACACCGGTGACGATCACGGAGATGACCGCGCAGATCCGCCTTCTCGCCGGCGACACGGTCACGTGCACATTCACGAACGAGCGGGTCCGCACCGGTCCGGGAACCCTGTCCAAGCTCACCGTGGGCGCCGGGGGCACCTTCCCGTTCGCGATCGACGTTCCCGCCCCAGGAGCCGACCGACAGACGACCGTCACCACCGCCGGTGACGGCGACCAGGCTCTCGTTGCCGAATCGCTCGGTTCGACGCCCGGCACATACACCGTCACGGAGACGCTCCCCGCGCCGACCGGAGCAGGGTCCTGGGAAGCGCAGGGCGCGCAGTGCAACGGTACGGAGGTTCCCCTCACCGCCGACGGGCAGCAGCGGACGGGGACCGTCGAGATCGGCGAAGGCGAGACCTTCGACTGTGTCGTCACCAACCGGTACACCCCGGGCGGGTCGATCACGATCCGTAAGGCGACCACCCCCGTGGCGGGCAGCGCAGGATTCGTGGTCACGCCGAGGGAGGGCGCACGGATCACCCCCGGAACGTCGGCTGTCTACCAGGCGGTGGCCACGACGACGACGGTCGGTGAGTTCGTGGAAGCGGAGTGGGAGGGTCCGGCCGCTGACGCGTTGACCGTCGAGCCCTCGGCGCATTACGGCATCGTCGAGCTCCTCCCTGCGCCGAGCGCCGAAGGATCCTGGAGTCTCGCCTCCGCCGACTGCGGCGCGAATGCGGCCACCGTGGACACGGAGAGTGCCAGCGTCGACGTCATCCTGACTCCGGAGAACCCGGATGCGATCTGCGACTTCACCAACGAGTTCCAACCCGCGGGGCACCTCTTGGTTGTGAAGAACGGCAGCGACGACGTCGCGTTGCGTGCCGGAGACGCGAGATTGGAGGTGCAATGCACCCCCGACACGTCCTACTCCTTCGCTCTCCCCGTCGGAGCCGGAACCGCGGATGCGGGAAACGCGACCGTGTTGGAAGCCCACGAGTGCAGGGTCATCGAAACCGAGACCGGCGCCGCACCCGATACGACCGTCGCCACCACCGCCTCGATCACCATCGACGGGGGCGCCCCCGTCGCGCTCGAGCCTTTCGACGCCCCATTCCCCGTCCGCCCAGGGGTCGACACGGTGGTGACGATCGACAACCGGTACACGGCTGATCCAGCGCCGCCCCCCACCCCGTCGCCGTCACCGTCGATCAGCCCCACCGGCGGTTCCGGGGCAGAGGATCTCGCCCGCACCGGGGTCGACCGTGGGTTCCTCGCCATCATCGTCGCCCTCGGAGCTGCCACGGTCGCCCTCGGCCTGGTCCTGCTCCTTTACCGGCGACGCACATCGACACGTCGATGATTCCCCTGCGCCCGGCGGGTGCTGTACATGAGCAGGGTCAGCACCGCGGCCAGGAGCGTGCCGATTCCGGCGACGGCCAGGGCGCCGGCAGGTCCGACGGCGACGACGAGGGGCGCGGCGAGGGGCGTGCCGGTGACACCGGCGGTCTGGGTGACGCTGCCCATCGCTGCCAGGGCGCGACCGCGGGTGCTTTCGGGAACTGCCGACACGACGATGAGGCGGATCGCGGCGACGTGGATCGTGGGAATGAGCACGTGATTCGCCTCCTAGATCCGCGGAATTACGCTGATCGAGAGGTTTGAGCGGTAGGGCGGGTCGGACTTGAACCGACGATCGTTGGGTTATGAGCCCACTGCCTTAACCAGCTTGGCCACCGCCCCGTACCGCCCCAGCCTAGCGGGGCGAGGTCTCACGCCTCGCTCGCCTGCGTGTGCGTGGCAGCATGCTCCAGGTAGATCGCGGCATTCGCCAGCAGCGAGGCGCGTTCGTCGTCTGAGAGCGATCTGCGCACCTTCGCCGGCACGCCTGCCACCAGGGACCCCGGCGGCACCTCGGTCCCACCGAGCACGACGGCACCGCCGGCGATCAGGCAGCCCTCTCCGATCACGGCGCCGCTGAGGATGACGGCCCCCATCCCGATGAGAGAGCCGTCACCGATCGTGCAGCCGTGCACGACAGCGTTGTGCCCGATCGACACCCGTGACCCGACGAGGACGGGATGCCCGGCGTCGACGTGGACCGACACGTTGTCCTGCACGTTGCTGCCAGCGCCGATGACGATCGGCGAGGAGTCACCGCGAAGCACCGCGTTGTACCAGACGCTGGCACCGGCTCCGAGGGACACCGCGCCGACGATGCGGGCGCCGTCCGCGACGAAGGCGGTGTCGTCGAGCTCGGGGGTGCGATCCGGGAGGGCGAGGACGGAGGCTCCGGCAGCGATGCTCATGAGGCGAGACTACCCTCACTCCCCCGGAATCACGCGGAAGTGAGTGGAGCCTCAGCTTCCTTGCGGAATGCCTGAGCCTGAGTAACGTTGTACTCGTCAGACAGAGAACTTCATTCGGAGGAGCAAGAAGATGAGCAAGGCCCAGACCGTTTCCACCACCGCCATCGACCCGACTGTGGCCGCCGGTGCGGCGCAGTTCCTCTCCCCCGTCGTCCTCGGCCTCCAGGCGCTGACCGTCAACGGCAAGCAGGCGCACTGGCACGTCCGCGGCGCCAACTTCGTCGGCGTGCACGAGCTGCTCGACACGATCGTCGCCCACGCGGGTGACTTCGCCGACACCGCGGCCGAGCGCATCGTCGCTCTGGGCCTGCCGATCGACGCGCGCGTGAACGCCGTCGCCGAGAAGGCAGGCGCCACCGGCGTTCCCGCCGGCTTCGCACAGTCGGACGAACTGATCCGAGCCGTGATCGCCGACATCGACGCGATCCTCGTCGACGTCAAGGCAGCCGTCGAGGGCCTGGACGAGGTCGACCTCACGAGCCAGGACGTGGCGATCGAGATCCAGCGCGGGCTGGAGAAGGACCGCTGGTTCCTCGTGTCGCACATCGCGGCCTGACACCACGCACACGACGAAGGGCGGCTCCGATCCGGGGCCGCCCTTCGTCGTGTGCGCGGCGCCTCAGGCGACGTGCGTGAGGCGACCGCCGAGCAGCGTCGTGGTGACGGGCATCGTCCGGAGCCCCGTCGCGTCCGCAGTGCGAGGATCACTTCCGAGGATCACGATGTCTGCGCCCTGACCGGGGCGGAGCGACGTGCGGACACTCGCTTCGAGGGCCTGCTCCAGCGTCACCCGCTCCTCCGGATGCCAGGCGGCCCGATCGTCGTCGGTCCGCCACACCGCCGCGGAGATCGCGTGCCAGGGGTCGAGCGGCGCGACCGGCGCATCGGAGCCGAAGCGCACCTCCGCACCCGCCGACAGCAGCGAGGCGAGCGGGTAGCCGATCGCGGTCTGCTCCGCCCAGTGGTGCTCGACCAGGTCGCGGTCGTCCACCGCATGCTGGGGTTGGACGCTCGCGCGCACCCCGAGCCGGGCGAATCGGGTGAGGTCGGCGTGCCGCACCAGTTGCGCATGTTCCATCGACCCTGTGGCACCGGAAGCGCCGAAGGCGTCGAGGGCCGCCGTCACAGCGCGATCGCCGATCGCGTGCACGGCGGCCTCGATCCCCGCTCCCGCCGCAGTGGTCAGCAGCGCCGTGAGCTCCTCCGGAGGCACCGTCAGCACCCCGTAGTTCGCGGGGTCGCCGGGGTAGGAGTGTGAGCACGCCGCGGTACGGGTGCCGAGCGAGCCGTCGCTGATGACCTTCAACGACCCGACCCGCACGAGGGATCCGACCAGCCCGGTCGGATCCGACACCGCAAGGCGCTCCCCCGTGCGGAGGCCCGTGGTGATGGCCCGATCGAGATCCGCCGGGTAGAACGCGAACTCGACACGGTGCGCGGCGAAGCCCGCGAGGATCCGTCGCGGCCAGGCATCGGCGTTCCACGCCATGTCGAAGTCGACCAGACCGGTCACACCCCGTGCCGCGGCCGCCGCCCCCGCACGGATGACCGCCTCATCGCTGTGGGCAGGGTCGACGGCATTGAGCCGGCGGGAGATCTCGAACGCGTCCTCCTCGCGGAGCAGACCGTCGTCCGCGCGGAAGCCCTCGCGCGCCAGGGCCGCCGAGTTCAGCCAGACGCTGTGCACGTCCGCATTGATCAGGTAGGTGGGCACGACGCCGGTCTCGGCATCGAGCGCGGCCACGGACGGCCGATCCGGCCACAGCGCGTCCCGGAACCCCGCGCCGATCCGTCGTCCGTCGGGCAGCACGGGCGCATCGCGCATCAACCTCGCGGCCCCGGCGGCTGAGTCCGCTTCCCCCAGAGGGACGCGCTCCGCCGCGAGAGCCCACTGCACGGTGTGCACATGGTTGTCCCAGAGCCCGGGCACCGCCCAGGCACCGTCGGCCTCGATGACCTCGCCGCGCGCCGGCAGGGCCCCGGTCGGCGCGATGTCGACGATGCGTCCGTCGGCGAGGTGGAGGTCGACCGGCTCATCGTCCAGCAGGAACTCCCGCCCCGGACCCACGGGGCGGACGGCACGAACCGTACCGACCTCGACGCCGAGGGCGCTCACGCCCCGCCACCCGTCCGCGCGTCCTGCGCACGACGCATCTCCGCGGCGAGGGCGGCGTTCGCGTACGGCCCTTCGGCATGCAGCGCCGCGATCACCGCCTCGATGGTCTCCGCAGGCTTGTTCTGGCTCAGCTTCCGCTTGGCGACGACCTTCGTCGGGGTGAGACGGAAGCCGACCGTTCCGGATTCGAGTCTCTCGATGAAGGCCGCGTCGTTCGGACGCTCCCACATCAGGCGCGGGTCGGGCAGGCGCGACTCGAACCGCGCGACCAGGGCATCGAGCACACGGAGGTTCTCCGCGGTGCTGAGGATCTCGGGAACGCCCGACAGGTGCACCGCGGTGTAGTTCCAGGTCGGCACCGCGGGGACGTCGCCGTACCAGCCCGGAGAGACGTACCCATGCGGCCCTTGGAAGGCGAGCAGGATCTCCCGCTCCCCCAGGCCGTGGATGGCGTCGTCCGGGCGGCCCACGTGCCCCACGACCGTCAGATCATCGCGGTCGTCGTCGAGGAGGACGGCATAGTGCGAGGCGACCAGACCGTCCTCAGGCGCACTCACCACCGTCGCCCACGGGTTGGCATCGATGAGGCGGCGGATCTCGGCCACATCGGCGAGCGTGAAGCTCGGATTCTGTCGCATGGATCCCAGCCTAGAGCGGCGGGAGCCCCGAAGATCCCGCCCTCAGGCCTGACAGCGCGGGCACCAGTACAACTTGCGGGCGCCGATCTCCTCCAGCGCGATCTCGGTCCCGCACACCCGGCACGGCAGGCCCGCCCGGTGGTAGACCCAGTGGCGGTCGTCGCGGCTCGCCATCGCGGCGCGGTACTGCTCGGGAGACAGCCCGTCCATGGTCATCATCTGGCCGGTCTCCACGCCGATGGCCAGCAGCCGCACCCAGTCATGCCAGAGCGCCCTGACGACATCCTCCGGGACGTCGCGGCCGGGCGTATGCGGGTTCAGCCTCTGCCGATAGAGCATCTCGGCGCGGTACACGTTGCCGATGCCGCTGACGACCGCCTGGTCCATCAGCAGCAGGGCGATCGGGGTCGGCTTCTTCCGCACGGCGCGGACGAACCGCTCCTCGTTCTCCGCCGGATCGCCGACGAGCGGATCGGGACCGAGCTTGGCGACTGTCGCCAGCATCTCCTCGGGGGTCTGCAACACGCACGCCGTGGGACCGCGCAGGTCGGCCACCGTGATGTCGGTCATCAGTCGCAGGCGCACCTGACCCACCACAGGGGGCGGCCATTCGTCGATCTCGTCGGTCAGCCCCTTGGTCTGCTCGGACATCCGCACGTGGACCCTGGCGCGCCGCGGTGCCCCGATCGAGGCGAGCGAGTTCTCCCCCGCGTCGTCGAGGATCGTCTCGTCGAGAGTGGTGCCGCGCTGATTGGTCTGGCCCATCCGGCCGTTGGCCGACGCGATGGTGGGGTCGACGAGGATCTCCCCCGCGAAGTCCCAGGCACCGTAGAGACCGAGGTGCACGCGCAGCCAGAGGTCACCCTCCGCTTCGAGGAACATCTGCTTGCCCACGGCCTGCACGCTCACGGCCTGACGTCCGTCGAGCACCGCGGCGCCCTCGGCGAAGCGTCCCTGCGGGCTGGAAGCGCTCATCGTCTTGCCGACGAAGTTACGATCGAACTGCCGCGCGATGCGGTGGACGGAATGTCCCTCGGGCATGTCAGGCTCGGGGGTCCGGGAGGAGCGAGCCGTCGCGCTCGAAGTCGGCGATCTGTCCGATGCGCCGGACGTGCCGCTCGTCGCCGGAGAACGGCGTGGCGATGAACCGGTCGATGAACGCCGTGACCTCGTCGTAGGTGTGCTGACGAGCTCCGATGGAGATGACGTTCGCGTCATTGTGCTCCCGCGCGAGTTCGGCCGTGGAGAGGTTCCAGACGAGCGCTGCGCGGACCCCGGCGACCTTGTTCGCGGCGATCTGCTCGCCGTTGCCCGAGCCGCCGAAGACGACACCGAGCGCCGGCACCCCGGTCGCCTGATCGACGACGACGGCCTGCGCCGCCCGGATGCAGAAGGCCGGGTAGTCGTCGAGCGCGTCGTACTCCACCGGACCGTGGTCGATCACCTCGTGCCCTGCGGCGCGGAGATGCTCCTGCAGCCGCGTCGAGAACTCGAGTCCGGCGTGATCGGTGGCGATGTGGATGCGCATGTTCTCCATCCTAGGATCCGCTCCGTCCGCGACTCAGGGGGCGATGCCGGCCGCCGCGGGCTTGAACCCCGCGCGCACGTTCTCGCAGCACCCGGGACGGCAGACGTCGAAGGCGCCGGGCAGATCGGTGACGTGCGGACGCTCCGCGTTCGGGCGCCCCTGCAGGCGCTCCTCGATGAGGTCGACGATGCCCTCCACGAAAGCCTCGCGGACACCGGGCGTCGGCGTACGGACGAAGGCGAGGCCCGCCTCCTCCGCGGCCTCGGCGGCCTCGGTGTCGAGATCCCAGAGGACCTCCATGTGGTCGCTCATGAAGCCGACGGGGACCACGATGACCGCCTTGCGACCGCGCGCCGGGAGCTCCGCGATCACGTCGCAGACGTCGGGCTCCAGCCAGGGCTGCGACGCGGGGCCCGAACGGGACTGGTAGACGAGCTCCCAGGGCACGTCGGCGGCTCCCGGGATGGCGGCCCGCACCTGCTCCATCGTCCACTCCGACACGGCGAGGTGCTGCGCGGCATAGGCCCCGCCCTCGCCCCAGTCGATGTCGCGGGCGCCGGAGCGCTCGGCGTCGGCGGTCGGGATGCTGTGCGTGGAGAAGAGGACCTGGATCTCGGTCGGCGCGAAGCCCTGGTCGAGGTAGGTCTGCACCGACTCCCGCACGCCCGCCTCGAAGGCCTCGACGAAGCCGGGGTGGTCGTAGAAGGGGCGGATCTTGTCGATGGTGACCGTCTCGCCGAGGCCGGTGTCGGTCAGCACGCGGGCGAAGTCCTCGCGGTACTGGCGGCAGCTGGAGAACGAGCTGTACGCGCTCGTGGCGAAGGCGAGGAGGGTGGTGTGGCCGTTGGCGGACGCCTCGGGCAGCACGTCCTCGAGGTACGGACCCCAGTTGCGGTTGCCCCAGTACACCGGGAGATCGATCCCCCGGGCCACGAGCGCCTTCTCCAGCGCCTCCTTGAGCACGCGGTTCTGGCCGTTGATCGGGCTCACGCCGCCGAAGTGACGGTAGTGGTGCGCGACCTCCTCCAGCCGCTCATCCGGGATGCCCCGACCGCGCGTCACGTTCCGGAGGAAGGGGATCACGTCCTCCTGGCCCTCCGGGCCGCCGAAGCTCGCCAAGAGGATGGCGTCGTAGGCGACGGGCGTGGTCACATAGGGGTCGCCGCCGGCAGCGGCGGGCGAGGCAAAGGGAACGACATTCGGCTCGATCGCGGTCACCCCTCCATCTTCCCACCTCCGCGGACGACGAGCGTCCGCACGACCGTGACTATCCCCGGTTCGTGAGGATCGACGGCGCGCGCGTCGCTCTGGCGTAGGCTGTCATGGTTGCCGTCGGCGCCAACTGCGCCGACCCCCGGTTACATCCCCTCACCCCTGGGAGTACAGCTTTGCCTGGAGAGAACCTCACCCGAATCGAAGCGCAGGAGCGCCGCGACGTCGTCGACACGCACTCCTATGAGGTCGCCCTCGATCTGACCAAGGGCGCCGAGGTCTTCGGCTCCCGGAGCGTCGTGCGCTTCTCCGCGTCCCCCGACAGCTTCACCTTCATCGACCTCATCGCCCGCGACGTGCGCGAGATCTCGCTCAACGGAGAGCAGCTCGACCCGCGCGAGGTCTTCGCCGACTCCCGGATCGCGCTCGCCGGTCTGCAGGAGGAGAACGTCCTCGTCGTCGACGCCGACTGCCTCTACACCAACACCGGCGAGGGCCTGCACCGCTTCGTCGACCCGGTGGACGGCGAGGTGTACCTCTACTCGCAGTTCGAGGTGCCCGACTCCCGTCGCGTGTTCGCCGTCTTCGAGCAGCCCGACCTCAAGGCCACCTTCCAGTTCACGGTGACCGCCCCCGCGGAGTGGAAGGTCGTCTCCAACTCCCCCACCCCCGAGCCCATCGTCCACGACGACGGCGTCTCGGCCACCTGGGGCTTCGAGCCCACGCCCCGGATCTCCTCCTACATCACGGCTCTCGTCGCCGGACCGTACGAGGCGACCTTCTCCGAGCTCACCAGCGCCTCGGGACGGGTGATCCCGCTCGGGGTCTACGGACGCAAGAGCCTCTGGCAGCACCTGGACGCCGACTACATCTTCGACAAGACCCGTCAGGGCTTCGCCTACTTCGAGTCCAAGTTCGGCGTGCCGTACCCGTTCGCCAAGTACGACCAGCTCTTCGTCCCCGAGTTCAACGCCGGCGCGATGGAGAACGCGGGAGCGGTGACGTTCACCGAGACGTACGTCTTCCGCAGCAAGGTCACCGACGCCGTCAAGGAGCGTCGCGTCGTGACGATCCTCCACGAGCTCGCCCACATGTGGTTCGGCGACCTCGTCACCATGAAGTGGTGGAACGACCTCTGGCTCAACGAGTCGTTCGCCGAGTGGGCGTCCACCATCGCGACGGCCGAGGCGACCGAGTGGACCGAGGCCTGGACGACCTTCAACGCGATGGAGAAGACCTGGGCCTACCGCCAGGACCAGCTCCCCTCCACGCACCCGATCGTCGCCGAGATCAACGACCTCGAGGACGTGCAGGTCAACTTCGACGGCATCACCTACGCCAAGGGCGGCTCGGTCCTCAAGCAGCTCGCCGCGTGGGTCGGCATCGAGGCGTTCTTCGCCGGTGTCTCGCAGTACTTCCAGAAGCACTCCTGGGGCAACACCGAGCTCAGCGACCTCCTGACGGAGCTGGAGGCCACGAGCGGCCGCGATCTCGGTACGTGGTCGAAGAAGTGGCTGGAGACGGCCGGGGTCAACACCCTCGAGCCCGTCGTGGCCGAGGACGACAACGGCAAGATCTCGCGCTTCGCCATCACCCAGACGGCTCCGGCCGACTACCCGACCATCCGTCCGCACCGTCTCGGCATCGGCTTCTACTCGCTGCAGGACGGCGCGCTCACGCGCACCCATCACATCGAGGTCGACGTGGACGGCGACCGCACCGAGGTCCCCGAGCTCCAGGGCCTCGACCGTCCCGACCTCATCCTCCTCAACGACGACGACCTCGCGTACGCGAAGATCCGTCTCGACGAGAAGTCGCTCGCGACAGCGATCGCCCACCTCGCCGACATCCACGACCCCCTCGCCCGCTCGCTCGTCTGGGGCGCCGCCTGGGACCAGACCCGCGACGCGGAGACGGCGGCGTCCGACTACATCGACCTCGTTCTCGGCAACATCGGCCGGGAGACCGAGTCCACCACGGTCCGCACCACCCTCGCGCAGCTCCGGACGGCCGCGACGCTCTACGTCGCCCCGGCGGAGCGCGAAGCCGCACGGCTGAAGGTGGCCGACGGTCTCTGGGCGCTCGCCGAGTCGGCGGAGGCCGGCAGCGACAGCCAGCTCCAGTTCGTCACCGCCTTCGCGAACAACCTGGTGACGCCGGAGCACGCCGGCATCGTCGGGCGTCTGCGCTCGGGTGAGGAGACGCTCCCCGGACTCGATGTCGACGCCGACCTGAGCTGGCAGCTCCTCGTCGGCCTCGCGACCATCGGTGCGACCGACGCCGGGGCCATCGACGCCGCGCTCGCCGCCGACAACACCGCCAAGGGTGCGGAGTTCGCCGCGCAGGCGCGCGCCGCGCTTCCGGATGCCGCCGCGAAGCAGGAGGCCTGGGACGCGCTGATCGCACGCGACGACGCCCCGAACACGATCGTCCGCTCGGCAGCCCTCGGCTTCGTCCACCCGGCGGGTGTGGAAGTGCTGGGCGCCTTCGTGCCGCAGTACTTCGACATGCTCCTGCCGGTGTGGGAGTCGCGGACCTACCAGATCGCGCAGTACCTGGTCGTCGGGCTCTTCCCCACCGCTCTCGCCGACGTCGCGCTGCGCGATGCGACGCGGGGCTGGCTCTCCGCGCACCAGGACGCGCCGCCCGCCCTGCGCCGGCTCGTGCTGGAGAACCTTGCGGACGTGGAGCGTGCCCTCGCCGCGCAGTCCCGCGACGCCGAGGACTGACCCTCCACCACCGACACCGACACGGGCCTCTGCCGCCGCTCTTCCAGCCGGCGCAGAGGCCCTCTCGGTACCATCGACACGATGCTGATTTCCGCTGAGACGACCCCCACGCCGACGCCCGCCGAACTCCCCGCGTGGGTGGTGGACATGCTCGCGCTGCTGACCAAGGTCGGCGGCAAGCTCCTGCAGATCGCCCTGATCATCGGCGCCTGCGTCCTCATCGCGCTCGTGCTGCGCCGGGTGATCAGGCGGGTCGTGCACCGCATCGTCGACACCGCCAAGAACAAGGCCGCCGTCGACGACACCCAGGCACTCGAACGCTCCCCGCTGGCCGACATGCGACTGGTCCAGCGCACGCGCACGCTCGGCACCATCCTGCAGAACATCGTCAACGTGATGCTCGTGATCATCGCGATCATCCTCATCGTCAACGCGATCGACAATGCTCTCCTCGGCTCGCTCACCCTTCTCACGGCGGCGGTCGGTGCCGGTCTCGGTTTCGGCGCCCAGAACATCGTCAAAGACGTGCTGAACGGTATCTTCCTCGTCGCCGAAGACCAGATCGGCATCGGCGACGTCGTCGACCTCGGGCTGGCGAGCGGCGTCGTCGAGTACGTCAGCGTGCGCGTGACCCAGGTGCGGGACGTGAACGGGACCCTCTGGTATGTGCGCAACGGAGAGGTCACCCGGATCGGGAACATGTCGCAGGGCTGGGCGCGCGCGATCGTCGACATCGGTGTGGCACCCGATTCCGACCTCGAACAGGTCGAGCACATCCTGCTGGAGACGGCGCAGGGCCTGGCGAAGGACCCGAAGTGGCGCACCCGCATCGTGGAGAAGCCGGAGCTGTGGGGCCTGGAGTCGGTGGACGGCGACGCCCTCGTGGTGCGCGCCGTCATCAAGACCAGGGCGAACGCGCGAGACGACGTGGCGCAGGAGCTCCGACGCCAGCTCCGAGCCGCTCTGCTGGAGAAGGAGATCGACGTGCCGCGTCTCGCGGACGTCGTGCCCACCGGATTGGAGGGTGCGCGCCGCGTGCGGGGCGCCAACCCGCCGAAGACGCGCCCCAACGCCGTCACCGGGGTGCCCGTGATCCCGGATCGCGGCATCTGGCGGCGCAAGAAGAACACCGGCGGCGACGGGAGTGCAGACAAGTGACGTTCTACGACGAGGTCGGCGGGCGCGAGACGTTCGCGAAGATCGTCTCGGTCTTCTATCGCGAGGTCGCCCTCGACCCGGTGCTCAAGCCGATGTACCCGGAGGAGGACCTCGGTCCGGCCGAGGAGCGGCTGCTGCTGTTCCTCGAACAGTACTGGGGCGGCCCGAGCACCTACGGCGAGACCCGTGGGCACCCCCGCCTGCGGATGCGTCACATGCCCTTCCGCGTCGACCCCGACGCCCGCGATCGTTGGCTTCGTCATATGCGCACGGCTCTGGACGAGGCGCAGTTGTCCCCGTTGCACGAAACCGCTCTCTGGGACTACCTGGAGCGCGCCGCATATGCCATGGTGAACACATTCGAGCCGTCCGGCATCGGCACGGCTCCCCAGGGGCGCACGACCCTGGAGACCCGCACCCGTCAGGATTCAACGGAGACCCCATGACGACCACACCCCCGACCGCAGACGTCCTGGTGATCGGTTGGGGGTTGGCAGGTCTCGTGGCCGCCGCGGAAGCCCTCGAGGCCGGACGTCGCGTCGTCATCGTCGATCAAGAGCCGCGGACGAACCTGGGCGGGCAGGCGTGGTGGTCCTTCGGCGGGCTTTTCCTCGTGGACTCTCCGGAACAGCGCCGCCTCGGCATCACCGACTCGCTCGAGCTCGCGACCCAGGACTGGTTCGGCACCGCCGGATTCGACCGCCCCGAGGACGAGTGGCCCCGGCGCTGGGCAGAGGCCTATCTGCAGTTCGCGGCCGGCGAGAAGCGCTCCTGGCTCCGCGCCCGCGGTGTCGGCTTCTTCCCGGTGGTGGGCTGGGCCGAGCGGGGCGGCTACGGCGCCCTCGGTCCGGGGAACTCCGTCCCCCGCTTCCACATCACCTGGGGCACCGGGCCGGGGATCGTCGCCCCGTTCGCGGCCGCCGTCGAGCAGGGAGAGCGCGAGGGACGGCTCACCGTCCTCGCCCGACACCGCGTCGAGGAACTCGTGCTCACCGACGGACGCGTGACCGGTGCGCGCGGGAGCGTGCTGGCGTCGGACGGTGCCGCCCGGGGCGTCCCCTCATCCCGAGACGTGATCGCCGCGTTCGAGATCGACGCGGCGGCGACGATCGTGGCCTCTGGGGGCATCGGCGGAAACCATGACCTCGTCCGAGCGGCCTGGCCCTCGCGCCTCGGCACTCCCCCGGCGCACATGCTCTCCGGCGTGCCTGCCTATGTCGACGGCTCGATGCAGACCGTGAGCGCCGCCGCCGGAGCCCGCCTCATCAACGGCGACCGGATGTGGCACTACGTGGAGGGCATCACGAACTGGGACCCGGTGTGGCCGCAGCACGGCATCCGCATCCTGCCCGGGCCCTCGTCGCTGTGGCTCGACGCGACCGGACACCGGCTCCCCGTTCCGCTCTACCCTGGCTTCGACACCCTCGGCACGCTCGAGCACCTGCGGCGGACGGGCCACGACCACTCCTGGTTCGTGACCTCGCGGCAGATCGTGGAGAAGGAGTTCGCGCTGTCCGGCAGCGAGCAGAACCCGGATCTCACCGGCAAGGACGTCGCCCTGCTCCTCAAGTCCCGCCTCGCGAAAGGGCCGACCGGACCCGTGCAGTCGTTCCTCGACGAGGGCGAGGACTTCATCGTCGAGAACGACCTGGAGTCGCTGCTGGAGCAGATGGCGGCCCACCCCGGGGGCGAGCTCCTGGACATCGAGGCCGTGCGCCGCGAGGTGGTCGCCCGCGACCGGGAGATGGCCAACGACTTCAGCAAGGACCCGCAGATCGGCATGCTGCGCTCGATGCGGGCCTATCGCGGTGACAAGCTCATCCGCACCGCGGCCCCGCATCGGCTCCAGGACCCCGCCGCCGGGCCGCTGATCGCGGTCAAGCTGCACGTGCTCACCAGGAAGTCCCTCGGGGGGATCAACACGGATCTGGACGGTCGCGCCCTGGATGGAAGCGGCGCGCCGATTCCGGGTCTCTTCGCCGCGGGCGAGGCCAGCGGCTTCGGCGGCGGAGGGGCGCACGGCTATCGAGCCCTGGAGGGCACGTTCCTCGGCGGGTGCCTGTTCTCCGGCCGTCAGGCGGGTCGCGCAGCGGCTGCCGTCGGCTGATCCCGAGCTGCCCGCCGGTCCCGCGATCGCGTCAGGCGCGGGTGCCGGTGGCTCGCACGCCGGTCAGCCCGGAGGCCACGGGACCGCGGGCGAGCACGTGGCCGCGGCGGAACGCGAGCCGCGTCCAACGACCGGAACGCGTGACGGGCACGTCCTCTTCGCCGGAGATGAATCCGAGCGCGTCTGCCGCGAAAGCGACGCCGCGCGGCAGGCCGCCGAGGTCGTCGTCCGGCTCGCCCCAGATCGCCGCGCGGAGCGCGCGCACCGCCTCTTCGCCGGATCCCGGTCCCGCGCCGTGCGCGACCGCGGAGATGCCCCACTGCGCGCGCTGCGCGATGACGGAGGCGGTAAGGGTCGACTCCAGTGCCCACCCCTGTCGTGGGGGCGCGACACCGGCCCACGCGGGTGAGAGAGCGGTCTCCGGCAGGGCGAGGCGCTGCGGGTCGTCCGTCGACCTCAGGGCGTCGATCACGAGGTCGCACTCGAGCTCCGGGTCGGCTCGGACGATGCGCATGGCAAGGATCGTCGGCGTCTGATCGAAGAGCCCCTGAGGCGCGAGGACCGCCGTGGTGAGGGCCAGCACGCCCTGATGAGCCTGGAGCCGCACACCCTCGTCGGACACCCGGGCCGCGCGGCCCGTGAACGTGAGGACATCCTTCGCCGTGTCCGGATCGGCGAGCAGGAGCTGAGGGGTCACGCGTTCTAAACTACCAACGAGCGGCGACCCCGGGCCGCGGAGGGGAACACATGAGCGCCGACGAGCACGCCATCCAGACCGTGGAGCGTCTTCTCGACGTCCTCGACCTCGACGCCACCCAGGCGCGGACCACCGAGGACATCTTCACCGGCTCGTCGCACCCGATGCCGAGCGGCCGCATCTACGGCGGACAGGTGCTCGCGCAGACCCTCGTGGCCGCGGAGCGCACGCTGCCGGAGGACCGCGCCGTCCACTCGATGCACGGCTACTTCCTCCGTCCCGGCGATGCGAGCCAAGGGATCACCATCGCCGTCGACCGTATCCACGACGGACGTTCGTTCTCCACCCGCCGCACCCAGGCGTACCAGAACGGCGTGCCGATCTTCTCGATGATCGCCTCGTTCCAGGATGCCGATCCCGGGGTGGAGCACGCCGAGCCCATGCCCGCCGGTGTGCCCGTCCCGGAAGACCTCGCCCCCGATGAAGACCGTGTGCCCGGGCTCGCCGGAGGCGCGCGACGCATGCTGAGCGAGCGTGCCGCGGACATCCGCCACGTCGACTCCCCCCTCTACCTGCCGAACGATGACGAACGGGTCCCCCGGCAGGCGGTGTGGATGCGACTGCGCGCCCCGCTCCCCGACGACCAGCGGCTGCATCGGGCCGCGCTGGCCTACCTCAGCGACATGACGATCCAGGAGTCGATCCTGCGCGCACACGGGGTCTCCTGGTCACTTCCCGGCCTGAAGGTCGCGAGTCTTGACCACGCGATGTGGTGGCATCGCCCGGCGCGCGTGGACGAGTGGCTCCTCTATGTGCAGGAGTCGCCGAACGCCCGCGGCGGTCGCGGACTCGCTACGGGGCGCGTCTACACCCGGGAGGGCACGCTGGTGGCGAGTGTCGCGCAGGAGATCATGATCCGCGTTCCCGAGGATCGCTGACGCATCGCTCAGCGGTGCGCGTACTCGATGGAGGGACCGACGTACGGCTCCCACGCCTCGCGCATCTCCGCCGTCAGGCGTGTCGGCCGTCCGGTACCCGCGTCGACGAGCACGATGATCGCGGTGGATCGCGCGTAGAGCTCACGCGGCTCGGCGGCGGGGTCGTTGTGCACCTCGTAGCAGACCTCGACGCTGGACCCGCCGAGCTTCCCGAACCACATCTGCACCTCGAGCGGGCGCCGCTGGTACGGAACCGGAGCGAGGTACTCGATCTCCTGCCGCGCGATGAGGGTCAGGATCCCCTCCTCGATCCCGGAGTCGAGGACGGCGGTGGACGGCGCCTCCTCGCCGGGTCCCGCCCGCCAGAACGCGCGGACGCGCGCCTCCTCGAGCAGCTTGAGCATCGAGGTGTTGTTGACGTGGTTGAACGCATCCAGATCGCCCCAGCGGAGGTGGATCGGGATGTGCAGGCGGGAACCCGGCGAGTCAGTGCCCATAGCCGACTCAGTCGCGGGTGAGCTTGCGGTGCGTCGACCGGTGGGGCTTCGCCGCATCCGGGCCGAGTCGCTCGATCTTGTTCTGCTCGTAGGCCTCGAAGTTGCCCTCGAACCAGTACCACTGGTCGGGCTTCTCGTCCGTGCCCTCGTAGGCGAGGATGTGCGTCGCGATCCGGTCCAGGAACCACCGGTCGTGAGTGATGACCACCGCACAGCCGGGGAATTCGAGCAGCGCATTCTCCAGGGAGCTCAGCGTCTCGACGTCGAGGTCGTTGGTCGGCTCGTCGAGGAGGAGCAGGTTGCCGCCCTCCTTGAGGGTGAGCGCGAGGTTCAGACGGTTGCGCTCACCACCGGAGAGCACGCCGGCCTTCTTCTGCTGGTCCGGGCCCTTGAAACCGAACTTCGAGACGTAGGCCCGGGACGGGATCTCGGTCTTACCGACCGTGATGAAGTCCAGACCGTCGGAGACGACCTCCCACAGGGTCTTGTTCGGGTCGATCGACGACCGCGACTGGTCGACGTAGCTGATCTTGACGGTCTCGCCGATCTTCAGATCGCCGCCGTCCAGGGGCTCCAGCCCGACGATGGTCTTGAACAGGGTCGTCTTTCCGACGCCGTTCGGGCCGATGACGCCGACGATGCCGTTCGGCGGAAGGCTGAAGCTCAGGCCGTCGATGAGCGAGCGGCCGTCGAAGCCCTTTTGGAGGTTCTTGGCCTCGATGACCACGTTGCCGAGTCGAGGACCGGCGGGGATCTGGATCTCCTCGAAGTCCAGCTTCCTCGTGCGCTCCGCCTCGGCCGCCATCTCCTCGTACCGGGCCAGACGCGCCTTCGACTTCGTCTGGCGCCCCTTCGCGCTGGAGCGGACCCAGTCCAGCTCGTCCTTCAGGCGCTTGGCGAGCTTCGCGTCCTTCTTGCCCTGGATGTCGAGGCGCTCGGCCTTCTTCTCCAGGTACGTGGAGTAGTTGCCCTCGTAGCCGATGAGCCGTCCGCGGTCGACCTCGGCGATCCACTCGGCCACGTGGTCGAGGAAGTACCGGTCGTGGGTGATGGCGATCACGGCGCCCTTATACGACTGGAGGTGCTGCTCGAGCCAGAGCACGCTCTCCGCGTCGAGGTGGTTGGTGGGCTCGTCGAGGAGCAGCAGGTCGGGCTTCTGCAGCAGCAGCTTGGCCAGCGCCACACGGCGCTTCTCGCCACCGGAGAGCGGAGCGATGGCCGCGTCGCCGGGAGGGGTGCGGAGGGCGTCCATCGCCTGCTCGAGCTGAGAGTCGAGGTCCCAGCCGTCCGCCGCGTCGATCTCCTCCTGCAGCGTCCCCATCTCCGCGAGGAGCGCGTCGAAGTCGGCATCCGGGTCGGCCATCAGCGCGGAGATCTCGTTGAACCGGTCGACCTTCGCCTTGATGGCGATGCCGTCCTGGATGTTCTCGAGGACCGTCTTCGACTCGTCGAGCTCCGGCTCCTGCATGAGGATGCCGACGGAGTACCCCGGCGAGAGCTTGGCCTCACCGTTGGACGGGGTGTCGAGCCCGGCCATGATCTTGAGGATCGTCGACTTTCCGGCGCCGTTGGGGCCGACCATGCCGATCTTCGCGCCCGGCAGGAACGCCATCGTGACGTCGTCCAGGATGAGCTTCTCACCCACCGCCTTGCGGGCACGAACCATGGAGTAGATGTACTCAGCCACCGAAAACCGCTCCTTCTGTTGGCGTCGAAGATCGACACTCCAGCCTACCGGCCGCGAGTGGGCTTATCTGTGTACGCGAGTCACCAGTCGATCGGCCGCGTCGCGCCCACCAGGCACCGCCCGCCGGCGAGCTGGGGCATGACCGTGGTCACGACGGCACCGGTGGAGGGACCCACCTGTCCAATCAGGCACTCCTCCTCGCCCCAGCGGACCGAGAACTGGATGCTCTCCGCCGGGTTCCCGACGGTGGACTGGTCCGGCGTGAGCTGCATAGCCTCCCGATCGAATCCCGCCGCGACGAGACCGTCGACGTACGCGCGCCCCTCCCCGCGTTGCTCCGTCCCCCAGACCTGCTCCGCCACTGCCGTGAACACGGGGAGGTTGTCCTCGGCGCTCCCGTCCGACACCAGGGCAGGAGCGGCGGACGGCGTCGGATCAGCGGTGGCTGTCGCCGTGGGAGTCGGCGTCGCCGTGGGCTCCGGCGCGCATCCGGTTAGGACGGCTACCGAGACACCGGCGACGAGCACGAGCGCCGCAGCGCGGGACGGGAGGACCGATCGGAGCACGAGCAGAGTCTAGGCCGCCTCGGTCTCCACAGGCTGATCCCACGCGTCGCGCGCCTCGTCGTCCGCCGTCGTGTGATCGCCGCTTTCCCCCGCCTCCGCGGGCGAGGGCCGAGCGCTCGGCCGATATGCCGTGGTCCCCCACCGGAGATCGTGCCCGATCGTATCCGCGTCGATGTCGACGCTCGTCCCTTGCTTCCCGTTGCTCTCCCACGGTCGCACCCGGAGTCGTCCGGAGACGATGACGCTGTCCCCCACCCGCAGCGAGGCCCGCGCGTGTTCGGCGAGCTGACGGAAGGCCGCAATCGAGAACCAGTTGGTCCCTGCGTCCACCCACGAGCCGCTCGCCGCGTCGAAGCGCCGGTGCGTGCTCGCGAGCCGGAAGTTCGTGACGGGCACTCCTGCGCTCGTCCGCCCGGGTGTGGGCTCCGTCGCGACTCTCCCGACGACGGTCACGGTGTCGATCATCTGTTCGTCCTCTCGCTGCCGGCTCGGCGGCCGGATGCGCTCCAGCGTGCACCCCGCCGAGCAGGTGGCGGGGACGCGATCCCGTGATCCGTGGACGGGCGCGGGTGGCGGTGCTTTGTGCAGAAGAAGCCAGGTCATCGCGGGATACCGGAGCGCGCGCGAATGTCGGTGGTCGGTCGTACGTTCGAACCATGGAAGGAGAGACCATGACCACCGCCACCGCTTCGATCCCCGCTCCCGGAGTCCCGCTAGCAGCCCCGCCGCTCGCGTCCCGTCGAGAGCACCTCGTCCGTGCCGCCGATCACCTGTGGCGCGTCCAGGACAACCGCGACCACGTCCTCGGCCATCTGCGGGTGGTGGCCGACCCTCTGGGCCTCCGTTACCGCGCGGAACGGCTGCACCTGGCGACGGGCGGCTTCCGGCTGATCGGCGAGTTCTGGCGCGCGGATGACGCGGTCGACGCGCTGCGGCACTGCTGACAGCGGCCGTCTCGACCGGATTTCCCTGCGCCCCCGGCAGGATTCGAACCTGCGACCAAGAGATTAGAAGGCTCCTGCTCTATCCCCTGAGCTACGGAGGCGGACCTCTCTACCGTACCGCGCTCCCCCGGTGGATGTCGGGGCCGTCGATAGGATGGCGACATGATGACTGCTTCGGAGAACGACCGCCTCGTCTGGATCGACTGCGAGATGACGGGTCTCGATCTCGCGGTCGACGAACTCGTCGAGATCGCCGTGGTGGTGACCGACTTCGAGCTCCGTCCGCTCGACCCCGGCTTCCAGGTCGTCATCCGTCCGAGCGCGGACGCGCTCGCGCACATGAACGACTTCGTCACCGCCATGCACGAGACCTCGGGACTCATCGACGAGATCCCGCACGGAGTCACCCTCCAGGAGGCGGAGGAGCAGACGCTGGCCTACATCCGCCGCTTCGTCCCGCTCGAGCGCCGCGCGCCTCTCGCCGGCAACACGATCGGCACCGACCGCATGTTCCTCGCGAAGTACATGCCGCAGGTCGACCAGTGGCTGCACTACCGGAACGTCGACGTCTCCAGCATCAAGGAGCTGTCCCGTCGCTGGTACCCCCGGGTGTTCTTCCAGGCTCCGGCGAAGGACGGCGGCCACCGTGCGCTGGCCGACATCCTGGAGTCCATCCGCGAACTCCGCTACTACCGGGAGGCCGTCTTCGTGGACGAGCCCGGGCCTTCCAGCGACGACGCCAAGGAGATCGCCGCGCGCACGGTGTCGGAGTTCGCCCCGAACATGTAATAGACTCGTGGGGTTGCCTGTTTCGGCGGGCGCATGGTGGGTATAGCTCAGTTGGTAGAGCGCCTGGTTGTGGTCCAGGAGGTCGCGGGTTCAAGCCCCGTTACTCACCCCAGCTCGAAGAGGCTCGGACCGGTTCGGTCCGAGCCTCTTCGTCTCTCCTGCGGCCCTAGACTGTCCTGGTGTCACTGGCGGTCTGGTTCTCTCTTCTCACCGCATCCGTGGTGATCAGCTTCACGCCGGGGGCCGGCGCGATCAACACGATGTCCAACTCCCTCACGCAGGGCTGGAAGCGCTCGATCTGGGGAATCATCGGCCAGCAGATCGCGCTCATCGTGCATGTCGTGATCGTGGCTGCCGGTGTCGGGCTCCTCGTCTCGCGCTCGGACGTCCTGTTCAACCTCATCCGATACGCCGGCGCCGCCTATCTGGTGTACCTCGGCATCCGGTTGATCCTGACCCGCCCCGCTCCCGCGCTCGATGACGCGCCGGATCCCGTGGATGCCCGGGAGAGCCACTGGTCGATGATGCGCCGCGGGTTCTGGGTCAACCTGCTGAATCCCAAGGCGATCGTCTTCTTCCTCGCGTTCATCCCGCAGTTCATCCGGCTGGACCAGCCTCCGCTCCCCCAGTATCTGGCTCTCGTCGCCACCGTCGTGGTCGTCGACGTCCTGGTGATGTGGGGGTTCTTCGCCACGGCGGCGCGCCCCTTCCGGCGCCTCACCCGCTCTCCGCGCGGCCAGCGGATCCTCAACACCGTGTTCGGAAGCCTCTTCATCGGCGTCGCGGCGCTGCTCGTCCTCCTGCACTGAGGAACCCGGCGCCGTCCCCGTAGGCTGGAGGGGATGGACATGGACGCCGCGGCCTTCGAGGCCCTCGTGATCGACGAGCTCGACCAGCTGCCCGATGAGATGGTCGAGCAGCTCGAGAACGTCGTCTTCGTGGTGGAGGATCGTCCCGAGGACGGGAGCCTGGATCTCCTCGGCCTGTACGACGGCCTCGCGTTGCCGGAGCGCACGCAGTATGGGATGGGTGAGCTGCCCGACCGCATCATCGTCTACCGGGAACCGCACCTCGCCCAGTGCGAGGGCATCGACGAACTCCGCGACGAGATCCACACCACCCTCGTCCACGAGATCGCGCACTTCCACGGCATCGACGACGCGCAGCTGCACGAGCTCGGGTGGGCGTGATCATGTCGACTGCTCTTCCCGAGGTCGATGAGGCCACCGATCTCTGCGCTGCGCCCCTGGAGCCCTGGGAGGTCGTCGTGTGGAACGATCCGGTGAATCTGATGAGCTACGTCGTCCGCGTCTTCCGCACGTACTTCGGCTACACCCGCGAGCATGCCACCCGTCTCATGCTCGCCGTCCACCACGACGGACACGCGATCGTCGCCACCGGACCCCGCGAGACCATGGAGGTGCACGCACAGGCGATGCACGACTACGGGCTCTGGGCTACCGTCAGGAAGGCCGCATGAACACCCCACCGATCACCGTCTCGGTCGCCACGATCGAGGGCATGCACCTGGCCCGGCTCGTCGATGACTTCATGGACCTGCTCCGGGATTCCGAAGGCGGCGACCCTGGGGTGGCGCGGCTGACCCCGAACGCCTACCCGGACGATGACGAGGCTTCGGCCGCCTTCGCGTCGGCCACCCGCGCGGATCTCCTCGACCGCCGGCTCCACGATGCGCGGGTGATGCGCACGGCGCTGCAGGTGTTCGACCCCGACGCCGAGGTGACCGATGAGGGTGCCCGTGTTCCCCGCGACGTCGTCGTACGCCGCGAGGACGTGGACGCGTGGCTCCGCACCCTCACCGCCATCCGGCTCGTCATCGCCACGCGGCTCGGGATCACCGACGACGAACCCGACGTCGGCGGTGACGGTCAGGCGGTGTATGACTGGCTGGGATACCGTCTCGAGCTGCTCATCGAGGCCGTCGACGAGAGCGACGCCGATGCCCTCCGCTGAGCGGAATCAGGGGACCTCGATCACGCGAGTGGCGAGTTCCCTCGGACGGTCTCGCTCGAGGTGACGGCGCTCCTGCGCCGCCCACCGGTCCCAGTGCGGGCGGTAGGTGTCCCCATCCCGCGCCAGCGCACGGGCCTTCCGCGACGACTCGCCGGACTCCACCCAGATCCGGACGTCGGCCAGGCGTGCGGTCGAGGGCCGCAGGATCCCGCTGCCCTCGACGATGACGCCGAGGGCCGGATCGACGGCGTGGGTCTCCGCCTCCTCGCCGCGGTCCCAATCCCATCGACGCCAGGTCCCGAGGAGTCCGCGCCCGTGCGGGCGGAGGATGCCATCGAGCGCGCGTTCCGCCCCGTCATCGAGCCCGTCCCAGCCCGGGTAGAGGGAGTCCAGGGCGATGACCTGCACGCGTCCGGTGACCGGCCAGGCTCGCGCCACGCGCGCGGCCAGAGAGGTCTTGCCTGCACCGCTCCCCCCGTCGATCAGCACGACGGGATTGGACGCCGCGAGGGCGCGGACGTCCTCCGCGATCAGCGTCGCCGCGTGCGAGAGCGCCGCTGCGACCGCATCATCACTTCTTGAGGGCACGGATGATGCGCGTGAGAGCCCGACCGGCGACCCAGACGAAGGGCACGGCGACGACGAGCAGCGTCACGATGTTCGGCTCGAAGCGCAGCCCCTCCTCGCGCCGGACGTAGACGCCGACCGGTACCGAGACGCCACCACCTCCACCGCCTTCTCCGCCGTCACCGCTGGCTCCGCCGAAGCCCGCGTAGGTGAACGCCACCGGAGTGACGGTGACGCCGTCGATCTCCTGCGGTTCCCCGTACGCGCTCTTCACGCCGAAGGACGCGACCTGATTCCCGAGTTCCAGTGCAATGTTCGGCATGTTCCCACGGTAGCCGACAGTGGCCTTCCACGGGCGCTCAATCGACGCCGTGGTCCTTCGGATGCCGCGCGGAGCCCCGCCCCTCGCCCCGTCCGATGTGGCGCGCCCTGCTGATCGTCGCCGAACCGAACCGCGCCATGGCCTCGTCGACGGCCCCTTCGACCTTGCGCCAGTCCTCGTCCTCGTCCCACAGCGCCAGCGCGCTGCCTCCCGCGGGCCGGAGGTTCTCGGCACGGACTCCCACGAGGCGGATGGGATCACGACGCTCGATGAGCGCGAACAGGCCCTGCGCGGCCTCGCCGATGCGCTGGCCGACGGCGGTCGGCTCCGCCAGCGTCTGCGAGCGGGTGACGGTGCGGAAGTCGTCGAAGCGGATCTTGATCGCGACCGTGGAGGTCTCCCACCCGGCCCGGCGCAGGCGCGCGCCCACGCGATCGGCCAGCCGGAGCAGCTCGGCGCGGAGGAACGCCCGGTCCGTGACGTCGTGGTCGAAGGTCTCCTCGTGGCCGATGCTCTTCTCCACGCGCTCGGTGTCCACCGCGCGGGCGTCCTCCCCCCGCGCCAGCTGCGCCAGGCGGGCACTCAGCGCCGGCCCCACGGCGCGGTCCAGCATCTCGGGCGATGCGGTGCGGAGGTCGCCGATCGAGCGCAGACCCCGGGCCTCCAGGGCCTCCGCCGCCTTCGGCCCCACGCCCCACAGCGCTCGCACGGGGCGCGGCGCGAGGAAGGCGAGGGTGTCGTGTTCCGCGACCACGAGCATCCCGTCCGGCTTGGCCATGGTCGACGCCATCTTCGCCACGTGCTTGGTCGCGGCCACGCCGACGCTGCACGTGATGCCGACCTCGGCGAGGACGCGGTCACGGATCTGGGCCGCAATCCGGGCGGGGCTCCCCCAGAGCCGGCGCACACCCTGCACGTCGAGGAACGCCTCGTCCACCGACAGCGGCTCCACGAGCGGCGTGAACGACTCGAAGATCGCCATCACCTGCCGCGACACCTCTTGGTACCGGTGGAAGTGCGGCGGGACGATACGTGCCGTCGGGCACAGCCGCACGGCCTGCGACACGGGCATCGCGGAGCGCACGCCGTAGCTCCGTGCCTCGTAGGAGGCGCTGGAGACCACGGAGCGCCCGTCCGGTGACCCGATGATCAGCGGCAGTCCGCGGAGACTCGGGTCGTCCAGCACTTCGACGGCAGCATAGAACGCGTCCATGTCGACGTGGAGGATGCGCGTTCCCGTATCGTCGGCGTCGGCCGAGGACACCATGCGGCCTCTGCCATCACCGTGTCCCATGAACCCATTGTCCCCTGGGCCTCCGACATCGAGGCCCAGGGGGACGAATCACTGCGCGGCGCGCTCGAGGATGAGTTCGCGGACGCGGGCGGCGTCGGCCTGGCCCTTCATGGCCTTCATGACCGCACCGATGATCGCACCTGCGGCCTGGACCTTGCCGTCCTGGATCTTGGCCATCACATCGGGCTGTGCGGCGAGGGCCTCGTCGATCGCCGCGATGAGCGCACCGTCGTCCGAGACGACGGCGAGACCGCGCGCGTCGACGACCTCCTGCGGCGTGCCCTCGCCGGCGATCACGCCCTCCAGCACCTGGCGTGCGAGCTTGTCGGTCAGCGTCCCGGCGTCGACGAGCTGCTGCAGCGCCGCGACGTTCTCCGGACTGACGAGGTCGACCGCATCCTTCTCCTGCGCGTTGGCGAGGCGGGTGATCTCCCCCGTCCACCACTTCCGTGCCGCGGCCGGCGTGGCCCCGGCGGCGATCGTGGCCTCGACGACGTCGAGCAGGCCGCCGTTGCGCACGTCCTGGAACTCCAGCGGGGTGAAGCCCCACTCGTCCATGAGCCGACGACGGCGAGCGACGGGCTGCTCGGGCAGCGCCGCACGCAGCTCCTCGATCAGCTCGCGGGGAGGCTGGACCGGAAGCAGATCGGGCTCCGGGAAGTACCGGTAGTCGTCGGCGTCCGACTTCGGACGGCCGGGAGAGGTGGTCCCGGTGTCCTCATGCCAGTGCCGCGTCTCCTGGATGATGGTGCCGCCGTCGGCGAGGATCTGCGCCTGCCGCTGGATCTCGTAGCGCACCGCACGCTCGACCGACCGCATCGAGTTGACGTTCTTCGTCTCGGTGCGCGTGCCGAGCTTCTCGGCACCGCGAGGGCGCAGCGAGACGTTCGCGTCGCAGCGCAGGTTGCCGCGCTCGAGGCGAGCCTCGGAGATCCCGAGTCCGCGGACGATGTCGCGGATCGCGGCGACGTAGGCCTTGGCGACCTCGGGGGCCCGGTGCTCGGTGCCGAAGATCGTCTTCGTCACGATCTCGACGAGCGGGACGCCGGCGCGGTTGTAGTCGACGAGCGAATACTCCGCCCCCTGGATGCGACCGGTCGAGCCGCCCATGTGCGTGAGCTTGCCGGCGTCCTCCTCCATGTGCGCGCGCTCGATGGGGATCGTCACCATCGTGCCGTCCTCGAGCTCCACCTCGACCGAGCCCTCGAAGGCGATCGGCTCGTCGTACTGGGAGATCTGATAGTTCTTGCCGAGGTCAGGGTAGAAATAGTTCTTCCGGGCGAACCGGCTGGACTCGGCGATCGAGCAGCCGAGCGCGAGGCCGAGGCTGATCGACGAGCGGATGGCCGTCTCGTTGACGACCGGCAGCGCACCGGGGAGGCCCAGGTCCACCGGCGCGATCAGGGTGTTCGGCTCCGCCGCGTGGTACGCCTCGTTCGCAGGGTTGGGCGCGTCGGAGAACATCTTCGTGTTCGTGTTGAGCTCGACGTGCACCTCGAATCCGAGGACCGGCTCGAACAGCTCGAGCGCCTTGTCGAAGTCCATGAGCTTGGCGGCGGCCATCAGCGCGCGCCTCCTTCCAGCTGGGGGGCACGGGACAGCAGCGGCGCGCCCCAGGAGTCCACGAGCAGCGTCTCGAGGGCGGCGCCCACCCGGTAGAGGCGGGCGTCCTCTCGCGCCGGCGCGAGGAACTGGATGCCGACGGGCAGCCCGTCGTCATCCGAGAGACCGCTCGGGATCGAGATACCGGGGACACCGGCGAGGTTCGCCGGGATCGTGGTGATGTCGTTCAGGTACATCTGCAGCGGGTCGTCGATCTTCTCGCCGAGCTTGAAGGCCGTGGTCGGGGCCGACGGCGTGGCGATGACGTCGACATCGGCGAAGGCCGCGGCGAAGTCCTGCTGGATCAGCGTGCGGACCTTCTGCGCGCTGCCGTAGTACGCGTCGTAGTATCCGGCCGACAGCGCGTAGGTGCCGAGGATGATGCGGCGCTTGACCTCATCGCCGAAACCGGCGTCGCGCGTGGCGGACATCACGTCCTCCACCGTCGGGTTGCCCGCCGGGGTGACCCGGAGACCGAAGCGGACCGAGTCGAACTTGGCCAGGTTGCTCGAGGCCTCGGCCGGGAGGATCAGGTAGTAGGCGGCGACGCCGTACTCGAAGTGCGGTGCACCGATCTCGACGATCTCCGCACCCTGCGCCTCCAGCAGGGCCAGGGCGCTGCGGAACGAAGCCGCAACCCCCGGCTGGAAGCCGCTGTCGGGAAGCTCTCGGATGACGCCGACACGGAGGCCCTTGAGGCCGTCCCCGCGCGCACCCTCGCGTGCCGCCGCGGCGAAGGACGGCCACTGCTCGTCGAGCGACGTGGAGTCCTTCGGGTCGTGGCCGCCGATCGCGTCGTGCAGCAGACCGGCATCGAGCACCGTGCGGGTGACCGGGCCGACCTGGTCGAGGCTCGACGCCAGCGCGATCGCGCCGTAGCGGCTGACGCCCCCGTAGGTCGGCTTCACGCCGACCGTTCCGGTCACGTGCGCAGGCTGACGGATCGAACCGCCGGTGTCGGAGCCGAGGGCGAGCGGGGCCTCGAAGGCGGCGACGGCGGCGGCGGAGCCCCCGCCGGAACCGCCGGGGATCCGGTCGAGGTCCCAGGGGTTGCGGGTCGGGCCGTAGGCGGAGTGCTCCGTCGACGAGCCCATCGCGAACTCGTCCATGTTCGTCTTGCCGAGCGCGATGAGGCCGGCGGCGCGGGAGCGGGCCACGACCGTCGCGTCGTAGGGCGAACGGTACCCCTCGAGGATCCGCGAGCCGCTCGTGGTCGGCTGATCGGTCGTGACGAGCACGTCCTTGATCGCGAGCGGGACACCGGCGATCGGCCCGAGGTCCTCCCCCGCGGCGCGACGGGCGTCGATGTCGGCTGCCGCGTCGAGCGCGTGCTCGTTGACGTGCAGGAACGCATGGACGTCGCCGTCGACCTGTGCGATCCGGTCGAGGTGCGCCTGCGTGGCCTCGACGCTGGAGAGCTCCCGCGCCGCGAGCTTGTCGGCGAGCTCCGCCGCGGTCAGCCGGATGATGTCGCTCACTGCTCTTCTCCCAGGATCGCGGTGACGCGGAACCGGCCGTCGGCCTGGTCCGGGGCGTTCTGCAGCACCTGCTCGTGCGTGAGCGTCTCGCCGACCACGTCGGGACGGAACACGTTGCTCAGCGGGATCGGGTGGCTGGTCGCGGCGACATCAGCGGTCGCGACCTCGGACACCTTGGCGATGTTGTCGACGATGGCGTCGAGCTGGCCCGTGAGCCGCGTCACCTCGTCGTCGTTCAGCTGGATGCGCGCGAGCACGCCGAGATGGCGCACAAGATCAGGGGTGATTTCAGACACGCCCCCAGTCTAGTTGGCGAGCCGCCCGCCGCTCGGCGCGGCGCGGCCCGCCTAAGCTGGGCGCGTGAGCACGTTCCAGCCCCCTCGCCCGTGGATCGCCAGCTACGCCGACGGCGTTCCGGAGGACCTCGCCCCCGTCAGCGGCTCCCTCGTGGACATCGTCGCCGCCTCGGCCCGCGACTACCCCGATGCCCCGGCTCTGCAGTTCTTCGGCAGGGAGACCACCTACGCACAGCTGCAGGAGGCGATCGATCGCGCCGCCGCGGGGCTCCGGGATCTCGGCGTCCGTGCGGGCGATCCCGTCGCCATCGTCCTGCCGAACTGTCCGCAGCACATCATCGCGTTCTACGCCGTGCTGCGTCTCGGTGCGGTCGTGGTCGAGCACAACCCGCTCTACACCCCTCGCGAGCTGCGCAAGCAGTTCGAGGACCACGGCGCCAAGCACGCGATCGTCTGGAACAAGGTCGTCGCGACGGTGCAGGAGTTCCCGAGCGACCTCGCCGTCTCCACACTCATCTCGGTCGACGTTACGCGGGCCATGCCGGCCCTCACCCGCTTCGCCCTCCGGCTGCCGGTCGCGAAGGCGAGGGAGTCGCGCGCCGCACTGACCGAGCGCGTCCGCGGCACCGTCCTCTGGGAGTCGGTACTCGCCGGTGCCCCGATCCCCGCCTCGCATCCGCAGCCGGGCACGGACGACCTGGCGATCATCCAGTACACGTCCGGGACCACCGGCACGCCGAAGGGCGCCGCCCTCACGCACCGCAACCTCCTCGCCAACGCGGCCCAGTCCCAGGCGTGGGTCCCGTCCATCCAGCGCGGCAAGGGCTGCGTCGTGTACGCCGTGTTGCCCATGTTCCACGCCTACGGCCTGACGCTCTGCCTCACCTTCGCCATGTCGATGGGGGCACGTCTGGTGCTGTTCCCGAAGTTCGATCCCGATCTCGTGCTGGACGTGGTCAAGAAGCACCCCGCGACCTTCCTGCCGCTCGTGCCGCCCATCGCCGACCGGCTGCTCGCGGCCGCCAACGCCAAGGGCGTCTCGCTCGAGGGCATCGAGGTCGCGATCTCCGGAGCCATGGCCCTGCCGCACGAGCTCGTCGTCCCGTTCGAGGCCGCCACGCACGGCTACCTTGTCGAGGGCTACGGTCTGAGCGAGTGCTCGCCCGTGCTCATGGCGAACCCGGTGGCCGACAACCGCGTCCCCGGCACGGTGGGGCTCCCGCTCCCCGGGACGGAGTGCCGCGTCGTCGATCCGGAGAACCCCACCGAGGACGTCCCGGCCGGTTCCGCCGGCGAACTCGTCGTGCGCGGCCCCCAGGTCTTCTCCGGGTACTACGGCAAGCCGGAGGAGACCGAGGCCGTGTTCGTCGATGGCTGGTACCGGACCGGCGACATCGTCACGATCGACGACGCCGGATTCGTGCGCATCGTCGACCGCATCAAGGAGCTCATCATCACCGGCGGCTTCAACGTCGCCCCGACCGAGGTGGAGAACGCGCTGCGCCAGCATCCGTCGGTCGCGGACGCCGCGGTCGTCGGACTGCCCAGCGACCACTCGGGCGAGGAGGTCGTCGCGGCGATCGTCGTCGACCCCGGCGCCGATGTCGACGTGGAGGCGATCCGCGAGTACGCCCGCAGCATCCTCACCCCGTACAAGGTGCCGCGCCGCGTCTTCGTCGTCGACGAGCTGCCGAAGTCCCTGATCGGGAAGGTGCTCCGCCGGCAGGTGAAGGAGAAGCTGCTCGCCCTCACGTCGGGGGTCTGAGCCGGCCCCACAGGAATCGGGGGGCCGGGCGCGCTACCCTTGGGAAGTGACCCCTGAAGAAGTGACCCCCGCCGACGCCCCCGACGAGTCCCCTGCCACCCCCGGATTCGAGGACCTCGGCATCACCGGGCCGGTCCTCAAGGCCATCAAGGATCTCGGCTACGAGACCCCCTCGCCCATCCAGGCCGCGACCATCCCGACGCTGCTTGCCGGCCGCGACGTGGTCGGCATGGCGCAGACCGGAACCGGCAAGACCGCCGCCTTCGCCCTGCCCGTGCTGGAGCGGCTCGACATCGCGCAGAAGACGCCGCAGGCCCTCGTCCTCGCCCCGACCCGTGAGCTCGCGCTGCAGGTCTGCGAGGCGTTCGAGTCGTACGCCTCCCGCATGAAGGGCGTGCACGTGCTGCCCGTCTACGGCGGTCAGGGATACGGTGTCCAGCTCTCCGCACTCCGCCGCGGCGTGCACGTCGTGGTCGGCACCCCCGGCCGCATCATGGACCACCTGGCCAAGGGCACCCTCGACCTCTCGGAGCTGCAGTACCTCGTCCTCGACGAGGCGGACGAGATGCTGAAGATGGGCTTCGCGGAGGACGTCGAGCAGATCCTCGCTCAGACCCCCGAGGAGAAGCAGGTCGCCCTGTTCTCCGCCACGATGCCCGCGCAGATCCGCCGTCTCGCGCAGCAGTACCTCCGCGACCCGGAGGAGATCACGGTCAAGTCCAAGACCGCGACCAACACGAACATCACCCAGCGCTACCTCGTCGTCTCGTATGCGCAGAAGGTGGACGCGCTGACCCGCATCCTCGAGGTGGAGAACTTCGACGGCATGATCGTCTTCGTCCGCACGAAGAACGAGACCGAGACCCTGGCCGAGAAGCTCCGCGCCCGCGGGTACTCCGCCGCCGCGATCAACGGCGACGTGCCGCAGGTGCAGCGCGAGCGCAGCGTGAACCAGCTCAAGGACGGGAAGCTCGACATCCTCGTCGCGACAGACGTCGCCGCCCGCGGACTCGACGTCGAGCGCATCAGTCACGTCGTCAACTTCGACATCCCCACCGACACCGAGTCGTACGTGCACCGCATCGGACGGACCGGGCGGGCCGGGCGGACGGGCGACGCGATCAGCTTCATCACCCCGCGGGAGCGCTACCTGCTCAAGCACATCGAGAAGGCGACGCGGCAGCAGCCCACGCAGATGCAGCTGCCGAGCACCGAGGACGTGAACACGACGAGGCTCGCGCGCTTCGACGACGCCATCACGACTGCACTGTCGGAGACGTCGCGCATCGACGCGTTCCGCGACATCATCGCCCACTACGTGCGGCATCACGACGTGCCGGAGGGCGACGTCGCGGCCGCTCTCGCCGTGGTCGCCCAGGGCTCCACCCCGCTGCTCCTCGACCCCGCAGACGACGCCCTGTCGCAGGCGGTCGCCGCGGACAACCGCCCGCCGCGCGAGCGGCAGACGCGGGAGCCCCGGGAACCCCGGGAGCGTCGCAGCCGCGGCGACTACACCCCGTACCGCATCGAGGTGGGTCGGCGGCACCGCGTCGAGCCGCGGCAGATCGTGGGCGCGCTCGCGAACGAGGGCGGTCTGGGCCGCGACGACTTCGGCGCGATCAACATCCGTCCCGACTTCTCGATCGTCGAGCTCCCGGCGAACCTCGACCCCGCCGTCCTCGACAAGCTGCGCGACACCCGCATCTCGGGACGGCTGATCGAGATCGCCCCTGACCGCGGTCCCGGCGCACGGCGCGGCTCGTCCTCGCGCGACGGCGAGGGCCGCGGCCGGCCGGCCCGCTACGACCGGACCGATCGGCGCGACCGCGACGATCGCCCGGCGCCCCGCGACCGCGACCGCGACCGCGAGGAGAAGCCCTTCCGGAAGCCCCGCCACAAGGCCTGAGCGGACCGACGATGCGCATCGACCGCGCCGGCAGGGAGGATCTCGCCGCGCTCGCCCAGCTCAAGTGGGAGGACGTGCCTGCGGACCTGACGGCCGGTCGATCGCTCGACGCCTTCACCGCCGAGCTGGGCGCCTGGTGGCGGGCCCACGACCGCACCCACGTGGCCTTCGTCGCGCGGGGCGATGACGACGACCACATCGTCGGCGCGGCCTGGGTCGCCCTCGTACCGCGCGTGCCGCGGCCGGGCGCTCCGCACCGCCTCTCCGCGGACATCCAGAGCGTCTTCGTCCTTCCCGGGCATCGGGGACAAGGAGCGGGCCGCGGCCTCGTCGCCGCGGCCTGCGCCCACGCGGTCTCCGTCGGCGCCGAACGGATCACCGTGCACTCGAGCGAGGCGGCCGTCGGGCTCTATCAGGAGCTGGGGTTCGCGGACTCCCCACGGCTGCGGCAGTTCCTCGCTCCCACCACGGCAGCGCCGGAGAGCGCCTGATCCTCAGTCCAGCGCCGCGGGACCCTCGGTGACCAGCACATGGAACTGTGCGGCGTCGAGGATGCGGACGCCGAGCTCCTCCGCCTTCGCGAGCTTGGAGCCCGCTCCCGGCCCCGCGGCCACGAAGTCCGTCTTCTTGGACACACTCGAGGCGGCCTTTCCGCCGGCCTTGATGATCGCCTCCTGCGCCCCCTCGCGGGTGTACCCGTCGAGAGATCCCGTCGCCACCACGGTGAGACCCTCCAGCACTCCCCCGGCCGCGACCGCTGCTCCGGGACCGGGGTGCCCCGGCGTCGCCCACTGCACGCCCGCGTCCGCCCATTGGCGGACGATCTCCTGGTGCCAGTCGACCTCGAACCAGGCGCGCAGGGAGTCGGCGATGATGCCGCCCACGCCCTCGACCGCCGCCAGCTCCTCGCGCGACGCGGCACGGATCGCATCCAGCGACCCGAACCACTGCGCGAGCGCCCGCGCCGCGACCGGTCCGACGTGCCGGATGTTCAGCGCGACGAGGAGCCGCCAGAGGTCTTTGGTCTTCGCCTTCTCCAGCTCCGCCAGCAGGGTCAGCGCCTGGGAAGACGGCTGCGGGCCCTCCAGACCCGACTTCTTCTCGGCCGCGGTCGGGTTGCGTCGGAACGGCGCGCGGGTCTTCACGAGGCCGTCCTCGTCCTCGCGCGGCAGACCCGTCTCCGCATCGCGCACGACGACCTCGATCGGCACGAGCTGCTCCAAGGTCAGGGCGAACAGGCCCGCCTCCGTGACCAGTGGAGGCTCCGCCGGACTCGTGGGTTGGGTCAGGGCCGCCGCCGTCACCTCGCCCAGGGCCTCGACATCGAGGGCTCCCCGCGAGCCGATGTGCTCGACACGTCCGCGCACCTGGGCGGGGCACGACCGGGCGTTCGGGCACCGGAGATCGATGTCCCCTTCCTTCATGGCGCGCAGCGGCGTGCCGCACTCGGGGCAATCGACGGGCATGACGAACTCCCGCTCGGTCCCGTCCCGCTTCTCGACCACCGGGCCGAGCACTTCGGGGATCACGTCGCCAGCCTTGCGCAGCACCACGGTGTCGCCGATGAGAACACCCTTCGCCTTCACCACGTCCTTGTTGTGGAGCGTGGCCTGACGGACCACGGATCCGGCGACGTGAGCCGGCGCCATCACCGCGAAGGGCGTCGCGCGACCGGTGCGACCGACGGAGACGACGATGTCGAGCAGCTTCGTCTGCACCTCCTCCGGCGGGTACTTGTAGGCGATCGCCCAGCGGGGCGCCCGGCTCGTCGCTCCCAGCTCGTCATGCAGGTCGAGCTCGTCGACCTTGACCACGATGCCGTCGAGCTCGTGCTCGATGTCGTGCCGGTGCTCGCCGTAGTACTCGACGAAGGCGACCACGTCGTCGACGCTGCGGCACACCTTCGTGTGCGGGCTCGTCGGCAGCCCCCAGGCGGCCAGCAGCTCGTAGACCTGGCTCTGGGCCGCGACCGGCGGGTTCGTCCAGGCACCGATGCCGTGCACGTACAGCGCGAGCGACTCGATGCGCAGCAGCCCCGCTTCCAGCTCCAGGCCGTCCTTCTTGTCGATCTGCTGACGCAGACCGCCGCTGGCCGCGTTGCGGGGATTCGCGAAGGCCGGGAAACGCCGTGCCGCCGCGGTGCGCGCCTTCTCCTCGTCGAACGGCTTCTTCGCGCCTCCCCTGGCCTCCCAGCGCGCAAGGGCGTCCGCGTACGCCCGATCTCGGAACGCCGCCTGCGCCGCGTTCAGCCGCTCGAACGCGGCGACGGGGATGAAGACCTCTCCGCGCACCTCGACGATCGGCGGGTGCCCCTCCCCGGCGAGCCGTTCCGGGATCTCCGGGAGGCGGAGCGCGTTCTCGGTGACGATCTCGCCGACGCGCCCGTCGCCACGGGTCGCGGCCGACGTCAGCACGCCGTCCTCGTACCGCAGATTGATCGCGAGGCCGTCGATCTTGAGCTCGGTCAACCAGTCGACGTCACGCCCGGCGGCGGCGCGCGTCTTCTGCGCCCACTCGCGCAGCTCCTCGATCGAGAAGACGTTGTCGAGGCTGAGCATGCGCTCGGCGTGCTCGATGGTCGCGAGCCCCGTCGCCTCGGCCGCGCCGACCATCTGCGTCGGCGAGTCCTGTCCCTGGAGCTCGGGGTGCAGGCGCTCAAGCTCTTCCAGGCGCCGCATCCAGCCGTCGTACGTGGCATCGTCGACGAGCGATGTGTCACGCCCGTAATACGCGTCCTTCGCCTCGAGGATGCGGGTCGTCAGCTCCTCCGCCTCGCTGCGGGCGTCTTCCAGTGAGATGTTCTCCGGCACTCCGTCAGTCTAGGAGCGGCGACCGACATCCGCCCGGATCAGACGCCGACGGGTACCGCGGACACGGTGGAATCGATCGTGAACTGCCCGAGAACGCGCGTGCCGATGTAGAGCACGGCGGTCTGCCCGGGGGCGACACCGTCAAGCGGAGAATCGGGAACGACGCGGACGCCCTCCGTCGTCACGGTGGCCGTGGCGGGTACCGGCTCGGCATGCGCGCGGATCTGCACGTCGCACGCGAACACCGACGCGGTCGGCGCAGCGCCGGCCCAGCTGAAACGCTCCCCGGAGATCTCGGCGATCGCCAGGGCCTCCTTCGGGCCGACGACCACCGTGTTCGACACGGGGCGCACCTCGAGCACGAAGCGCGGCTTGCCGTCCGCCGCCGGGACGCCGAGCTTGAGTCCGCGCCGCTGACCGACAGTGAACGCATGAGCGCCCTCGTGCGCGCCGACGACGGCACCGGAGCGGTCGACGATCTCGCCGGTGGCGGTGCCGACCTTCTCGGCCAGCCAGCCCCGGGTGTCCCCATCCGGGATGAAGCAGATGTCGTGGCTGTCCGGCTTCTGCGCGACGCTGAGACCACGCGCCTCGGCCTCCGCCCGCACGAGCGCCTTCGACGGCGTGGTGCCCAGCGGGAAGTAGGTGTGTGCGAGCTGGTCGGCCGTCAGGACGCCGAGCACGTAGGACTGGTCCTTCGCATTGTCCGATGCCCGGTGCAGTTCGAGACCCTCCGCGCCGTCGACGAGGGTCGCGTAGTGTCCCGTGCACACGGCGTCGAAGCCGAGTTCCAGGGCGCGCTCCAGCAGGGCGGCGAACTTGATCTTCTCGTTGCACCGCATGCACGGGTTCGGCGTCCGACCCGCACGGTACTCGGCGACGAAGTCGTCGATCACGTCGTCGCGGAACCGCTCCGAGAAGTCCCACACATAGAAGGGGATGCCGAGGAGGTCGGCGGCGCGACGCGCGTCGAGGGCGTCCTCGATCGTGCAGCAGCCGCGGCTGCCGGTGCGCAGGGTCCCCCCGGCGCGGGAGAGCGCGAGGTGCACGCCGACCACATCGTGCCCCGCCTCGACGGCCCGGGCGGCCGCGACAGCGGAGTCCACACCACCGCTCATGGCCGCAAGGATTCGCATGGGTCTAGTCTACGAGCGCTCGGCTGCACGGGCCCCGGATGCCCGTGCGTAGGCCTCGCCGATCACCGCCAGCACCGCGTCCACATCGGCATCGGTCGATGTGCGCCCGAGGGAGAAACGGAGCACGCTCCGGGCGTCCGCCTCACTTCGCCCCATCGCCATCACGACGTGCGAGGGCTCGGCGACCCCCGCCTGACACGCGGAGCCCGTGGAGGCCGAGACGCCGGCCATGTCCAGCAGGAACAGCAGGCTCTCCCCCACTGCGCCGGGGAAGAGCAGATGAGCCGTGCCGGGGAGGCGGTGGTCGGGGTCGCCCAGGAGCTCGGCGGCCGGCACCCGCGCACGGATGCCCTCGACCAGGCGGTCGCGCAGCTCGCCCACCCGGACGCTCTCGGCGGCCCGCTCACGCTCGGCGAGTTCGAGCGCTGTCGCCAGCGCCGCCGCTCCCGGCACGTCCTGGGTGCCCGCGCGCAGACCCCGCTGCTGGCCGCCGCCCCGCAAGAGCGGGGTCAGCCGGGCCGACCGCGTCACCACCAGCGCCCCGACGCCGACCGGCGCTCCGACCTTGTGGCCGGCGATGCTGAGCGCCACGAGGCCCACAGCGTCGTCGGCGCGGCCCCGCAAGTCGCGGAACGACAGCGGCAGGTGTCCGAGCGCGGCGACCGCGTCGAGGTGCAGCGGGACTTCGGCATCCGCGGCCGCAGCGGCGAGGGCGGGCGCGTCGTTGACGGTCCCGGTCTCGTTGTTCGCCACGAGCGCCGTCGCGAACGCTGCCCCGGGAAGGGCCGCTGCGAAGCGGCCCTCGTCGATCCGCGCCTGCGGAGACAGCGGAACAGCGCGCACCTCGGCCCCGTCGGCCACCAGGGCTGCGATCGTGTCCATCGTCGCGTGATGCTCGCCGTCCGGCACCACGACGGCCGTCGTCCCCGGACCACGCGAGTGCCACAGTCCCTGGAGGGCGAGGTTGATGGACTCCGTCCCACCGGAGGTGAGCACGACCTCGATCGGGTCGGCCCCGAGGACCGCGGCGATCCGCTCCCGTGACTCCTCCAGCACCCGGCGCGCGTCCTGCCCGGCTCCATGCGTCGATGACGCGTTGCCGATGATGGCCGACGCCTCCAGCCACGCGTCCCTGGCCTCCGGGCGCAGCGGCGTCGTCGCCGCGTGGTCGAGATAGTGCCGCATGCTTCGATTCTCCCCGATCCACGCCCCGGCCGGTCCGTCTGCGCGTGAGACCGGGTGCGTCCTGTCATGAGACCGAAATGCAACACGTTTAGGGTGTATCCATGTCTTCGTCCCCCGACTCCGTCGTGCCCGGTGGGGCGATCCTCGACAACCTCGGCGTCCGGCTGCACGACCGCGTCGGCACGCTGCGGGTCTGGTCGCAGAACGCCTCCGCGGTCGAGCTCGTCGTCTTCGACGCGACGGACCTCGACTGGGTCGTCGACCAGGCGCCGCTCGAACGGCGGCCCGGAGGCGTCTGGGAGGTGACGACGCCGTTGCTGCAGCCCGGAGTCCGCTACGCACTCCGCGTCGAGGGTCCGCACGGCCCCGGCAACACGTTCAACCCGGAGACGCTGCTCCTCGATCCGTACGCGCGGGGCCTCGCCCAGGGACACGGCTACCAGGAATGGCGAGCCGTGGTCATCGAGGACGGCTTCGACTGGGGCGATTCCACCAAGCCGCGCGTCCCAGCAGACCGCACCGTCATCTACGAGGGCCACTTGAAGGGACTGACCAAGCGGCACCCCGACATCCCGCCCGCGCTGCACGGCACCTACGCGGGCCTCGCGCATCCGGCCATGATCGCGTACCTCCGCACGCTGGGGGTGACGTCGGTGGAGCTGCTCCCCGTCCACGCCTTCGTCCCGGAACCGCGGCTGCTGGAGCGGGGGCTGACGAACTACTGGGGCTACAACACGCTCAACTTCTTCACACCGCACGCCGCCTACGCGACGGAGGACGCCCGGAAGCGGGGACCCGAGGCGATCATCGCCGAGTTCAAGGGCATGGTCAGGCTGCTGCATGAGGCCGGTCTCGAGGTGATCCTCGACGTGGTCTACAACCACACGTCGGAAGAAGGTATCGGCGGACCGCGCTCCAGTCTCCGCGGTATCGACAACGCGCGGTACTACCGGCAGGACGACGCGGGCGTCTACATCGACACCACGGGATGCGGCAACACGCTCAACACGGCCACCGACGCGGGCGCACGACTGGTGCTGGACTCGCTCCGGTATTGGGCCGAGGAGATGCAGATCGACGGCTTCCGCTTCGACCTGGCGACGGCGATCGCGCGCGACGGCGCTCACGCCTACACTCCGGATCATCCGCTTCTGCAGGCGATCGCCGCCGACCCCGTCCTCGCGGAGACCAAGCTCATCGCGGAACCCTGGGACGTCGGACTGGGCGGCTGGCAGACGGGCAACTTCCCCGCCGGGTGGCACGAGTGGAACGACCGGTACCGCGACCGGGTGCGCAACTTCTGGCTGAGCGACATCGACTACGCGCGGCGGGCCTCGGCACCGGTGGGGATCGGCGGCTTCGCCACCCGCCTCGCCGGATCGTCGAACACCTTCAGCGAGGAGCGCGGGCCGCTCGCGAGCATCAACTTCGTCACGGCGCACGACGGGTTCACGCTGCACGACCTCGTCTCGTACGACGTCAAGCACAACGAGGCCAACGGCGAGCACAACCGCGACGGCGCCGACCTCAACCGGTCCTTCAACCACGGCGTCGAGGGACCGACCGACGATCCCGCGATCCTCACCGCGCGGCGCAAGGCCATGCGCAACCTGCTCGGCACCCTCCTCCTCTCGGCCGGCATCCCGATGCTCACCGCCGGGGACGAGGTGGGGCGTAGCCAGCGCGGCAACAACAACGCCTACGCGCAGGACTCGCAGCTGTCATGGCTGACCTGGGAGTTCGAGCCCTGGCAGGAAGACCTCCGGGCTCACGTCGCGCGCCTGGTGCGGCTGCGGCAGGAGAACCCCGCACTGCGTCCGAGCCGGTACGCGCGCCTCGGCGAGCACATCCCGAACGCGTCGGTCATGGACTGGTACGACCAGGACGGCGCGACCATGGAGCCGAACCAGTGGACGGATCCCGGCAACCGCACCCTGCAGTACGTCGCCGCGTCCACGCCGGACAAGGAAGCCGCCAACCGCATCCTGCTGATCGTGCACGGGACGGAGGCGCCGATCGATGTCCGGCTGCCGGAGGAGATCGATGACGCCACGCGGTTCGTCTCCCTCTGGTCGAGCGCCGACGAGCGCCCGTCGGAGGCCGAGGAGACGTTCGCGCCTGGCGATGTCCTGCCGATCCCCGGCACCTCGATGCGCCTGTTCCGGGTGGAGTGATAGCACGGTTCGCCGCCGGGGTCGAGCGGTAGGTTCCGACAGGCCCGAGCGGTAGATTCGGCATGTGACTGCACGTGCTGGAACCCGACCCACGGCTCTACGGAGCCCCGTTCAGATCCCGACGCGCGCCGCCGACGCGGATCTCCCCGGAGCTCTGCGGACGACCCGTATCCCCTTGCTCGACGGTACCCCTGCGGTCCCCGGCGGGTTCCCGGCCAAGGCCTTCGCTGGCGAGGTTGTCCCCTTCCGCGTCGTGGCATTCCGGGAAGGGCACGATCTCATCGGCGTGCATGTACGACTGACGTCTCCGACCGGCGAGGAGAGCCTGCACCGGCTGACCGCCCTCGCGGACGGCACCGACCGCTGGGAAGCCGAGATCGCGCTCGACGCGGAGGGCGTCTGGCGGTACCGTTTCGAGGGATTCTCGGACGACTTCGCCACCTGGGCTCATGCCGCGCACCTCAAGATCGCCGCGGGAGTCGATGTCGAGGTGATGGCCGCCCTGGGCGCCGAGCTCCTGCAGCGCGCCGCCGGAGAGAAGGACCGCCCCGCGACGCAGCGCACGCGGCTGCGCGCCCGTGCCGAGGAGCTCCGGAGAAGTGACGCCGCCACGACCGCTGCTTCGGCCGTCGACCCCGAACTCGCGGCGATCTTCCGCGACCGTCCGGTCACGACCCTGCGCTCCGCCTCCGCGGAGCAGGTCCTCCGCGTCGAGCGCACCCGTGCGGGTGTCGGCTCCTGGTACGAGTTCTTCCCACGCTCCGAGGGTGCCCGTCGCCTCAAGGACGGCACGGTCCGCAGCGGGACGTTCCGCACCGCCGCGAAGCGGCTGCCCGAGGTCGCCCGGATGGGATTCGAGGTGATCTACCTCGTCCCGGTGCACCCCATCGGCACGACCAACCGCAAGGGTCGCAACAACACCCTCGTCGCCGAAGCGGGTGACCCGGGCTCGCCGTACGCGATCGGAGCGGCGGAGGGCGGACACGACGCGATCCATCCCGACCTCGGCACCCCGCAGGACTTCCGCGCATTCGTGCGCGCCGCGCGGAAGGAAGGACTGGAGGTCGCCCTGGACCTCGCCCTGCAGGCCTCCCCCGACCACCCATGGGTACGCGACCACCCGGAATGGTTCACGACCCTGCCGGACGGGAGCATCGCCTACGCGGAGAACCCGCCCAAGAAGTACCAGGACATCTACCCGCTGAACTTCGACAACGATCCGGAAGGCATCGCCGCCGAGATGCTCCGGATCGTCCGGCACTGGGTGGGCGAAGGCGTCCGGATCTTCCGCGTGGACAACCCGCACACCAAGCCGCTGCAGTTCTGGGAGTGGCTGATCGCGACGGTCAACGAGACGGATCCCGACGTCATCTTCCTCGCCGAGGCGTTCACCCGACCCGCCGTGATGCGTGCGTTGGCCGCGGTGGGCTTCCAGCAGAGCTACAGCTATTTCACCTGGCGCAACACCAAGCCCGAGCTGGAGGAGTTCCTCACCTCGATCTCCCACGAGACGGCCGACTACATGCGTCCGAACCTCTTCGTGAACACGCACGACATCCTCACCGAGTACCTCCAGTTCGGTGGTCGCGCGGCGTATCGCATCCGTGCCTGCATCGCCGCGACGGCCGGGCCCGTGTACGGCGTCTACGCCGGTTACGAGCTCATCGAGAACGTGGCCCGTCCGGGTTCCGAGGAGAACATCGACAACGAGAAGTACGAGTACAAGTTCCGGGACTGGGCGGGGGCCGAGGAACGCGGGGAGTCCCTGGCTCCGCTGCTCCGGCGACTGAACGAGATCCGTGCGGCGCATCCGGCGCTGCGGCAGCTCCGCAACCTCGAACTGCACTGGAGCGACGACGACGCCGTCCTCGTGTTCAGCAAACACCTCGACGCTGCCTTCACCGGCACCGGCAGGCCGGACACCCTCATCGTCGTGGCGAACGTCGACCCGCACTCGGTGCGCGAGACCACGGTCCACCTCGACACCACGCGTTGGGGGGTTCCCCTGGGTGAGACCTTCGAGGTGGAGGATCTGCTGACCGGCAGCGTCTGGACCTGGAGCGACCACAACTACGTCCGGCTCGACGCCTTCGCCGAGCCCGTCCACATCCTGAAGGTGAGGGAGCGCGCATGAGCCGCATCGAGGACACCGCCGACGCCGAATGGGAAGCGGTCGCTGCCGGTCAGCATCACGACCCGCACTCCCTGCTCGGTGCACACCCCGCCAAGGACGCCGCCGGCCGTACGGTCACCGCCGTCCGCGCCCGCCGGCCGCTCGCCGAGACCGTCGAGGCCGTCTTCGGAGACGGGAGCAGGCTCACCCTGTCCCACGTCGCGCACGGCGTCTGGGAGGGCACGCACCCCGGACCGCCGCTCCCGTATCGCATCGCGACGCGCTACCGCGGCGAGGAGGAGACCGTCTCCGGTGACCCGTACCGGCATGCACCGACGCTGGGCGACCTCGACCTGCACCTCATCGCCGAGGGTCGGCAAGAGCGACTGTGGGAGGCGCTGGGTGCCCATCCCCGCACCCAGGGCGACGAGCAGGGTGTGTCCTTCGCGGTGTGGGCTCCCGATGCGTCGGCCGTCCGGGTCGTGGGCGACCACAACGGTTGGAACGGCGAGAGCCACGCCATGCGCTCGCTCGGGGCCAGCGGCGTCTGGGAGCTCTTCGTCCCTGACCTCCCCGTCGGCACCCGGTACAAGTACCAGATCCGTACGCGGAGCGGCGCCTGGGTCCTCAAAGCGGACCCGATGGCTCTGGCGGCACAGGTGCCCCCGGAGACCGCGTCGGTCGTCACCGCGTCGTCCTACGTCTGGGAGGACGGCGCGTGGATGACCCGGCGTGCCGCGACCCACGCCGTCGCGCAGCCGCTGTCCGTGTACGAGGTGCACGTCGGCTCCTGGCGCGGGGGCCTGGGTTATCGCGAGCTGGCCGATCCGCTGATCGCGCATGTGCAGGAGACCGGGTTCACGCACGTCGAGTTCATGCCGCTCGCCGAGCATCCGTTCGGCGGATCGTGGGGTTACCAGGTCAGCGGCTACTACGCTCCGACGAGCCGGTACGGCTCCCCCGACGACCTGCGGTACCTCATCGACCGCCTGCACCAGGCCGGCATCGGCGTCATCATGGACTGGGTGCCGGGGCACTTCCCCAAGGACGACTTCGCCCTGGCCCGGTTCGACGGTCAGCCCCTCTACGAGCACCCCGACCCTCGGCGCGGCGAGCACCAGGACTGGGGCACGCTCATCTTCGACTACGGCCGACCCGAGGTCCGGGGGTTCCTCGTCGCGAACGCGCTGTACTGGCTCGAGGAGTTCCACGTCGACGGTCTGCGCGTCGACGCCGTGGCTTCGATGCTCTACCTCGACTACTCGCGCCGCGAGGGTGAGTGGGAGCCGAACATCCACGGCGGACGCGAGAACCTCGAGGCGATCCGCTTCCTCCAGGAGGTCAACGCCACGGCCTACCGGCTGCACCCCGGGATCCTCATGATCGCCGAGGAGTCCACGAGCTTCCCCGGCGTCACAGCGCCGACGGATCATGCCGGCCTCGGATTCGGTTTCAAGTGGAACATGGGCTGGATGAACGACTCGCTGCAATACATCGGCAGAGATCCGATGTACCGGGCGCACCACGAGGGCGAGATGACGTTCTCGTTCGTCTACGCGTTCGGCGAGAACTACGTCCTGCCGATCAGTCACGACGAGGTCGTGCACGGCAAGGGCAGCCTGTTGTCGAAGATGCCGGGCGACCACTGGCACAAGCTCGCGAACGTCCGCGCCTACCTCGCCTACATGTGGGGACATCCGGGCAAGAAGCTGCTGTTCATGGGACAGGAGTTCGGACAGCTCGCGGAGTGGTCCGAAGGGCGTGAACTGGACTGGTGGCTCCGCGACCAGCCCTCCCACGCCCAGCTGCAGGACTTCGTCGCCGCGATGAACGCGGTGTACCGGTCGCAGGCTCCGCTCTGGGAGCGTGACAACGACGGCTCCGGATTCACGCGACTCGGCGCGCCGAGCTGGGACCCGTCCGTGATCGCCTTCGAACGGCGGGACGCGCACGGCGGCCGTCTCGTCGTCGTCAGCAACTTCGCCGGAGTGGAGCGCACCGGGTACCGTCTCGGGCTCCCGCGCGAAGGCGTGTGGCAGGAGATCCTGAACTCGGATGCTGACGCCTACGGTGGGCGGGGCTCGGGCAATCTCGGAATGGTGATCGCCGAGTCGGCGGACGCCGGCGCCCCCACCGCCTCGATCACGCTGCCCGCGCTGTCGACGCTGTGGCTCCGTCATCAGCCGGAGCCGCACGTCCCCACCGTGAACAACGGCTGACGGACGGCCGACGACGACCGATCTGCGCGGAGCAACGAGCTCCGCGCGGATCGATCAGAACAGCAGCGAGGAGAGTCGGTTGCGAGCCGCGATCACGCGCGGGTCGCTGGCGCCGATGAGGCCGAACAACTCGACGAGGCGCTCGCGGACGGGTGTCCGCTGGTCGGACGGCAGCTGCGCGAACAGGTCGAGGAGCCGGCCGAAGGCGTCGTCGACGTGTCCGCCGGCGAGGTCGAGGTCCGCGACGTCGAACTGGGCCTGCACGTCCAGCGGAGCCGCTGCGGCCGCGGCTCGGGCCGTCTGCAGGTCGAGTCCCTGCACACGGTCCAGCAGTCGGACCTGGCCCAGGCCGGCGATGGCGTCCTCGTCACGCGGGTTCTCCGCGAGCGCCTTCTCATAGGCGGCGATGGCCGCACGGTAGTCGCCCCGCTCGATGGCGGAGAACGCCTCCGCGTGCAGCGGCGGTAGCTCGGGCTCGGCGGGAGGTTCAGCCTCCCCTGCCTCGGAGTCGCCGACCGGGAGCGATCCCGAGACGCCGTTCTGCGCGGCCACCTGCAGCAGCTGCGCGAAGACCTCACGCACCTGCTGCTCAGGAACGGCGCCCGTGAACATCGGCACCGGCTGGCCTGCGATGAGGGCGACGACCATCGGGATCGACTGCGCACGGAAGCTCTGCGCGAGCTGCGGATTCGCATCGACGTCGACCTTGGCCAGGAGCACCCGGCCGCCGAGCTCCCTGGTCACCTTCTCGATGATCGGGCTCAGCTGCTTACACGGCCCGCACCACTCGGCCCAGAGGTCGACGACCACGGGGACGGTGCGGGACAGCTCGAGCACCTGGCCGAAGTTCTCATCTGTCGCATCCACGACGACATCGGCCACCGGGGAGTTCGAGGGGGCAGCCGCACCGCTCGCGGGCGCGGACGGACGGTTGCGCAGATTGGACAGATCGACGGCGCCTCGCAGGGCCGCGGGAGACATCTCACTCACTTGATCACCTTCACGGAGACGAGATCCTGGCGCGAGGCCAGGAGGCGGATCGGTTCACTCGAGCCCTGAGACGGCACGGCGAAGAACAACTGGAACTCGTATGTCGTCTCGGCGCCCTTCGCAGACTCCTTCGCCCCGGTGAGCGCCTTCGCCTCCTCGTTGTCACCGAAACGGATGACGACGTCGGAGGACGTGGGGGTGATCGTCTCGACATCGAGAACGGAGACCGCGACGATGGCGCCGCTGTCCAGCGTCGTCATCGAGACCGGATCCGCCGTCGTCGGCTTCATGTCGAACGCCGCCTTGGACGTCTTCGCGGCGCCGGCATCAGCCAGCCCCTGCACCAGGTTCTGCCTGCTGTCCCTGATCGACGTGGCGAGGTTGAGCGCCAAGTCGTCGAACTGCCCGTACGAGGCACTCTTCTCGCCCTTGTCGACGACATCGGCGAACGCCGCCGCGACCTCGTTCGGCGGCACGGACAGGAAGGCCGAGTCCGCCGGGACCAGCGAGGTCCCCAGCCAGCTTGCGGCCACCTCGGGGAACACCGCATCCGCCGACATCTCCGCCATGTTGGTCACCTTGTAGTTGGACCAGGGGTCGGCCTGCGTCATGGTGAGCACCACCGGCGGCACTGTGTCGTCACCGGTGCTCTTCGAGAGCATGAGGACCGTGCGCGGCCAGCGATCCGTCGCCTCCGGGAGCACCACCTCGACGTCGTCCGTGGGGATCGCAGCGGGCGCGGCCCGATCCGGGAGCTTCGCGCGCAGGGCGTAGTCAGTGGTCCTCGTCGTCAGCGGAGCGCCGTCGAGACGGGTCGCCGCGAGGTCGAGGTCTTTCGCCTCATCGGCCTGCACCAGAGTTTCGGAGACCTCCCGGAGGATCCGCTCGGCCTGCGTCTCGGTGACTGCCGGCGGCTTCTGGTTCTCGGGGGCGATCACGGTCGGCGTCCGAGACGGCGATGCGGAGGCGTCCCCGAACTCCGGCCAGGAGTCGGCCGTGCAGCCTGAGGCCAGCAGAGCGGTCAAACCGATGGCGGGGAGGGCGAGCAGGCGCCGACGACGCCTCGGGCGCTCGGCTCGCATCGTACTCTTCCCGTCCTGCTCCTTCTCGTCGACGATCTCCGCGTCGTCCACGTCGTCCTTCCCCGCCGGTGTCGGCGACTGCGCCCCGTCCGCGGCCTCCAGGGCATCCCGCTCGGATGGCGGAAGGGCCGCCACGTCGATCGGCTGGGTCGAGGGAAGCGGCCCGGGACCCTTCCGGCGCGGGCCCCGACCACGGCGCTGGTGGCGGATCGCGAGCACGTAGAGGACCAGCCCCACGAGGAGCACCAGGCCGCCGGCCGCCATGAGCGGTCCTGCCAGAGGCGTCCGCGTGTCCAGCGGCCAGGAGACGACGATGTCGTCCGGCGCGTCCTTGGTGCCGTCGTAGGCGATCAGCACGCTGGTCCCTTCCGGGAGCTGCATCTTGTCGGTGGAGAGGAAGTTCTCATCGGTGAACGAGTCGAGCCACAGATCAGAGCCGGCGGGGTTGCGACCCGCGGGTGCATCGGCGTCGGCTTCCGGCGACGGTGTCTCCGTGGCCTCGGGCGCCGGCGTCTCGGTCGACCCCTCGTCGTCCGCGGCGGCGACGTGGTCGACGACGAGTTCGTCGTCGTCCCCGACGGTCACGTGGTTGTACTCCGAGTCGGAGAGCCAGGCCTCCATGTCGGCCGTGCGCCCGTAGCTGGTGAAGATCTCGCCCTCGCCGCGGATGAGCAGCTTCTGCGCGCCGGCGTTGATCCGCAGGACGTCGCCGTCCAGGAGCACGAAGGGCGCGGGCTCCTCGATGTCGACGCGGGCTTCCTCAGACGACGGGCCGACGAAGATGGTGCGTTGGGCGATCCCCGCACCGATCAGCACGGCAGCCAGCACGAAGGCCACCACGGCCCATACGAAACGCACGAATAGTCTCCTCACGCATCGCGGCTTCCCGCCCGCGACGCCACACTCGACATTTCAGACTAGCGAACCCACCTGTGTGTTGACCACGAGGGCCCTCCCTCCTCCGTCGCGCGGCACGTCGGCGGCGCGTCGAGCCGCGGCATGGGTAGCCTTGCTGCAGCCGTACCGAGGAGTCCGCATGAAGATCCACAACCCGTTCCGCACCGCCCTCGTGGCGACACTGGGCGTGGGCCTCGGGATCGTCCTGATCAGCAGCGTGCAGACGCTGTCGACCGTGCTGCTGTACATCGGGACCGCGCTCTTCCTCAGCCTCGGACTCGATCCCCTGGTCACGTTCCTCGAGCGTCGACGCCTGCCCCGGTGGCTCGCGGTCCTCGTGACGATCGTCGCCGTGCTGGCCGTCTTCGTCGGGATCATCCTCATCGTGCTGCCGGTGCTGGTCGACCAGATCTCGCAGCTCATCGCCCAGATCACGGCGATCGTGCAACGCGGAACCGCGATCGAGGACCTGCGGAGTTGGATCCAGGAGACGTTCCCCAACCTCCTCGTCGACGACGTCTTCGCGTACGTGGAGGACTGGCTGACCACCAATCTCGCGGAGATCGGCGGGTCGATCGGTCAGGGCGTGCTGATCGCCAGCGGCGCCGTGCTCAGCGGTGTGTTCGGCGCGTTCATCGTCCTCATCCTGACCATCTATCTCACGGCCTCGACGCCCTCGCTCAAGCGCGCGGTGTACCAGCTCGTCCCGGCGTCCAAGCGGGATCGCTTCATCGATCTCTCGGAGCAGATCACCGACTCGGTCGGCTACTACGTCATGGGCCAGGTCAGCCAGGGCGTGATCAACGGCGTCCTCAGCGCGATCTACCTCACGATCATCGACGCGCCGTTCCCCGCCGTTCTCGCGGTCGTCGCCTTCTTCTTCTCGCTCATCCCACTGGTGGGCACCCTGACCGGCTCGACGATCATCGTCCTCGTCTGCCTCATCCCTGGCCTCGGCTCCCCCGGCACGGCTCTCGCGGCGGCGATCTACTACCTGATCTACATGCAGATCGAGGCGTACGTGATCTCGCCGCGCATCATGAGCCGCGCGGTCTCCGTGCCCGGCGCCGTCGTCGTGGTGGCCGCCCTCGCCGGAGGCAGCCTGCTGGGCCTGCTCGGGGCGCTCATCGCGATCCCGGTGGCCGCCAGCATCCTGATCCTCTACCGCCAGGTGCTCATCCCGCGTATGAACGAACGATGACCAGGGTCGCCCGCGGCGTCAGTCCTCGGTCGACCAGTGGGTCGGCAGCGGCAGAGCCGACGGATTGACCGCGGCGACGATCTCTGTGAGCACCCGGCGCGTCTGGGTCTCCCCCACCCACAGGTGCTTGCCTCCTTCGACCGCGATCAGCTGCGCCTGGGGGATCGTCGCGAAGCGCTCCCGCGCTTCCGCCGGGCGCAGGTAGTCGTCGAACTCGGGCACGAGGATGACCACGCGGTGGCCGGTCTTCCCCCAGGCGGCGACCTCCTCCGCCGTAGCGCGATGCAACGGCGGCGAGAGGAGGATGATGCCCTCGATGTCGTGGTCGGCACCGTACTTGAGGGCGAGTTCCGTCCCGAACGACCACCCGACGAGCCACGGGCGCGGCAGCGCGCGGTCACGGACGAAGTCCATGGCGGCTGCGACATCGAACTGCTCCGCAGCGCCGCCGTCGAACGTTCCCTCGCTGGTGCCGCGCGGCGATGTGGTGCCACGCGTGTTGAACCGCAGCACCGCGAGATCGGCCAGGGCGGGCAGCCGCGCGGACGCCTTCCGGATGATGTGCGAGTCCATGAAGCCGCCGGCGGTCGGCAGCGGGTGCAGCGTGACCAGGGTCGCGGCCGGCGCGTCGGCCTCCGGCATCGCGAGCTCGCCGACGAGCGTCAGGCCGTCCGCGGTGTGCAGCTCGATGTCCTCACGACGCGCCGGAAGCTCCAGCGGTCCCCGGATCTCGATGGTCATGCGATCCTCCAACAGTGGTTGTGCCAGTGTCTGCGGTCGGCGAGAGCCGCGGCGTCGCCGAGAACACCGTCCGCGCGCCAGGCGACGAGGTGGGCGGTACCGGGCTCGACGGACCGTCCGCAACCCGGGCAGACGTACGCCTTCTGCGCCTGGAGTGCGGAGACGGGCTGCACCGTCCACTCCACGCCTCGGCGGACCTCGGTGCGCTTCCAGCCGGCGAGGAGACGCTCGAAGGAGTCATCGCCCTCAGGGCGCGCGGAAGGACGTCGGCGTGAGCGGGGCATGGTGCCGGCTCACCACCAGTGGTTGGTGACCCAGAAGTTGTACGCGCCTGCCCAGCTGCCGTAGCGACCGGTGGCGTATCCGGTGGCCCAACGGAGGTTGTCCACCGGGTTGTAGCCGTTGCCCGGCACCTTGCTGCAGGGCAGCGCCTGGACGAGGCCACAGGCGCCGGAGGACGAGTTGGTCGCGTTGGGGTTCCAACCGCTCTCCCGCGAGACGATGTAGTCGACGTACTGCCAGTCGCTCTGCGCGATCCCGGCGGCTGCCATCCACTCCGCGGGAGCGCCGCCGCCGCTGTACGGCGGGAGCCCACCGCCGCCGGAGGATCCGCCCTCCGACTCGTCGGACGACGAGGACGTGGTCGCCGGGGCCGGCTTCGGCTTGGGCTTCGGCTTGGGCTTGACGTAGATGTCGAACGACCCGCGCTCGACGGGGGTGATCGCCGCTCCTTCCACCGTGACGGTGAGGTTCTGCGTGTCCGCCAGTGCTACCGCATACACGGAGTCCGGTGCGTCCGTGGCCATGGGCTGCGCCAGGGCGACACCGGTGGGCGCGACCATCGCGGCGGCGAATCCGACGACCGCGAGAGAGCTGAAGACCCCGACGACACCGCGGCGGCGAGACCAGCGGCGGGTGCCGCGGGTGGCCGACGCGGACGTCGCTGCGGGTACCAGCAGGGCGTCGTTTCGATCGGGCATCATGTCGTTTCGGGAGTTCACGATGGAGGACAGTTTACGCATACCTGCCTGAAGAGGCCATCAGACGTGCTCAGCGGACCGCCAGGATCACGTCGATGGTGGCGTCCAGGAGCGCGTCGACCTGCTCTTCGCGGTAGCCGCCGCGCTGCATGCGGAACGCCGCGGACCGCAGCTGCTCGGCCGACAGCGCGTCGCCGTCCCGCAGGTAGCGGACGATGCGGGAGGTGACGTGATCGACCTCGTCGACGCGGTAGCCGAAGGTGAGGAATCCGGTGCGGGCGAACCGGTGCCGACGCGGACGCGCCAGGTGGTCCAGGATCACCTGCGCGTCGGCCCTCGCCTGCTCCACCCATGCGCCCGCTCCGAGGGAGCGCACGGCGCGCTCCCGCTCGCGCGCGGCGAAGGCATCCTCGACGCGTCCGAGGGCCGCGTCGACGTCCGCCACCACGTAGCCCTCCTTGACGAGCGGGAAGGAGACGGTGCGCACGTCCTCGGCCGTGAGGTCGTCCGCACCGCTCTCGAATGTCTGTCGCGCCGACGCGAGGAACCCGTCCACCGCGGCGCGGTGGTACCCCTTCGTGCGTCCGGTCGTGAGTGCGAACGCCGGCTTGGCCGTGCTCTGCACGGTGCCCTCGCGGCGGTCGTCGTCCATCACAGCACCACTGTCGTTCATCACAGCACCAACCAGGGAGAGAGGAGGAAGTACAGGCAGAGGGCGGGGATCGTCGACGGCAGGATGCTGTCCAGCCGGTCGAGGAGTCCTCCGTGCCCTGGAAGCCACGAGCTCATGTCCTTGATCCCGAGGTCGCGCTTCAACATCGACTCGCCGAGGTCCCCGAGCGTCGCGGACAGCAGGATCGCGGCGCCGAAGATCACGCCACCCCACCAGGGCAGATCGAGCAGGAAGATCGCGAGGAGCACGCCCGCCACGAGCGACGCGACCACGGCGCCGCCGAAGCCCTCCCAGGTCTTCTTGGGACTGATCCGCGGTGCCATCGGGTGCCGCCCGAAGGCGAGTCCAGCCGCATACGCACCGGTGTCCGCGGCGACCGCGATCGCGATGAAGCTGAGCACCCACCACTGCCCGCCCTCCTGCTCGAGCAGGATGAGGGCCACGCCGGCGAGGAACGGCACGTACACCTGCACGAAACCGCCGATCACGGCGTCGGTGAGCACATCTCCGTATGTGCGGCCGTCCTTCGCCACCATCTGGGCGAGCAGGCGCCAGACGATGACGAAGGCCACGGAGACGAACAGCATGACCCAGCTCAGCCACGGCTCGGCGAAGTACGCGGACAGGACAAGGAACGTCGAGGCGATCAGCTGCGGGACGACGTCGACACGACGCCCGGCCGCTCGCAGGGCGCGGGAGAGCTCGTACACGCCGAGCAGGGCCGCAGCCAACGCGAACGGCACGAACAGCGCCTTGATGAACAGCAGCGAACCGAGCAGTGCCGCGCCGAATGCGAGTCCGATGAGGATCGCGAGGATCAGATCGCGACCGGTGCGCTGCTTGATGCGCTCGTTCGCCTGGTCGAGCTGATCGCGCGCATGGGAGACATGCGTGCCGAACTCGTCGCGCGCCTGACGCCACTGCTCGCGGATCGCGTTGTGGTCGGCGGTGTCGAGGCGGTCGGCGGTGACAGGAGCCGCACCCGGCGGCGCCGGGAGTGGTGGCCGGGGCGGCACCCGATCCGCGTCGAACGCCGGGAAGGCGGCGTCGGCGAGCGGCACGCCGCCGTCAGGACCGGCCTCGGGCCGCTCCTCCCGGCGCGTCACCGGAGTGCCCTCCTCAGCGCCGCGCGATTCATCGGACATACGAGCTACACCTCGAGGAGTTCGGCCTCTTTGCGCTTGAGCGCGTCGTCGATGAGATCGACGTGCTGACGGGTCAGCGCGTCCAGCTCCTTCTCGCCGCGGGCGATCTCGTCCTCACCGAGCTCGCTCTTCAGGCCGTCCAGCTCGTCCTTCGCCTTCCGGCGGATGCCGCGGACGTGGACCTTGGCGTCCTCGGCCTTGGACTTCACGAGCTTCACGTACTCCTTGCGCCGCTCGGCGGTGAGCTCGGGCATCGTGACCCGCACGAGGTTGCCGTCGTTCGTGGGGTTCGCCCCGAGGTTCGGCATGTCGCGGATGGCCTGCTCGATCGCCTTGAGGGCGGACTTGTCGTACGGCGTGATGATGAGCGTGCGTGCTTCCTGGTTCGCGAGCGAGGCGAGCTGCGCGAGCGGGGTCGGCGTGCCGTAGTAGTCGACCAGCACCTTCTGGAAGAGCTGCGGGTTCGCACGACCGGTGCGCACCGTGGAGAAGTCCTCCTTGGCAGCCTCGACGGCCCGGGACATGCGGGTGGTGGTTTCAGCGAGGACGTCCGCGATCACGGTGGCTCCTATCGTCGGGGTGTTCTGGAAATTCTATCGGGAGCGGGCTCCCGTCCCGTGCAGGCGCTCAGGCGGTGACGAGCGTGCCGATGGGCTCGCCCAGGAGCGCGCGGGTGACGTTGCCCGCCGGCTCCATGCCGAAGACGCGCATGTCCATGTTGTTGTCCATGCACAGGCTGAACGCCGTCGAGTCGACGACCTTGAGGCCCTGCTGCAGAGCATCGCGATAGGTCACGCGATCGATGCGCTCCGCGTCGGCGTGCTTGTTCGGGTCGGCGGTGTAGATCGCGTCGACGCCGTTCTTGGCCACGAGGACCTCCTGCGCGCCGATCTCCAGTGCGCGCTGCGCGGCGACCGTGTCGGTGGAGAAGTACGGCAGGCCCGCGCCGGCGCCGAAGATGACGACGCGGCCCTTCTCCATGTGCCGCTCCGCCCGACGCGGGATGTAGGGCTCGGCGACCTGGGTCATCGAGATCGCGGACTGCACACGCGTCGCGGCACCCGCCTGCTCGAGGAAGTCCTGCAGAGCCAGGGCGTTCATCACGGTGCCGAGCATGCCCATGTAGTCGGCGCGCCCGCGATCCATTCCTCGCTGGCTGAGCTCGGCCCCACGGAAGAAGTTGCCTCCGCCGACGACGACCGCCACTTCGACCCGGTCGACCGCGGCGGCGATCTCCCGCGCCATCTGGCTGACCACGTCGGGGTTGACGCCGAGCTGCCCGGCGCCGAACGCCTCTCCGGAGAGCTTGAGGAGGACGCGACGGCGTCCGGTGCGTTCAGTCATGGGGGGTGTCCTCTCGTCCCGATTCAAGATAGTGCCTGGTGGGCATGAAGAAGGGGTTCGGATCGAGCGATCCGAACCCCTTCGACAGTGCTACGCGCCGACCTTGAAGCGCGCGAAGTCCGTCACGGTGATACCGGCGTCCTTCGCCACCTGGGCGACAGAGAGCTTGTTGTCCTTGGCGTAGTCCTGCTCCAGCAGGGCGACCTGCTTGATGAACGCGGAGACGCGGCCTTCGACGATCTTCGGCAGAGCGGCCTCGGGCTTGCCCTCGTTGCGGGAGATCTCGGTGACGATCTCGCGCTCCTTCTCGACCGCATCCGCCGGCACGTCCTCGCGGGACAGGTACGACGGGTTCGCGAACGAGATGTGCTGGGCGATGCTGCGCGCGGTCTCGGCGTCGTCACCCGTGTAGGCGACGACGACACCGATCTGCGGCGGCAGGTCCTTGCTCGTGCGGTGGAGGTAGACCTCGACGCTGTCACCGGAGACGGTGCGCACGCGACGGAGCTCGACCTTCTCACCGATGATGGCGGCCTCTTCCGAGATGAGCTGCTCGACGGTCTTGTCGCCCGCCGGAGCGGCGAGGGCGGCCTCGACCGAGTCGGCCTTCACGGCGGCGACGGCGTCGGCGACCTTGTCGGCCAGCGCGATGAAGCGCTCGTTCTTCGCGACGAAGTCGGTCTCGCAGGCGAGCTCGACGAGCGTCACGGCGCCGTCCTGCTCACGAGCGACGACGAGGCCCTCGCTGGTCGAACGGTCGGCGCGCTTGGCGTTGCCCTTCGCACCCTTCAGGCGCAGGATCTCGGTGGCCTTCTCGACGTCGCCGTCAGCCTCCTCGAGCGCCTTCTTGGTGTCGACCATTCCCGTGCCGAGCTGCTCACGCAGCGCCTTGAGGTCGGCGATGGTGAAGTTGGCCATGTGTGGTGGCTCCTTGCTTCGTTGTGTGGGTGTACGAGGGATTACTTGGCGTCTGCGGCCTCGGCGGCGGCGACCTCGGCGGTCTCCTCACCGGAAGCGGCGGCGATCGCCTCGTCGTGCGCCTGGGCACCGGCCTCGTCGGCGGCGGTGGCGTCAGCGGCCGGGGTCTCGACGACAGCGGCCTCGTCGTCCGCGGTCACGACCTCGGCGGCGTCAGCGGACTCCTGCACGGGAGCCTCGAGAAGCTCCTTCTCCCACTCGGCCAGCGGCTCCGCGTCGCCCGACTCCGGGTTGTGCTTCTGCTGCAGGCCCTCGGCGGCGGCGTCGGCGATGATGCGCGTCAGCAGCGACACCGAACGGATGGCGTCGTCGTTGCCGGGGATCGGGTACTGGAAGTCGTCCGGGTCGGCGTTGGTGTCGAGGATGCCGATCACCGGGATGCCCAGCTTCTTGGCCTCGTCGATGGCGAGGTGCTCACGCTTGGCGTCGACGACCCAGAGGGCGGACGGCGTCTTGGTGAGGTTGCGGATACCACCGAGCGACTTGTGGAGCTTGTCCAGCTCGCGCTTCTTGAGCAGCAGCTCCTTCTTCGTGAAGCCGGAAGCGGAGGGGTTCTCGTAGTCGAGCTCCTCGAGCTCCTTCATGCGGGCGAGACGCTTCGCGATGGTGGAGAAGTTGGTGAGGAGGCCGCCGAGCCAACGCTGGTTCACGTAGGGCTGGCCGACGCGCGTGGCCTGCTCCGCGAGGATCTCCTGCGCCTGCTTCTTGGTGCCGACGAAGAGGATCGTGCCGCCGTGCGCCACGGTCTCCTTGACGAAGTCGTAGGCCTTGTCGATGTAGCCGAGCGACTGCTGGAGGTCGATGATGTGGATGCCGCTGCGCTCCGTGAGGATGAAGCGCTTCACCTTCGGGTTCCACCGACGGGTCTGGTGTCCGAAGTGCACGCCGCTGTCGAGCAGCTGGCGGATGGTGACCACAGCCATGGTCGTCTCCTGATTCTGGCGCGGGGCGCCGTTGAGGTTGTCATGCCGACCGGACGGTCGGACATCCTGGTGCCCGGCTCACCCCCACCCGTTCGGAAACGGGACCTGCGGGAGTGGATGCCACGACAGAGTCGCTCTGGGCACGCGTAGTCACCCCGAGATCGAGGTGCTCGTCCAGCATACAGGATCATGCGGCGCCAGCTCGTCCTCCACAGCGGCGCGATGCTCGGCCTTCTCCCCTGCCGCCGGCCCCGGCGGAGAGCGGCCGCTCCGCCGGCCCGCACCGGTCACGCACACTCGCGTGATGACTCCTCCGTCCCCTCCTCGCCCTCGCTCTCGCCCGCACCCCTCTCTCCTCCGGGTGCTGATCGCCACAGTCCTCGCCGCTGTCGCACTCCTGTGTGGCGGTGCTCCGTTCCCGTCTCCGCCCGCCGCCCGAGCCACGTCGGCGGCACACGGCCTCGCGCCCGTGCCCGACGAGTTCGTCTCCGACATCCCCTGGCAGTGGCCCGTCGACGGGACGCGCCGCGTGAGCGTCGCCTACCGCGCGCCAGCGCACGCCTACGGCCCCGGACACCGCGGCGTGGACGTCGCTGCGGCTGCGGGCGGCACCGTCGTCGCCCCGGCGGAGGGGATCGTCGCGTTCCAGGGCGTCGTCGTCGATCGTCCGCTGCTCACGATCCGACACGCGGATGGCCTCGTGAGCACGTTCGAGCCCGTGGAGTCGCCCCTGCGCGCGGGAGACCCGGTCCGCCGAGGCCAGGACATCGGCCGTGTCGCCACGGGTGGTCACACTCCACCCGACTCACTGCACGTCGGCGTGCGACGCGACGGCGAGTACATCAACCCGATGCTCCTGTTCGGCGGCCTCCTGCGGGCGCGGCTCCTGCCCTGCTGCGACGGATGATCCGACGGGCGGGCTCCGCGCTCAGGCCCGCGGGTGCGCGAGGCGATACGTCGCCGTCAGCCGCTCCGCCGACACGTGCGTGTAGATCTGCGTGGTCCCCAGGCTCGCGTGCCCGAGGATCTCCTGCACGGCACGGAGATCCGCACCACCGTCCAGCAGATGGGTCGCCGCCGTGTGACGGAGGGCGTGCGGCCCGACGGTCTCCGCGCCGACGACGGGTGCGAGCGCACGGGCGACGACCTCGTAGACCGTCCGCGGACCGACGCGCCCACCGCGACTGCCGAGGAAGACGGCGGGCGAGGCGGCCCCGGCCCGTGCGAGGAGAGCTGGTCGAGCGCGACGCAGGTAGGCGGTGAGCGCATCCCGCGCCGGAGCGCCGAACGGGACGACGCGCTCTTTGTCGCCCTTGCCCCGCACGCGGGCCGTCCCCCGATCGAGATCCAGGTCGTCGATGTCGAGGCCGCAGAGTTCGGAGACGCGGACCGCCGCACCGTAGAGGAATTCCAGCACCGCGTGGTCGCGGAGGGCCGCGGGATCGCCCGAGGCCGCCGCCTGCCGATGTCGCTCCAACAGCTCCGACATCGCGTCCTTCGATGCCACCGTCGGCAGCGTCTTCGCGCGCTTCGGTGCCACGAGCCGCAGGCTGGGGTCGACAGGGACGAAGTCCTGCTCGCGCGCCCACCCGAAGAACGCTCGCGCCGTGGCCGCGCGTCGGGCCAGCGTCGCACGGGCGTCGCCCCGCTGGGTCGCCTGCCACAGCCATTCGCGCAGCATCTCCAGGTCGATACGGCCCACCGGGCCACCCCCCACGCTCGTCCCGAGGTCCCGCAGATCGGAACGGTACGCCTTCACGGTCGCCGGAGAGAGCCGACGCACCTTCTCGAGGTGGTCGGCGAACGCCTCGACAGCGACCGCGAAGTCCATATCCCCAGCCTGCCGCTCCCCCGCCTTCAGAGCGACGCGCCCCGCCGGGACCCTGCCTACGATGTGCGTGCCGCGCCCACGCCACGCCAGCCGTCGCCGTCGCGTCGCGCGAGCCCGTCGAGATCGAGCAGGCCGAGCACGGCGCGAGTCCGGTCGACGGTGAGATCGGCGCGCTGGGCGAGCTCCGCCTCCGTGCGAGCGGCTCGGGTGCTGAGCGCACGGAGGAGCACGACCCGCGCGTCGTCCGTCGCATCGAGTCCCCGTTGCGACCGCGCGCCGGCCGGGAGCAGCTCGGCCACCTCCGCCGCGGAGGTGACGCACACCGCGTCGTATTCGCGCAGCAGCCGGTGACAGCCGGCCGACGAGGCGGACGTCACGGGACCGGGCACCGCGCCGAGCGGCCTACCCAGAGTTGCCGCATGCCCCGCCGTGTTGAGGGAGCCGCTGCGCCAGCCCGCCTCGACGACCACGGTGGCCTGCCCCAGCGCCGCGATCAGCCGGTTGCGCGCGAGGAAGCGCCACCGCGTCGGGGCCGTCCCGCATGGCACCTCGCTGACGACGGCTCCGTCGACCGCGATGCGGGTCAGAAGGTTCCGGTGACCGGCGGGGTACGGGCGGTCGACGCCCCCGGCGAGGACCGCGATCGTCCCCCCGCCGACGGTCAATGCGGCGCGGTGCGCTGCGCCGTCGATGCCGTACGCACCGCCGGACACGACCGCCGTCTCCCCGACAGCCAGGTCTCCGGCGATGTCGGCGGCGACACGCTCCCCGTAGGCGGTGGCCGCCCTGGCTCCCACGATCGCAACGCGCGCGGCGCTCGACAGGAGGTCGCTGCGCCCGCGCACCCACAGCACCATCGGCGCCTCCGCATCGAGATCGTCGACGGACAGCGGCCAGTCGGGGTCTCCGGGGAGCAGCAGCTTCGCACCCGCCTCCCGTGCGCCACGGATGGCGCCGATCACCGCCGCCGGATCCGCGCGCTGCCGCCACCGGGCGCGCGCGTCGTCGAGGGCCCGTCGTGCCCCCACGGCTCGGACCACCGGCCACGGCCGTCCCGCCCCGTCCAACGCGAAGCGCAGCCCGTCGGCCGGCCCGAACTCGCGCACGAGGGTCGCGGCGACGGCGTCCCCGGGGTCGGCGATGACGGACCACGCGACCCGCGCCAGCGCCTCCGTCACCTCGTCTGTTCCGCGCACGCCCCGCGCCGCGTCGAGAGCGTCCTGTTGAGAGAGGAGTCCGTCGATCATCGTGCCACCCCCGTCCGCAGGAGCAGCGCCCGCCCGACCTCGTCCGTGCCGGGGCGGTCGCGTCCGGCCAGATCGGCCATGGTCCACGCCACCCGGAGGACGCGGTCGTAACCGCGGAGCGTCAACGCCCCGCGTTCCAAGGCGCGATCGAGCCCCGCCCGCACGTCCGACGGGAGACGGTAGCCGCCATGCCGGAGCACAGTGCCAGGTATCTCCGCATTCCGACGCCACGGTGTGCCGCGCCAGCGCCGCTCGGCTCGTGCGCGGGCCGCGCCGACGCGATCCCGGGCCTCGGCGGTCGTCGCTCCGGAGCGCTCCCCCGCGATCGAACGGGAGGCTGCGACGCGCGTGACCGGCAGATCGATGTCGAGACGATCGCGCAACGGCCCGGAGAGCCGCGTGGCATAGCGTCGCAGCGCCTGAGGCGGGCAGATGCAGTCGCCATCACGGACGCCGCGGTTGCCGCAGGGACACGGATTCATCGCCAAGAGCAGCTGGAACCGCGCCGGGAATCGCACCACGAAGCCCGAGCGATGCACATCGACGAATCCCGTCTCGAGCGGCTGGCGGAGCGCGTCCAGGGCCACCCGCGGGAACTCCGCCGCCTCGTCCAGGAACAGGACGCCCCGATGCGCACGGGCGACCGCGCCGGGGCGCGCCGTCCGCGATCCGCCTCCCACCATCGCCGCCACCGAGGCGCTGTGGTGCGGAGCGACCAGCGGGGGCTGGTGGTCGAGTCCGGTCACGGCCTCACCGCAGAGGGAGCGGACCGAGGCCACCTCGATCGCCTCCTGCTCGGTCAGCGGCGGCATGATGCCGGGCAGGCGCCCTGCGAGCATGGTCTTCCCTGCTCCCGGTGGACCGCTCAGGAGCATGTTGTGGCCACCGGCGGCAGCGACGATGAGCGCCTCGACGGCTTCCTCCTGCCCGAGGACGTCGCTCAGGTCGCGCTCGTCCGCTTTCTCCTCCGGCGGCTGCGGCCCCGGAACCGGCTCGACATCGGGCACCTCGACGTCCGCGCCGTGCCAGGCGGCGACCTCCGCGAGTGAGGCGGCGGCACGCACCTCCACGCCGCCGACGAGAACCGCCTCAGCCGCATTGCCGTGCGGCACGATCACGCGGTCGAAGCCGGCACGAGCGGCGGCGAAGACGGCCGGCAGCACTCCCGGCACGGGACGCAGCCTCCCGTCCAGCCCGAGTTCTCCCAGATGCACGGTCTGCCGGACGGCGCGACGGGCGATCACGTCGCCCGCGGCGAGGCAGGCCACCGCGATCGCCAGGTCGAAGGCGGCCCCGTGCTTCGGCAGACTCGCGGGCGAGAGGTTGACGGTCAGCCGTCGCCGCGGCAGCGGGAGGCCGGAGTTCCCGCAGGCGTTGTGCACGCGCTGCACGGCCTCGCCCAGGGACTTGTCCGGGAGGCCGATGATGCGGAACTCCGGCGTCTGCGCTGAGAGGTCGGCCTCGACCTCGACGACATGCCCCTCGGCCCCGGTGAGCGCCACGGACCAGGTTCGCGCCGTGCTCATGCGATGTCCTCGAGGTGCTCGATCGAGGCCGTCGCCACGGACGCGCCGATGATGCCGACCGCTTCCACCCGGAGGGCCCGTCCGCGCGCCAGCTCGGGGTGTGCCGCACGCCAGGCGTAGGCGAGACGCCACAGCCGGCGCCGCTTGCGGTCATCGATCGCATCGAACGGGTGCCCGAACGCCGCTGACCGCCGTGTCTTGACCTCGACCACCGCGACATGGGGGCCGATGATCGCGACGATGTCCAGCTCCCCCTGAGGACACCGCCAGTTGCGGTCGACGATCCGATACCCGCGCTTCGTCAGATAGTCCGCTGCCTGCTGCTCCCCGGCTCGCCCGAGGTCGTCTTTCGCTGCCATCCCGACAGAATGGACGTCAGCACCCCGTCACCGCCGTGGTCCCGCGCGAACAGTCCAGAGGCTGTGGAAACGACGAAGAATGTCACCGCTGTGCAGAAACGGCGCGCCGCGTCACTCTCCGTCGAGGGAGAGCTCCTGCGGCAGTTCGAACTCGCGGCGCTGGAGCTCCTCGACGTTCACGTCCTTGAACGTGAGCACCCGGACGGCCTTCACGAAGCGGTCAGCCCGGTAGATGTCCCACACCCACACGTCGCTCATGGAGATCTCGAAGTAGAAGTCGTGCTCGGTGTCCCGCCGCACGACGTTGACCTCGTTGGCCAGGTAGAAGCGACGCTCGGTCTCCACGACGTACTGGAACTGAGAGACGACGTCGCGGTACTCGCGGAACAGCGCGAGCTCCAGCTCGCGGTCGTAGTCGTCGAAGGCTTCCTCATCCATGATGAGTCCATCCTATGGTCGTCCGGCGCCGGTCGCGGCATCCCGGGCGCGGCCGCTCAGAACAGCGTCGGCGCGTCGGCGATCGCCCACGAGGACCGGTGGAACGGGGAGAGCCCGAACGAGCGGATGGCCTCCCGGTGCTCCGGGCTCGCGTACCCCTTGTTGCGATCCCACTGGTAGTCGCGGTGACCCTCGTGCAGCTCCGCCATGTGACCGTCTCTCGCGACCTTCGCGATCACCGACGCCGCGGACACGGAGGCGCAGTCGCGATCCGCCTTGATGACGGGCTGCACCCGCAGGGGCACGGGATGCACTCGCGAGACGTAGTCGTGATTGCCGTCGAGCAGGACCAGGGCGTTCTCCACCGTCGCGCCCTGTGCGACCACCGCCTCCACGGCTCGCGAGGCGGCGAGCCCCAGGGCCCGCATGATCCCGACCTCGTCGACCTCCGCCGCGGTCGCCCAGCCGACGGCGGAGGCCTGCACCCAGGCGGCGGCGCGGGTGGCCACGTCCGGGCGCCGGCGCTCGGGCACCAGCTTCGAGTCGCGCAGGCCCTCCGGAACCCGACGGCGGGCGCCTTTGGCGTCCATCACGGCTGCTCCGACGGCCACAGGTCCCGCCAATGCGCCGCGACCGACCTCATCGAGGGCGATGATGAGGTCGCACTCCCCCAGGAGCTTCCGCTCCAGGGTCAGTCGAGGCGTGATGACGGTCATTCGGGATCCGGGACCCCGTTGAAGATCTCGTGATGGCCGTCGATCGGTCCGAATCGGTCGAGCGGCCACGTCGTCAGGAACGCCTTGCCCACGATGTTCGAGACGGGGACGAATCCGCCGCTGGGCAGCTCCTGGTGTGCGCGGGCGTCGCGGGAGCGGTCGCGGTTGTCGCCGAGGAGCCACACGGAGTCTTCCGGCACGACGACGTCGAACGGCTCGTTGGAAGCCGCGGTGTCCCCTTCGGGAAGGTTCAGGTAGCTCAGCTCGTCGATCGGGGCCCCATTGATGGTGATCTGCCCCAACGCGTTGCAGCACACCACGTGATCGCCTTCGACCCCGATCACCCGCTTGACGAGATGGTCCTGCGTGTCGGTGGCCGAGATGCCCACGAAAGTCAGCACCCAGTCGACGGCCTTGACCAGCGGCGGCTGTGCCGGGGTCTGCGGCATCGGGTCGAGCCAGCCCCCCGGGTCCTTGAAGACGACGATGTCGCCGCGCTCATAGCCGGTCCAGCGCGGCGTCAGCTCGTCGACGAGGATGCGGTCGTCGATCAGCAGCGTCCGCTCCATGGAGGCCGACGGGATGTAGAACGAGCGCACGACGAACGTCTTGATGACGAAGGACACCAGCGCGGCGATGACGACGATGACCAGCACGTCGCGGAGGAAGACCAGGAACCCGCGCCGCCGTCGTGTCGGGCGTGCGGACGGAGAGTCAGTCATCTGGTTCCTTCTCGAAGAGTGCACCGTGAGCGCACGGCAGTAACAAGGTTCGCACACCGGGGACAGAACGAAAGCACCCCGGGACATCGTGTCCCGGGGTGCTGTGAAGAAGCTTCGCGTCAGTTGTTGACGCGCTTCTCCTTGATCTTCGCCTTCTTGCCGCGAAGCTCGCGCAGGTAGTAGAGCTTGGCGCGACGCACGTCACCGCGGGTGACGACCTCGATGTGGTCGATCACCGGGGAGTGCACGGGGAAGGTACGCTCGACACCCACCTGGAAGCTGATCTTCCGGACGGTGAAGGTCTCGCGGACGCTGTCACCCTGGCGGCCGATGACGACGCCCTGGAAGACCTGGATACGGGAGCGGTTGCCCTCGGTGATGTTGACGTGCACCTTGACGGTGTCACCGGGGAAGAACTCGGGGATGTCGGAACGGAGCGAAGCCGCGTCGACGGCGTCGAGGATCTGCATGATCGTCTCTCTCTGCACTCGCCTCAGGTCGGATGCACGGATTAGGAAGGAACAAGAATGGGAGTGTGCCGAACGGCGCTGACGCGTCCGCGGGCTCCCCTGGGGCAGAGCCGGTCACGGCACAAACAACCATTCTGCCACGGATGACAGGCCCGACCAAAACGACAGGTCAGAGCCGGTCGTCGGTCTCCCGCACCACGATCACCTCGTGCACACTCGTCTGCGGGCTCTCGGTGCGCGGCGGCGTCATCGTCGACCAGGAGATGGTTTCGCGGATCCGCGTCCCGCTCCCCCGCGCCTCGTTCCAGAGCTGCCACAGCTGCAGCCACATCAGGGCGATGCCCACGACGATGGCGGCCGCGAGGAGCCAGCCGAAGGCCCCCTCGATGAAGAAGCCGACTGCGATCGTGAGCGCGTGCCAGAGACCGAACCCGGCGACGTCCCACCACGAGACGGCGCGCTCGGCGCGGACCGACGGGCGGGAGCGCGTCAGCAGCGTGAGCAGGAGCTGCCCCACGAACACCGAGGGCATCGCGATGAGCAGCACCCAGAGGATCGACCAGCCGCCCTGGAAGACGGCCCAGCCGATGAGAAGCCACAGCGGCAGGAGGAACGCCGACGGCAGCAGCCAGCGGAAGAAGGCCTGTCGGATCCACATGCTCCGATGCTACGGCGACCGCACCGGCGCGTCACGGGTGTTCGCTGAGAGCGGCAGGCGCCGGGCACCTGTGCGATCAGGGAGAATGGAGACGACGAGAGGACACTGATGATCGAACTGCGCACCCCTGCCGAGATCGATGAGATGCGCGCGGCAGGCCGGTTCGTCGCCGAGACGCTGGCGACCCTGCGCGACGAGACGAAGGTCGGCACCAACCTCCTGGCGATCGATCGCCGGGCCCATGACATGATCCGCAAGGCCGGCGCCGAGTCCTGCTACATCGACTACCACCCCTCCTTCGGGGCGAGCCCCTTCGGCAAGGTCATCTGCACCTCGGTGAACGACGCCGTGCTGCACGGCCTCCCGCACGACTACGCGCTCCGGGACGGCGACCTCGTCACCCTGGACTTCGCCGTCTCGGTCGATGGCTGGGTCGCCGACTCCGCGGTCTCCTTCGTCGTGGGTACACCGCGGGACGAGGACCTCCGTCTCATCGACACCACGGAGCGCGCGCTGGCGGCCGCGATCGAGACCTCGGTGGTCGGCAAGCGCATCGGCGACATCTCCGCCGCGATCGCCGACATCGCGCACGGCGAGGGCTACTCCATCAACACCGACTTCGGCGGTCACGGCGTGGGCCGCACGATGCACGGCGACCCTCATGTGGCGAACGACGGCCGCGCAGGACGCGGCTTCCCGCTCCGTGCCGGCCTCGTGCTCGCGCTGGAGCCCTGGTTCCTCGCGACGACGGACGAGCTGATCACCGACCCCGACGGGTGGACGCTGCGCAGCGCGGACGGCTCACGCGGCGCGCACTCCGAGCACACCATCGCCATCACCGAGGACGGTCCGATCATCCTGACGGATCGCTCGTTCCTCGGCGTCGACTGACTCCGGCCGCGGGGTCGGCGCGCTCCCAGGGCGCGATCGGCCCGGGAACGACGACGAACAGCGGGTGCGCCCTCGGGAGCTCCACAGCCCCGTGTCGGGTGAGCACCTCCGGACTGCGCTCGGCGAGCTTCGCCCGCAGATGCTCCCACTCCCGCGCGAGCTGACCCGTGGTGACCGGGATCGGCGGTATCGCCGACTCAATCCGCCGGATCCGCGTGCGGTCGAAACGATAGCCACGGGCGTCCGCCTCGTCGGCGACACCTGCCAGGTACGCGCCCACCGCGGCCACCGGATCGGCCACCGCTCGGAAGCGCTCGAGCTGCGGATGCCGCTGATACCCCTTCGTGGCGTCGGCGAGCACCGCCTGGGCGAGGAGCGTCTCCCGCCAGCAGGCGACGAGCCCCTGACGGTCGAGGTACTCGGGGTGCAGCGACCAGATCCTCATGCGCGGCGGTAACGGAACACGTCGGTGAGGTGCGGCAGCTCGAACTCCGCCTTCCCCCGCGTCTCGTCCGCACCGTCCAGCACTGCCTCCAGGGCCGCCACCATCGCCGCGCGCTCCGCATCGTCCGCCACGAGGAAGCTGCTCACCGTGCCCCACCGTCGGAGGTAGTCCTCGCGGGTGTTCCGCTCCGTCCAGCGCACCTCCTCGTGGACCTCCAGGACGAAGCCGGGGAGATCCGCGGCCGACGCGGAGGTGTCGTCGTCCGCGCCGACCGCGGGATGCGCCACCCGGTGGCACGCGAGGTCCCAGGGACAGGCGGGGTCGGCACGATTCCACAGCAGCCCGAGCGTGCCGTGAGGCACGAGCGCGCGAGCGATCTCGGCCGCCGCCGCGTCCCGATCGAACCAGTGGAACGCCTGCGCGACGCTGACGGCATCGATGGAGCCGTCCGGCACGGGGATGCTCTCCGCGGTCCCCGGCCGCGCGTCGACCGTCGGCAGCGTCCGCGCGAGCACGGCGAGCATCGGCGCAGACGGCTCGACCGCGATCACCCGCCTCGCCCGCGCGACGAGCAGCCCCGTGAACTTCCCGGTGCCGGCGCCGAGATCGAGCGCCGTGGCGACCCGGTCCGGAACGACGATGTCGGCCGCACGCTCCGGGAACCCCGGTCGGTAGCGGTCGTACTCCTCGCCGATGCTCTCGAACGATCGCGCGTGTGTCACATCCACCATGCCTCGACGCTAACAGCAGTCGTCCCGGCGGATGGCCGCGGCCGGGTCAGCCGTCGGTCGGCGCGTCCGGGAGCAGGTCAGGGCGCCGCAGGCGGGTGCGGAGGAGCTGCTGCTCGCGACGCCATGCCGCGATCGCCCCGTGGTTGCCGCTGAGGAGCACATCGGGGACCGCGCGCTCCCGCCACACCGACGGCTTGGTGTACGACGGGTACTCGAGGAGGCCGTCCTCGTGCGACTCCTCGACCAGGCTCTCCGGATTGCCGACGACGCCCGGGATCAGGCGGCCGATGGCCTCGATCATCGCCATCGTCGCCACCTCGCCGCCGTTGAGGACATAATCGCCGAGGCTCAGCAACCGCACCTCGCCCCGCTCGGCGGCGTACTCGAAGACGCGCTCGTCGATGCCCTCGTAGCGCCCACAGCCGAACACGAGGTGGTCGCGCCCCGCGAGTTCCCGCGCGGTCGCCTGGGTGAAGACCTCCCCCGCCGGCGACGGAAAGATGATGGTCGGCGCCGGGGCGGCGTCCGCCGTGAGCTCATCGAGAGCGAGGCCCCACGGCTCCGGCTTCATGACCATGCCGGCTCCCCCGCCGTAGGGGGTGTCGTCGACGGTGCGATGGCGGTCGTGCGTCCAGTCGCGGAGATCGTGCACCTGGAGGTCGAGCAGACCCGAGCCTCGCGCCTTGCCGAGCAGGGAGAGCGTCAGTCCGTCGAAGTACGAGGGGAAGATGGAGACGACGTCGATGCGCACGGGGGAACCGTATCAGCGGTCACTCGGCGGTGTCGGAGGGAGCGGTCTCGTCCTCCGACTCGGGAAGCTCCTCGAAGAGCCCGGCCGGCGGGGTGACGATGATGCGCCCGGCGGCGACCTCGACGGCGGGGACGATGGCCTCGACGAACGGGACCATCACCTCGTCCGTGCTGCCGGTCGCCGTGGGCTTGACGATCAGGAGGTCCTGCGCGGGCAGGTGCTCGACCCGGACCACGCGGCCGATGACCACCTCGTCGCGGACGACGTCCAGACCCACGAGCTGGTGGTCGAACCAGGCGTTGTCCTCGGTCTCGTCCTCGTCCTGGTCCATCCAGAGGATGGCGCGGACGAGGCTCTCGGCGGCGTTCCGGTCGTCCACGTCCTCGAAGAAGACGACGGGGTTCCCGTTCATCACGCGGTACTCGCGGACGACGATCTCCTTGCCGTGCCACGGAGATGCCTCGGGCACCTGCAACGTGAACGCGGCCCCGGGGACGAAGCGCCGCTCGGGGTTGTCGGTGTAGAGCTCGAGCTTCAGGGCGCCCTTGAGCCCGTGGGCCTTGACCAGGCGCCCGACGCGCAGCTGGTTACGGCCCTGGGTGCGGTCCTGCGACACCACGTCAGTCGTCCGCGACGTCGACGCGGACGCGGCGCCCGTCGGCGAGGGCGCTCACGAGAGTGCGCAGGGCCTTGGCCGTGCGGCCGCCGCGCCCGATCACGCGTCCACGGTCATCGGGGTGCACACGCACCTCGAGCAGGTCGCCGCGAGGCGACGAGGATTCGTGGATGCGCACATCTTCGGGGTGATCGACGATCCCCTTGACGATGTGTTCGAGCGCGGCGGCGAGCACGATGGATTACTCGGCGTCGGCGGCGGGAGCCTCAGCGGCCTCCGCGTCGGCGTCAGCGGCGGGGGCCTCCGCAGCGGGGGCCTCCTCCTTCTTCTCCGCCTTGGGCTTGATGACCGACTTCTTCGAGGCGTCGGCCTCGAACGCGGCCTTCTCGCCGGCGACCTTGAGGGTGGACTTCGCGTCCTTGTCGCCCTTGAAGATGCCCCAGTCGCCGGTGATCTTGAGGATGGCGGTGACCTGCTCGGTCGGCTGCGCGCCGACGGAGAGCCAGTACTGCGCACGCTCGGAGTCGACCTCGATGAACGAGGGCTCCTCGGTGGGGTGGTACTTGCCGATCTCCTCGATCACACGACCGTCGCGCTTGGTGCGCGAGTCGGCGACGACGATGCGGTAGTACGGCGCGCGGATCTTGCCCATGCGCTTGAGACGAATCTTGACAGCCACGATTCTCCTGAATGGTGTGGAAGGAAACGAACCGGTCGCCTGGAGCGTGGGGTGCACACCCGGCGGAAGCTCAAATGAGGAGGACGAGCGCTGGATAGAGGGTCGAGCACGTCGTCCGACCCTCTATTCTGCCAGATGCGTGCGCCGCGTGCGAAACCCGGCGACACGGCGTTGCGGAGCAGGCCCGGCCCCGTGTCAGACTGTCCCCGTGCAGCTCGACTTCGCCGCTTCGGCCCGCTCCACCGTCGGTCTCGAGTGGGAGATCATGCTCGCCGATCCAGAGACCGGTGATCTCGTCGGTCGCGCGCCGGAGCTCCTCGCCGCGCTGGAGGCGGAGAGCGAAGACGAACGCCACACCGTCACCGGCGAGCTCCTCACCAACACCATCGAGGTGACCAGCGGGATCGGCGACTCCGTGGCCCACGCCGTCGACGACATCGCGAACGCGATCGCGGCGGTGCGGTCGGCCACCGACCCGGCAGGGATCGAGCTGCTCTCCGCCGGAAGCCACCCGTTCGCCCAGTGGTACGACCAGTCGGTGACCGACAAGACCCGCTACCACAGCCTGATCGAGCGCACCCAGTGGTGGGGGCGCAACATGATGATCTGGGGCATCCACGTGCACGTGGGCGTCGACGAGCAGCGCAAGGTCTTCCCCATCATCAACGCGCTGTCGGCCTATCTCCCCCACCTGCAGGCGCTGTCGGCGTCCAGCCCGTTCTGGGCCGGGGAACGCACGGGGTACGCCTCCAATCGCGCTCTCGTCTTCCAGCAGCTGCCCACGGCGGGTCTGCCCTGGCCGCTGCGCGACTGGTCGGAGTTCGAGCGCTACCTGGACGACATGGTCCGCACCGGAGTCATGGCCGACGCCACGGAGGTGCGGTGGGATATCCGTCCCGCTCCGCGCTGGGGCACGATCGAGGTCCGGGCGTGCGACGGCCTGTCCACGCTCTCCGAGATGGCCGCCGTGGCCGCGCTCGTGCAGGTCCTCGTCGAGCACTTCTCCCGGCTCCTGGACGAAGGGGCCGCCCTGCCCGACCTCCCCGCGTGGTTCCACCGCGAGAACAAGTGGCGCGCGGCCCGATACGGCCTGGACGCCCGGGTCATCGTCGACACGATCGGCACGCAGCGGCCCGTGCGCGAGCACCTGACCGAGAAGATCGAGGAACTGACCCCGGTCGCCGTCGAGCTCGGGTGCGTGCGCGAGTTCGGCAGCATCGCGACGATCCTCGACGGCGGCGCGAGCTACGCCCGTCAGCTCGCGGTGGCGGACGCCACGGACGGCGACCTCCGGGCCGTGGTCCAGCATCTGATCCGCGAGTTCCGGACCGGACCGCAGTCCTCGATCGAAGGCGAGTGACGCAAACGCCGCTCAGTCCTCGACGAGCCGGCGCGCGAGCCCCTCGTCCAGGACCACGTCGGTGATGAGCTCCGCGGCGATAGCCGCGCGCAGGCTCGCGAGCTTGGGCACGCCGGAGACGACGCACACTCGTCGTGGCACGCGGCGCAGCCGGTCGAGTCCCGGGCCGGTCGCCCGCGCATTGAGACGGATGTCGCGCCAGGAGCCGTCGGCGCGGAAGAAGACCGTCGCCACGTCGCCGATCGCGTGGTCCTCCCGCAGACTGCGGTAGTCCTCCCGACCGAGGTAGCCGCCGACGTAGACCCGGCTGGGCACCTCCGCCGCCGGGGAGCCGAGACTGAACACGGCGATGTCCATCTTCGCCTGCAGGTCGAGGACACGCCGGGTGCTGCGCTCGCGCCACATCGCCTCGCGGGTGGCGGGGTCGTCGAAGAACGCGGGGACCGGGAACTGCTGCACCTGCGCCCCGAAGGCGCTGCCGAAGCGCTGCAGGATGTCACTGGAGTACTCCACACCGCTGGTCTGGGTGTTCCCGGCGCCGTTGAGCTGCACGAATGTCGTGTTGTGCGTCTCCTTCTGGGTGAGACCGCGGCTGACCGCACTGATCGTCGACCCCCATGCGACGCCGACGATCATGTTCGAGTCCACGAACTGGGACAGCAGCCGCCCGGCGGTCAGCGCCACCCGCTCCAGGCGCTCGACCTCGCTGACGATCTCGGCCATCGGAACCACGTGCGCAACGACGCGATGGCGATCCCTGATGCGCTGCTCGAGCATCCCGAGGCGTTCCAGAGGCGAGTTGATCCGGATGTCGACGAGGCCGCTCTCGCGCGCGAAGCTGAGCAGCCGTGACACGGACGATCGCGACGTTCCGAGCTCCTGCGCGATGACCTCCATGGTCTTGTCCTGCATGTAGTAGAGCTGGGCAGCCTTGAGCGCGGCGATCAGCTTCCCGTCGCGCGAAGGCGCTCCGGATTCCGCCATGATGACCTCCTCTCCCTCGATCCTTGCACATATGTGCAGCCAGCTTGCGCGCGGCGTCACAGAGGTCGATGCTGGTGGCAAGCAAGGAAGAGAGGGTCGACGATGATCGATTCCACCCACACGTCCCCGGAGCGGGACGCCGTTCGCGCGCTCCGTGAATCCGGGCGCACCAGTGTCCTCGTGATCGGCGGCGGCATCAACGGCATCTCGACGTTCCGCGATCTGGCGCTGCAGGGCGTCGACGTCGTCCTCGTCGAGCGCGGCGACTTCGCCTCCGGTGCCTCCGCGGCGTCGAGCCACATGATCCACGGCGGCATCCGCTACCTGGAGAACGGCGAGTTCCGTCTCGTCCGGGAGTCGGTGGAGGAGCGCAACGGTCTGCTCAAGATCGCTCCGCACTACGTCAAGCCGCTGCAGACCACGATCCCGATCTACTCGACGTTCTCGGGCATCCTCTCCGCTCCCCTGCGCTTCCTCACGCACAAGAGCGGGAAGCCGAAGGAGCGCGGCGCCTTCCTCATCAAGGTCGGTCTCACCATCTACGACACGTTCTCGCGCGACGGTGGCACCGTGCCCCGGCACCGCTTCCTCGGCCGCAAGAAGTCGCTGGCCGAGCTGCCGTCGATGGACCCGAAGATCAAGTACACCGCGACGTACTACGACGCGTCGATGCACGACCCCGAGCGCCTCGCGCTCGACGTGCTGCAGGACGGCCGCGCGAGCCACCCCGGCGCCGTGGCGCTGAACTACGTCGAGGCGATCGGCCGCGACGGCGAGCAGATCACCCTCCGCGACCGGGAGAGCGGCACCGAGTTCACCGTGACCGCGGATGTCGTCGTGAACGCCTCCGGCCCGTGGACCGACCTCACGAACGACGCCCTCGGTACCGACACCCACTTCATGGGCGGCACCAAGGGCTCGCACATCGTGCTCGACCACCCCGAGCTGCTGGAGGCCACGCGGGGACGCGAGATCTTCTTCGAGCACTCCGACGGTCGCATCGTGCTGATCTACCCGCTCAAGGGGCGCGTCCTCGTGGGCACGACGGACATCGACGCCGACCCGCGCGAGGTGCCGGTGTGCACGGAGGAGGAGATCGACTACTTCTTCGACCTCATCCACCACGTGTTCCCGTCGATCTCGGTGACCCGCGAGCAGATCGTCTACAACTTCTCCGGCATCCGTCCGCTCCCCCGGCACGAGGACACCGCTCCCGGCTTCGTCTCGCGCGACTACCGCGTCGAGGTCGACCGCCAGGGCGCTGTTCCGCTGGTGAGCCTCGTGGGCGGGAAGTGGACCACGTTCCGCGCTCTGGGCGAATCGCTCTCCGACACCGTCCTCGGACTCCTCGGGCGCACGCGCACCGTCTCCACGGCGGGCCGCGCGATCGGCGGCGGCCGCGAGTTCCCGCGTACCGAGAAGGCCAAGCGGATCTGGATCCAGGAGAACCTCGCCGGCGCCGGCACCCGGGCCGACCAGCTCCTCGCGCGCTATGGCACCCGGGCGGCGGCCGTGTGGGCGTACGTCGAGCAGGGGGACGACGCGCCCCTCGCCGGCGGCGACCTGTCGACCCGCGAGCTGGAGTGGATGGTGAACGAGGAGATGGTCACCCGTCTCGAGGACGTCATCCTCCGCCGCACGAGCATCGCCTTCACGGGCGGCGCCCGAGCGGAGGTGCTCGACGAGATCGCCGACGCCCTGGCTCCGCTCCTCGGCTGGGACCGCGAGCGTCACGACGCCGAGGTGGAGCAGACGCGCGTGCTGCTCAACGAGCGACACGGACTCCACATCCCGTCCCGCGCCCGCGGCTGACGGGGCCCGACCACCGCGCCCTCCTCGCGGTGCTACCCCATAAGGGGTCGGGGCAGAGGGGCCCCGACCCGCAAGAAAGGTCAACGAAGACATGACTGACGTCAATCTCGGTCTCTACTTCCTCTCCGAGCTCGTCGGCACCGCGATGCTGGTCCTGCTCGGCTGCGGTGTGGTCGCGAACGTCGCCCTGGCGAAGAACAAGGGCTTCGGCGGCGGCTTCCTGATGGTCAACTGGGGATGGGGTCTCGCGGTGTTCGCGGGTGTGCTCGTCTCGGCGTACTCCGGTGCCATCCTGAACCCGGCCGTCGGTATCGGCCTCTGGGTGCAGCACCTGCTGGACCCCGCCAAGGGCATCGACTTCACGATGTTCCTCACCGCGACCGCCGCGGAGCTCCTCGGCGCGATCATCGGCGCCATCGTCGTCTGGCTCGCGTACAAGCAGCACTTCGACCAGGAGCCGGAGGCCGCCAACAAGCTCGGCGTCTTCTCCACCGGCCCCGCCATCCGCTCGTACGGCTGGAACCTCGTCACCGAGATCATCGGCACGTTCGTCCTCGTCTTCGTCATCTTCGCGTTCGCGGACTACGGCGACATCGAGGTCGGCACGCCCGGTGGCCTCGGCCCGCTCACCGCCCTTCCGGTGGCCCTCCTGGTGGTCGCGATCGGTGCATCGCTCGGTGGCCCCACCGGCTACGCGATCAACCCGGCTCGTGACCTCGGTCCCCGCATCGCCCACGCGATCCTCCCGATCCAGGGCAAGGGTGCCAGCGACTGGTCCTACTCGTGGGTGCCCGTCGTCGGTCCGCTCATCGGCGGTGTCATCGCCGCCCTCGCCGCCCCCGGCCTGCTCAGCCTCGCCGGCTGATCCCCCTCAACCGCTCGGGAATTCAAAGGAGAACACATGGCTGACTACATCATCGCGATCGACCAGGGCACCACGTCGAGCCGCGCGATCATCTTCGACAAGAAGGGCAGCATCGTCGCCACCGGTCAGAAGGAGCACGAGCAGATCCTTCCCAAGGCCGGCTGGGTCGAGCACGACGCCGCCGAGATCTGGCGCAATGTCCAGGAGGTGATCGGTCTGGCCCTCGGTCGCGCCGATCTCACCCGCCACGACATCGCCGCCGTGGGCATCACGAACCAGCGCGAGACCGCCGTCGTGTGGGACAAGACCACGGGCAAGCCGGTCTACAACGCCATCGTCTGGCAGGACACCCGTACGCAGGAGATCGTCAACCGCCTCGCGGGCGACGAGGGCGTCGACCGGTTCAAGTCGATCGTCGGCCTCCCGCTGGCGACCTACTTCTCCGGCACCAAGATCACCTGGATCCTGGAGAACGTCGAAGGTGCCCGCGAGAAGGCCGAGGCCGGAGATCTGCTCTTCGGCACGACCGACACCTGGGTCCTGTGGAACCTGACCGGCGGCATCGACGGCGGCGTGCACGCGACCGACGTGACGAACGCCTCGCGCACGATGTTCATGGACCTCGAGACGCTGGAGTGGCGCGACGACATCCTCGAGGCGTTCGGCGTGCCGCGCTCGATGATGCCGGAGATCCGCTCCTCCTCCGAGGTCTACGGCGCCGCCGAGAGCTCGTCGCTGCTGCGCGAGACGCCGATCGCCGGCATCCTCGGCGACCAGCAGGCGGCGACGTTCGGGCAGGCCGCGTTCCAGAAGGGCGAGAGCAAGAACACCTACGGCACGGGCTGCTTCCTCATCTTCAACACGGGCGAGGAGATCGTCCGCTCGAAGAACGGTCTGCTCACCACCGTCGGCTACAAGCTCGGCGACCAGCCCACGCACTATGCGCTGGAGGGGTCGATCGCGGTGACCGGCTCGCTCATCCAGTGGCTGCGCGACCAGCTCGGCATCATCTCCTCCGCCCCCGAGGTCGAGGAGCTGGCGGAGAAGGTCGAGGACAACGGCGGCGTGTACATCGTCCCCGCGTTCTCGGGTCTGTTCGCACCGTACTGGCGTCCGGACGCCCGTGGCGCGATCGTCGGCCTCACCCGCTACGCGAACAAGAACCACATCGCGCGCGCCGCCCTGGAGGCCGTGGCCTTCCAGACCCGCGACGTGCTCGACGCGGTCAACGCGGACGCCGGAGTGGACCTCAGCGAGCTCAAGGTCGACGGCGGCATGGTCGCCAACGACGCGCTCATGCAGTTCCAGGCCGACATCCTCGGCGTCCCGGTCGTGCGTCCGGTGGTCGCCGAGACCACCGCGCTCGGTGCGGCCTACGCCGCGGGACTCGCGGTCGGCTTCTGGAGCGGCCTCGACGACCTGTCCGCGAACTGGCAGGAGGACCGCCGCTGGGAGCCCTCGCTCGACGAGGCCGAGCGCGACCGCCAGCTGCGCCTGTGGCGCAAGGCCGTCACGAAGTCGATGGACTGGGTCGACGACGACGTGCGCTGATCACCACACGACGAGGCGGGTCCGGGTTCTTCCCGGGCCCGCTTCGTCGTCTCCGGCTCACCCTCCGCCCGGGCTGCAGGAACAGGGTCTCAGGAGGCTGCCGCGACGATGTCGAGGAACGCGCGGGCGGCGCTGCGCGGTGCCGCGGCGTCCCAGGCCACGTGTTCGACACGGACCGGGCCGTCCTGGACCGCCACCGTGTCGACGATGTCCTGATACCCCCGCACCACGCCGGGTGCGAGCAGCGTGACGGCGAGGCCCGCAGCGACCAGGCCGATCAGGCTCGCGGCCGTGTCGGATTCGAAGGCCACGTCCCGCCCGACCCCCGCGGCCAGGAACGCCGCGTCGCTCTGCGCCCGTCCCGAGGTTCCGGCCGCGAAGTCGGCGAAAGCGGAGTCCGCGAGGTCACTCAGCCGCACCCGCCGCCTCGCAGCGAGGACATGCCCGCGAGGCAGCACCGCTACCAGCGGCTCGTGGGACAGGGGTCGGGACGCCACACCCTGGGGCTCCACACCCTCCCGAAGCCCGAGGAACGCGACATCGATGTCGCCTTGGCGGATCGCGGTCATGAGGCCGTCGCTGTTCCCCTCGCGAAGCTCCACGCGGGCGGCCGGGTGCGCGCTGCGATAGGCCACGAGGAGGGCGGGGACATCGACAGCGGTCACCGTGGGGATGATCCCGAGCCGGAGCGTTCCGACGACTTCGCCGGCGGCGGCCGCGGCATCCTCCCGCGCCTGATCCGCGGCGCGCACGGCGAACCGCGCGGACCGGAGGAACGCCTCACCGGACTCGGTCGCGCGGACGCTACGACTGGTGCGCGCGAACAGCCGTACGCCCAACTCGCGTTCGAGAGCGGCGACCTGATGGCTGAGCGCCGACTGCGTGACGTGACAGCGCTCCGCCGCGCGGGTGAACGAACCGGTGTCCGCCACGGCGACGACATATCGCAGCTGCTGGAGTTCCATAAATCCATGATCGCTCGTCATGAATAGCGTGACAACAATGCGTTGGACTCATCTGAGTGCGGCGCGCAGGCTGGGAGCATGAACCGCCTCACGCTCACCCTCGTCACGGCCCTCGCGCCGGCGGCGTGGGGTACGACCTACCTGGTGACGACGGAGCTGCTCCCCGCCGGGCATCCGCTCCTCGCCGGCCTCCTCCGCGCGCTGCCTGCGGGTTTCCTCGCGGTGCTACTGGCCCGGCGCCTGCCGCACGGGGCCTGGTGGGGCAAGGCCCTCGTCCTCGGCGCCCTCAACATCGGCGCGTTCTTCCCGCTGCTGTTCCTCGCGGCCGAACGCCTCCCCGGTGGGGTCGCCGCCGCCGTCGCCGGAGCGCAGCCGCTCATCGTCCTGGGGCTCGGAGCGCTCGTGCTCGAGGAACGTGTCCGACCGGTATCCGCGGCCGCCGCCGTCGCCGGAGCGGCGGGGGTCGCCCTCGTCGTCCTCGGCCCTGCCGCCGCGCTGGACCTCTGGGGCGTCGTCGCGGCTCTCGGCGGGGTGACCGCGACCGGCCTCGGGATGATACTCACCAAGCGCTGGGGACGCCCCTCCGGCGTCGGCCCCGTGGCGTACGCAGGCTGGCAGCTCAGTGCGGGCGGACTGCTGCTCCTCCCCCTCACCTTCGCGGTCGAGGGCCCGCCTCCTGCCCTCGACGCGGGGGCGCTCCTCGGCTATCTCTGGCTCGCGACGGCGGGAGGGATCATCGCCTACACGCTGTGGTTCCGAGGGATCCAGCGCCTGCCCGTGATCGTGCCCGGCCTGCTCGCACTACTCTCACCGATCGTCGCGGCGCTGCTCGGCGTGCTCGTGGTCGGCGAGAGCTTCACGGTGGTCCAGGTGGCGGGCATCGTGATCACGCTCGCCGCCCTCGTCGGCGGGCAGTTCGCGGCGCGGCCGCGAGGCACGCCCGCGGCCACGGTCGGTCCTTCGTCCGCGCCGGTCGCCGTGCGCTGAGTTCCGGCCGCTCAGCTCTTGCCGAACAGCTTCTGGATCTCGGCGAGGTCGGCCTCCGAGGGGGCCACGCCTCCCCCGCCGAGGCCGAAGCCGGAGCCGGTCGGTGCCGTCGAGGCCGCGAGGCCGGCGTTCTCCGCCGCGCGCTTCGCGGGGTTGCCGGAGCGGGAGCGGTTGCCGCCGCCGCCCTTGCCCTTCTTGCCGCGCTTCGACGAGGCGCCGGGCTTGCCCATGCCGGGGACCGGCCCCATGCCGGGGATGTTTGGCGTGCCACCGCGAGCGACGGTCTTCATCATCTTCGCGGCCTGCTCGAAGCGCTGCACGAGCTGATTGACGTCGGTGACGGTCATGCCGGAGCCGCGCGCGATGCGCAGACGACGGGAACCATTGAGGATCTTGGGGTTGCGACGCTCGACCGGCGTCATGGAACGGATGATGGCCTCCGTGCGGTCGATCTCGCGCTCGTCGAAGTCCTCGAGCTGCTGCTTCATCTGGCCCATGCCCGGGAGCATCCCGAGCATCTTCTTCATCGAGCCCATCTTCTTCATCTGCTGAAGCTGCTCGAGGAAGTCCTCGAGGGTGAAGGCCTCGTTCGCGAGCTTCTCGGCGACCTTGCGCGCTTCATCCTCGTCGAAGGCCTGCTGCGCCTGCTCGATGAGGGTGAGGATGTCACCGAGGTCGAGGATGCGGCTGGCCATGCGATCGGGGTGGAACGGCTCGAGGTCCTCCAGCCGCTCGCCCGTGGAGGCGAAGATGATCGGACGACCGGTGACCGAGGCGACCGACAGCGCCGCTCCGCCTCGCGCGTCACCGTCGAGCTTGGAGAGCACGACGCCGGTGAAGTCGACGCCCTCCTGGAACGCCTTGGCCGTGTTGACGGCGTCCTGACCGATCATCGCGTCGATGACGAAGAGCACCTCGTCCGGGTTGACCGCCTTGCGGATGTCGGCGGCCTGCTTCATGAGCTCGGCGTCGACGCCGAGGCGGCCGGCGGTGTCGATGATGACCACGTCGTGCTGCTGACGGCGGGCGTGCTCGACGCCGTCGCGCGACACCTTGACGGGATCGCCGACGCCGTTGCCCGGCTCGGGCGCGTACACGGTGGCGCCGGCCTGCTCGGCGACCACCTGGAGCTGGTTCACCGCGTTCGGGCGCTGGAGGTCGGCGGCGACGAGCAGAGGCGTGTGCCCCTCGCTCTCGAGCTGCTTGGCCAGCTTGCCGGCGAACGTCGTCTTACCCGAACCCTGGAGGCCCGCGAGCATGATCACGGTCGGGGCGGTCTTTGCGAACTGCAGGCGCCGCTGCTCCCCGCCGAGGATCTGGACGAGCTCCTCGTTGACGATCTGCACCACCTGCTGCGCGGGGTTCAGCGCCTTGTTGACCTCGTCGCCGAGAGCGCGCTCGCGCACCTTGGCGGTGAAGTCCTTGACGACCGCGAGCGCGACGTCAGCGTCGAGCAGAGCACGACGGATCTCGCGCACCGTGCCGTCGACGTCGGCGGCGGTGAGCTTTCCCTTCGTGCGCAGGTTGCGGAAGGTGTCGGTGAGCCGATCGGAGAGCGTGCCAAAGGTAGCCATGGTGCCTACGATTCTACGCGAGTGGAGCCCCCACGCTCAGCGCGGCACGGAGCAGAGTCGCCGAAGCCCCGCTTTGTCGTCGAGACCCCGCCCCGCATGCGTGAGCACGCCGGGGCCTCGGCGCGGAACCGGGGGCTCGCGAGGCCGCGTCACTCCCCCCAGGGCAGATCGTGCACGCGGGCGAGCGCCTCGCGGAGCACGGACTCCGGTGTGCCGCGGCCCGCCCCCTCCTCGGCCCAGACGCGCAGGGCGGACAGGACGGCGGCCGCCTGCGCCGCTCCCAGCACGTCCGCACGCATCACATCGATACCCGCCGCGCACGCCGCACGGGAGACCGCGGCGGCGAGGCGGGCCAGACGGACACCCGTCTCCCGCACCAGCTCCACCTCGAGCGCCATGGCCTCCGCATTCCGCAGCGCCAACGCCAACGGGTCCGGGGCGAAATCGTCCACGATCCCCTGCAGGATCCCGCGCACCCGCTCCCCCGTGGCGTTGCGGCCGAGGTCGTCCAGAGCGCCGGCTGCGACGCCGATGCGCTCGTCGATCCCGGACCACAGCACGTCGCTTTTGGACGTGAAGTAGTTGAAGAAGCTGGAACGGCTGACGCCCGCCCGCTGCGTGATGTCGGCGATGGAGGTGGCCTCGTACCCGCGCTCCAGGAAGAGCTCGCAAGCGGCCTCGGCGAGGGTCTCGCGCGAGGAGGCCTTCGGGCGGCCGGCGCGACCAGTCCGGTTCATGACTTCACGGTACCGCGCGCCGCGCCGCACCCCGGACGAGGATGTATTGTTGGACGCAATCCATGTATTAGAGGGAAGCGACGACGCATGCTCGACATCCTCACCCCCGGCTTCATGCCGACCCCTGTCCCCTATCCCGAGGGCTGGGCCCTGCAGCGCCGTGTGCACGCGGACGTCGTGTCCGGTACCCGCCCTGACACGCTCATCCTGCTCGAGCACGCGGCCGTCTATACCGCGGGCAAGCGCACGGAGGACCATGAGCGCCCCCAGGACGGGACCCCGGTGATCGACGTCGACCGCGGCGGGAAGATCACCTGGCACGGACCGGGGCAACTCGTCGGCTATCCGATCTTCCGCCTGCCGGAGCCGATGGACGTGGTCGCACACGTCCGGCGACTGGAGCGGATCCTCATCGAGGTGCTGCGTCCGTTCGGAGTCGACGGGCACCAGGTCGAGGGACGCAGCGGTGTGTGGGTGCGCCGACCGCTCTCGGAGGACAAGGTGGCCGCGATCGGCGTGCGCGTGCAGCAGGGCGTGACCATGCACGGCTTCGCCATCAACTGCGACAACAGCCTCGCCCCCTTCCGCGACATCATCCCCTGCGGCATCACCGACGCCGGTGTGACGACGGTGAGCGAGGCGTCCGGACGCGTGGTCGGTCCGCTCGACCTCGTCGACGCCGTGCAGGACGCCTTCCGCACCGCCCACGCACCCGACCTGACAGGAGTCCCGGCATGACCGCCGCACCCGAGGGGCGCAAGCTCCTCCGCCTCGAGATCCGCAACGCGGAGACCCCGATCGAGCGCAAGCCCGAGTGGATCAAGACCAAGGCCAAGATGGGGCCGGAGTACTCGGCGCTGCACTCGCTCGTGAAGAGCGAGGACCTGCACACGGTGTGTCAGGAGGCCGGCTGCCCGAACATCTTCGAGTGCTGGGAGGACCGCGAGGCGACCTTCCTCATCGGAGGCTCGCAGTGCACGCGCCGCTGCGACTTCTGCCAGATCGACACCGGCAAGCCCGCCGACTACGACACCGACGAGCCGCGACGCGTCGCCGAGAGCGTGCAGCGGATGAACCTCCGCTACGCGACCGTGACGAGCGTGGCCCGCGACGACCTGCCCGACACGGGGGCCTGGCTGAACGCCGAGACGGTGCGCAGGATCCACGAGCTCAACCCGAACACCGGGGTGGAGCTGCTGGCCAACGAGCACAACGCCGACCCGGCCTTCCTCGGTCAGATCTTCGACGCCCGCCCCGAGGTGTTCGCGCACAACGTGGAGACCGTGCCCCGCATCTTCAAGCGCATCCGCCCCGCTTTCCGCTACGAGCGGTCGCTGAACGTGCTCACGCAGGCCCGCGACGCCGGACTCATCACGAAGTCGAATCTCATCCTCGGCATGGGCGAGGAGCCGGAGGAGGTCGTCCAGGCGCTGCAGGACCTCCATGACGCCGGCTGTGACATCATCACCATCACCCAGTACCTCCGCCCGACCCCGCGGCATCTTCCCGTCTCGCGGTGGGTGAAGCCGGCCGAGTTCGTCGAATTCAAGGAGGAGGCGGAGCGGATCGGGTTCCTCGGGGTGCTCGCCGGTCCGCTGGTGCGCTCCTCGTACCGCGCCGGGCGGCTCTGGGCGCAGTCGATGACCTCGAAGGGGCGGGAGATCCCCGCGCACCTCGCGCACATCGCGGAGAGCGCCGACCTCGGCTTCGCGCAGGCGGTCTGACGAGCGGCGGTCAGTCGGCGCTCATGACCGACTGCACGCTGCCGTCGGATCCGAGGTTCACGAGCAGCACGTCGTCCGTGGCGCTGTCATCGAGCGCGTACTCCAGCACGGCGAACGGCTCGGAGCCGCCGTGCTCGTCCGCGAGGATCGTCATGCTCATCAGGCGCAGCGATCGGATGATGTCCACGGCCGCGTCTCCGGACACGTCGATGAGGACGTCGGGGAGGTCGTCGCCGAACACCTCCTGCTGCTGCAGGATGTACTCGGTGACCTCGCTCGTGCGGTCGTCCACCTCGGCGAGCATCCCCCGTCGCGCCGTCGCATCCACGTTCTCCAGGCCGGCGATGAGCCCGGCGGCGATGTCGAGGGCGTCGGCGGAGACGTCGTCCTGGTCCGGGGCCGTCAGGTCCACCGTGACGCTCTGGTCACCGAGCTCGACCGTCTCCGACCAGAAGATCGAGCCGTCGGGGCCCGACGACAGCAGTCCGAAGTAGTCGTGTTCGATCGCCATAACGCTATGAAACCAGCCTGGTGCTCGGGGCGGAAGCCCTGTGTCAGCCGACCAGCGCCTGCACGAAGACGTGCGGCGTGAAACCGGTCAGATCGTCGATGCCCTCGCCCTGCCCGAGGAGCTTCACCGGGATGCCCGTCCGCTCCTGAACGGCGAGCACGAAACCGCCCTTGGCCGAGCCGTCGAGCTTGGTGAGCACCAGTCCCGTGACCCCGGCGTGCTGCAGGAAGGTCTCCGCCTGCATGACGCCGTTCTGCCCCGTCGTCGCATCGAGGACGAGGAGCACCTCGCTGATGGGAGCCTGCTTCTCCACGACACGGCGGATCTTGCCCAGTTCGTCCATGAGGCCGCCCTTGGTGTGCAGGCGTCCCGCCGTGTCGATGATCGCGATCTCCATACCCTCGCGCTTCGCGTACTCGACGGTCTGGAAGGCGACGGAAGCCGGGTCCTGGCCTTCCTGCTGCGGGCGGACGATCGCCGCTCCCCCGCGCTGGGCCCAGGTGGCGAGCTGGTCCACAGCCGCGGCACGGAAGGTGTCGGCGGCGCCGACGACGACGCTCCGCTGGTAACCGCGGAGGAACTTCGTGAACTTCCCGATCGTGGTCGTCTTGCCCACGCCGTTCACCCCGACGACGAGGACCACGGCCGGGCGCTCGGTGAGCTTGAGCGTGGTGTCGAACTTCGCGAAGTGCTCCTCCAGAGTCTCCCGCAGCATGCGCTGGAGGTCCTTGGGGTCTGTGGTGCGGTACTTCGCGACCTTGTCGCGCAGCTCTTCGACGATGCGCTCGCTGATGTCAGGGCCGAAGTCCGCCGTGATCAGCGCCGTCTCCAGGTCTTCCCACGTCGTCTCGTCGATGGTGGGCTTCACGAACATGCCGCGCAGCGCGCGACCGAGAGACCAGGACTTCTCTGCCATGCGTCCAGCCTACGGGTAGCATCCAGGGATGCACCGCGCGCCGCTCCCGCACCGGGTGTTCCTCCATGGCGCCGGGAGGCGCGGCACGGCCGCGTGGCCCTCGCAGGATCCGGAGTCGGGGACCTTCCTCAGCTTCCCGCCGGAGTCGTCCGTCGAAGCGCAGGCGGGCGCGCTCGTCGAGGGAGAACGTGACCGGTCGCCGCTCCTGTTCGCCCACTCCATCGGCGCTGTGACCGCCGTCCGCGCCGTCGCCGACGGTCTGCGGGTGTGCGGCCTCGTCCTCGTCGAGCCCGCCCTGTACGACATCGCTCGCGGTGACGCGCCGATCGAGCGGCATATCGCCGTGGTCACGGAGGCGCGATCACGCGCGGCCGAGGACGACCTCTACGGCTTCTGGTCGATCCTGCGCCCGCTCATGTTCGGCGGCCCGCTGGACCGCGAGTCCTGGCCGGACGAACGCGCGGTCGCGGAGCACTGGGCGGCCGCGAATCTCCCCTGGGGACACGGGATCCGGGAGCGTTCTCTCGCCGCCGTGCCGACCTTCGTCGTCACCGGCGGCTGGAACGAGGAGTACGAGCTCATCGCCCGACGTCTCGTCGATGTCGGGGCCGACCACATCGTCCTCTCCGGTTTCGCTCACCGCCCCCAGGATCACCCCGAGTTCCCCGCCGCCGTCACCGGATTCGAACAGTCGCTCACGGTGTGACCCGCCGTGGTCCGTCCGAGCACAGCTTCGGAGACCGCGGGCGACACGCCGGATCGGACCGTCGACACGCCAGGTGGGGGTCACGATCTCCGCAGCTGTGCCCGGGGCGAGTCAGACCGCGGCGGCGGCGCGGTCGCCGACGCGCTGACCGACCACCGCGGAGACGCCGTCCTGGCGCATCGACACGCCGTAGAGCGCGTCGGCGATCTCCATCGTCCGCTTCTGGTGCGTGATGACGAGGAGCTGGGAGCTCTCGCGCAGCTGCTCGAAGACCGTGAGCAGCCGGCCGAGGTTCGCGTCGTCGAGCGCGGCCTCGACCTCGTCGAGGATGTAGAACGGGCTGGGACGCGCCTTGAAAATCGCCACCAGGAGCGCCACCGCGGCCAGAGACCGCTCACCACCGGACAACAGCGACAACCGCTCGATCTTCTTCCCGACGGGACGGACCGAGACCTCGATCCCCGTCGTCAGCATGTTCTCCGGATCGGTCAGCGAGATGCTGCCCGTGCCTCCGGGGAACAGCAGCGGGAAGACCTGGCCGAACGCCTCCTTGGTGTCCTCGAATGCGCTGGCGAAGATCGTCTGCATGCGCTCGTCGAGGTCGGCGATGATCGTCAGGAGATCCTGCCGGGTCTGCGTCAGGTCCGCGAGCTGGGTGGTGAGGAACGCGTGGCGCTGCTCCAGGGCGGCGAACTCCTCCAGCGCGAGCGGGTTGACCCGCCCGAGCTGGGCGAGTTTCCGCTCCGCGTCCGCCAGGCGCCGCTGCTGGATGCGCCGGTCGAACGGGATCGCGGTGTCGTCGAGCAGTTCGCCGTCGGCCGGCTCCGTCCCGGGATCCCGCGGCACGAGCTGATCAGGACCGTACTCGGCGACGAGCACGTCCTCGTCCAGCGAGAGTTCCGAGGACACGCGCTCCAACAGGCTGTTCAGGTGGAGCTTCTTCTCGTGGATCTGCAACTCCAGGCCGTGCACGCTCTCCGTGAGCCCGACCAGCCGTTCCCGCAGGGACGACTCCTGGGCGCGCAGGGCGACGAGTTCCTCGTTCTGCGCCGACCGAGCTGCTTCCGCCTCCGCCAGGGCGACGCGGGCCTCGGTGACCGAGCGGTCGAGGGAGTCGAGGATGCGCGGCAGCTCGTCCACGACCCCGGACGCCGCCTCGCGCTGCGCCCGGCGGATGACGGCGCGCCGGGCGGCCTCCGCCGCGGCGTCCCGCTCCTGCTCGCGCTGGCGCTCCAACGCGGTCACCCGGGACTGCGCGGCACGGACCCGCTCGCGCAGGGTCTCGACCTCCAGGCGGGCGCGGACCTCGCCCTCGCGGGCCCGCTCCAGGGCCTCCAACAGGCCGTCCCGCGCAGACGCGTCGAGCACCGGACGCGGCGCCGCGACGGCGGCATCGAGCTCCGCCTTCGCGGCCTCCGCCTTCGCCTCCGCGTCCGCCACGGCGGCCTGCGCCTGAGCGAGCCCGGTCTCGAGACGATCGCATTCGGCGACAGCGGCCTCATGGCGCACGGTCACCTTATTGACCTGCTCCGCGTGCGTCGCGAGGGCGGCGTCGTGCTCGCGGAGGGCGCGCAGCGCGTCCTTCGCCTGACGCCGTGTCTCCTCCACCGCCTCGTCGGCGTCGATGCGGGCCTCCCGCAGGGAGTCGACGACGATCTGGATCTCGGTCAGCCGCTCGGTCGCCGCATCGCGCTCCGCCGCGAGTTCGAGGCGGGAGCGCTCCCCTCCGGATCCGGTCCGCAGCGTCTGGGCGGTGATGACGTCGCCCCCGGTCGTCACGATCGTGGTCGCGGTGTCACCTGCCGCGTCCAGAGCGCGCCGCGCCGCCCGCGCCGCATCGAGGTCGTCGGCGATGAGCACATGCGCCAGGATCCCGAGAACGCCGTCCGGCGCCGTCACCGTCTCGGTCGCGGCGATCACGCCGTCGACGGCGGGGTGCGGCGCCCGCTCCCTCGGCGCCTCGGCGACCACGAAGTCGACCACCCCGCGGCGGCGCTCCGCGGCCTCCGCCGCCAGGATGAACGCGTCGTCCGCGGAACCGACCAGCACACCCTCGGCCAGGGGACCGAGCACGGCAGCGATCGCGGCTTCGTATCCCGCCCGGACCTGCACGGCATCGCCGACGAGACCGCGGATTCCGGGGCCGCCCTCCGCGACGATCTCGGCGGCACCTCCCGACAGCGACAGCGCACTGCTCAACGCAGCGGCCTTCGCCGTGAGGGCATCGACCTCGCGCTCCGCGGCGTGCAGGCGCTCGCGGAGGCTCTCCCGCTCCGCCTCCGCCGCCGTCGCCGCACGCTGGGCGCTCTCGTAGGCGGCGGCATACTCGACGGCCGTGCCCTCGGGAGCTTCCGCATCGTCGATCGCCTCCAGGGCCTCTTCGGCCTCGCGTCGTCGGGCGTGCGCGGCCTCGAGCGCGTTCTCCTGGCGCAGCACCGCGCCGCGGACGGCGGCCAGAGCGGACGCGGCCGCATCGGCGTTCCCGCGGAGCGAGGAGAGCCGCATGTCGTATTCGGAGACGAGCGCGCTCTGCTCCGCGATGTCGACATCGAGCGTGTCGAGCTCGGCACGGGCGTTCACGACCTCGCGGCTGGCGGCGGCCGCAGCGTCCTGAGCGTCGCCGAGGCCGGAGGAGATCGTCTCGATGTCCTCCTTCGCCTCGTCGATGGTCGCCTGCGTGACGGTCACCGCGGTCACGGCCGCGTCGTCCTCCTCGGACCCGAGGAGCGCGAGGCGCTGGTTGGCGAGGGTGTAGAGCCCGCGCATCCGCTCCTGCACCTGTTCGAGTCCGAACGCGACGCTGCGTGCCTCGTCGACCGCGATCGAGTTCTGGTTCTTCTCCAGCCGAGTGATCCCGGCGCGCACGGTCTCGGCCTGGTCGGACAGCACGAGACGCTCGGTGTGCCGCTCCTGCTCGGTGCGGGTGTGGTCCGCGAGGGCTGTGCGCAGCGCCACGACGTCATCGGCGAACAGGCGGGCCTTGGCATCGCGCACGACAGCGGCGATGGTCTGCGCCTCACGCGCGATCTCGGCCTGGCGCCCGAGGGGCTTGAGCTGTCGGCGGATCTCCCCGGCGAGGTCGCTCAGACGCGTGAGGTTGGCCTCCATCGCGTCGAGCTTGCGCAGCGTCTTCTCCTTGCGACGACGGTGCTTGAGGATGCCGGCCGCCTCCTCGATGAAGCCGCGGCGATCCTCCGGCGAGGCCTGGAGCACGGTGTCGAGCCGCCCCTGACCCACGATGACGTGCATCTCCCGGCCCAGCCCGGAGTCGCTGAGCAGCTCCTGCACGTCGAGCAGCCGGCAGCTCTCGCCGTTGATGGCGTACTCGCTGGAGCCGTTGCGGAACAGGGTGCGGCTGATCGTCACCTCGGCGTACTCGATCGGCAGCGCGCCGTCGGCATTGTCGATCGTGAGCTGCACCTCGGCGCGCCCGAGGGGACCACGGGTCGAGGTGCCGGCGAAGATGACGTCTTCCATCTTCCCGCCGCGGAGCGTCTTCGCCCCCTGCTCCCCCATCACCCAGGCGAGGGCGTCGACGACATTGGACTTGCCGGAGCCGTTCGGTCCGACGATGCACGTGACGCCGGGCTCGAACACGAAGGTCGTGGGCTGCGCGAACGACTTGAACCCCTTGAGCGTCAGGCTCTTCAGGTGCATGGGGCGACCGCTCGTCCGGGGAGATTCACGCCGCTACGCTACCGGAATCCCGCGGAACGGCCGGTATCCCGCGCGGTCGTCGCGGACCCCGCCTCCACCGCGACACGCCGGTGCTACCACGAAATGCTTGACGATCTCCTGAGAGTTTCGCTACGGTGGCCTCCGGATCGCCACACGAAAGGAGGTTACCGATGATGATCACTCAGCACACCGCAGAGGTCTTTGGCCTCGCCGCGCCCGCGCACTCCGCGCCGCGCCTCGCGGCATCGGTGACCGCTGGCGTCCGTCACGGCTCGCTCGGCTAGAACCGCAGCCTGGGAACGCAGGCCCCCTCCGGGTCTTCTCCCGCCTGTTCTGTCGCGTCCCACCCTCTGATCCCCCGGATTATGGATCCCCGCCGCTTCCGGCCTCCGCATTCGCGGCTCCGCAGGCGCTGCTCTCGTCCGCACCCGCCGCGGCCGACGACTCGGTCCTGACGTGGTGCTTCCGCACCCCATCCATCCCTTTCGAAGGAACCATCGTGAACATCACGCTGTCACACAGCACCACCCATCCGCCCGATACCGAGGACCGCGAGGTCCTCCAGATCCCCCGCGACGACGAGCTGCGTCAGCTCGGCATCGCGGACCGCCTCTCGCTCCGGATCGGCCTCTGGCTGTTCCAGCGGGCGCAGCGGCCCCGACGTCCACGCCGGTCGTGGACCGTCGATCCCGGAGACCTGTTCCTCGTCGGAGAACAGCGTCACCGTTCGGCCGCGGAAACGCACGCCCTCCTCATGCACGACATGCAGCGCGGAATGCGCTGATCGGGCGATGACGACCGCATCGACACCGACCCGGCGTCCGTCCGTGCACCTGCGGACGGACGCCGGGACACCCGGCACCTCCTCCTCCCTCCGACACGAAGGACCAGACATGACGACCGCCGCACTGACGATCACGCCGCTGATCGTCCCGGCCACCCTCGACGATGCGAACGCCGCGGACTTCCGCGCGTACGGCGCTCTGAACCGACAGATCTGCGACGAGCAGGTCGGTCTCCCCGACCTCGCCCCGGACGCCGCGCAGATGCTGCCCAACTGGCAGGACGACTCCGATTCGCTGGACCTCGGATTCGTCGCCCGGGACGGGGACGACATCATCGGCATGGTGACGGTGTCCTTCCCGCAGGAGGAGGACGCGCGCGCCGCCGAGGTCGACCTTCTCGTTCCGGCCGCCCACGCCGGGCGCGGTGTCGAGGACGCGCTGCTCGTCCGCGCCGAGGCCGAGGCCAGGGAGCGGGGCCGGAGCGTCCTGCAGATCTGGACCCTGCACCGGCCCGAGGAGGCCGACCGCATGCTCGAGCCGCGGACCGGCTGGGGACGGATCCCGGCGACACCGCTGAGCGATGTCGTCGAGGCCCACGGCTTCACCCTGGAGCAGGTCGAGCGCAACAGCGAGCTCGATCTGCGCGCCGATCCGGAGCCCCTGCGCCGGGCGTTGGATGCGGCCCTCGCGGCCGCGGGGCCGGACTACCGCGTGCTCGAGTGGGAGCTGCCCACCCCGCCGGAGCTCCGCGACGGGTATGCCGCTGTCCTCGCCCGGCTGTCGACCGATGCGCCCAGTGGCGATATGGATTTCGTCGCCGAGGTGTACGACGCGGAGCGGGTGATCCGCCGGGATGCGCGTCTCACGGGCGCCGGTCAGACCGTCTCCGTCGTGGCGGTGGAGCATGTCCCCTCCGGCACGCTCGTCGCGTACAACGAGCTGCTGATCGGCGCGGAGAAGACCGGGACCACCCACCAGTTCGGGACGCTGGTCGCGAAGGATCACCGCGGCCACCGTCTCGGCACGATCGTCAAATGCGCCAACCTCCTGCGCTGGCGGGAGCTCGTCCCGGGGTCGACCGTGGTCTCCACCTTCAATGCGGAGGAGAACCGGCCGATGCTCGACATCAACGAGGCGATCGGCTTCGTGCCCGTGTCGTACGCAGGGGCGTGGCAGAAGAAGATCTGACGACGAGCGGTGGTCGTCATCCTCCCGGATGACGGCCACCGCTCAGCTTCATCCGCCGGGCCGACGACACCGGCACGGCCCCGCGGCGAGGCTGGGAGCATGAACACTCCCGTGATCGAAGCCCACGCCCTCGTCAAGACCTACGGCGTCACCCACGCCCTCGCCGGTGTCGACCTCGCGGTGCACCGTGGCGAGTCCGTCGCCATCATGGGCGCGTCGGGCTCGGGGAAGACGACGCTCCTGCATGTGCTGGCGGGAATCACCGCACCGGACAGCGGCCGCGTGGTCTTCCAGCCCTCGACGGGCACGGCCATAGACGTGACCGCGCTGGGTGAGGCGGCGCGCTCCCGGCTGCGTCGCGAGCGCTTCGGGTTCGTCTTCCAGCAGGGACTGCTGATCCCCGAGCTGACCGCGGTGGAGAACGTCGCGCTCGCCTCCATGATCAACGGCGTCGCAAAGAAGGACGCGCTCCCCCACGCGGCGTCGTGGCTCGCGGCACTGGGCCTCGGCGGCATGGAGGAACGGCGCATCGGCGAGCTCTCCGGAGGACAGGCGCAGCGCGTGGCCATCGCGCGCGCCCAGGCGACGGGTGCGGACCTCGTCTTCGCGGACGAGCCGACCGGCGCTCTGGATTCGCACACCTCCGCCGAGGTCATGGACGCGCTCCTGTGGTCCACGACCGGGCAGGGGCGCACCCTCATCGTCGTCACGCACGACGCCGACGTCGCGGCGCGCTGCACGCGCACCGTCGCCGTCCGCGACGGCCGTATCCTCGGCTCGGCGGTGAACGCGTGAACCTCTCCGTTCTCGGCCTGCTCCTGCGTCCCGCTCCCGGACAGCGCAGCGTCCTCGCGCTCCCGATCGTCGCCTTCGCGGTGGTCACGACCCTCGTCCTCACCGTCGTCGGCGGGGCCCAGGCCTTCTGGACCTGGACCGACGACGAGGCTGTCCTCTACCAGGGCCTCGCCGCCATCGCTCTCGTCCTGCTTGTCGTGCCGCTGACCTCGCTCGGCGGCGCCGCCGCCCGGCTCTCGGCACGGCGCCGCGACGAGCGCCTCTCGACTCTTCGTCTGCTCGGCGTGACGCCCGGCGGGGTGACGACGGCAACCGTCGTCGAATCCGTCCTCGTCGCTGCGGCCGCAGCCGTCATCGGCATCGGCGGTCACCTGGCCCTGAGCCCGCTGATCGGTCTCATCCCGTTCCGGGGAGAACCGCTCGGCCTCTCGGCAGTCGTACTCCCCCCGGTGATGATCGCCGCCGTCGTGCCCGGCGTGCTCGTGCTCGCCGCCGGAAGCGCCGTCGTGGGGCTGCGTCGTGTCGTGATCTCGCCGCTCGGCGTCCGCACGCGCACGGCGCCGACGAACGTGCACTGGATCCGCGCCGTCATCGCGGTCACGGGGATCGCCATCGCGTTCGCGCTCATCAAGGTGTTCCCGATGATCGGCGGGGTCGTGGCGACGATCGCGGTACTCGCTGCGATGTTCGCCCTCGCGCTGAGCGTTCTCAATCTGCTCGGCCCGTGGGTGCTGAAGGTCTCGGCGGGGCGCCAGCTCCGGCGGGCGGAGCGTCCCGAGCGGCTGCTCGCCGCACGACTCGTGCTGGATTCCCCGAAGGCGGCCTGGCGTCAGGTCGGCGGCATCGCGATGGCGAGCTTCATGGCCGTCTTCGCGGGCACCGGCGTCGCGCTCCTCGACACGATCGGGGCGAGCGACGATCCGTCCAGCATCGCGCTCGCGGAGGACATCCGGACCGGCCTCATCATCACCCTCATCGGGTCGTTCCTCATGGTGGCTGCCTCCGTCGGCGTGAATCAGGCCTCGGACGTGCTCGACAAGAGCGACCTGCACGAGAGCCTGCATCACCTGGGCATGCCCGTCGAGACCGTGGACCGCGCGCGTCGCCGCGCGATCATGTCGCCGCTGCTGGTCACGGCGGTGGGATCCGCGCTGTGCGCTGCCGTGCTCGTGTTCCCGCTGGTGGGCATCGCACTGATCGTCGCGCCCCTCTCGCTGATGACGATCGCGACGGTCGTCGCCGTCGGCATCGGCGTCGTGTGGGCGAGCACCTGGGCAACGCGTCCCCTGCTGGATCGCGCTTTCGCCCCGGCGTGAGACGGTGGCAGGCCGGGTGCGTCAGGCCCGCGACGCGCGCCCGGTCACGGTCAGCGCCTCCGCTGGCAGCGCGGGCAGAAGTGCGAGGAGCGGTTCATGAACGCAGCACGGGTGATCGGCGTGCCGCAGCGCGGACAGGGCTTCCCGCCACGACCGTAGGCGTTCAGGGAGTGGGCGAAGTAACCGGCCTGCCCGTTGACGTTGACGTACTGGGCGTCGAAGCTCGTGCCGCCCTCGGCGAGAGCCTTCTGCAGGACCGATCGCACTTCCGCGAGCAGGCGATTCACGGCTCGGGTCGGCAGAGCGTCGGCCGGCGTCTCCGGATGGATGCGGGCCGCCCACAGCGACTCGTCGGCGTAGATGTTGCCGATCCCGCTCACGACGCCCTGGTCCAGCAGCACTCGCTTGATCGCGCTGTGCCGCCGGGTGAGAGCGGCTCGGAATACCCGGTCGTCGAAGAACGGGTCGAGCGGGTCGCGTGCGATGTGCGCGACCTGTGTCGGGATGCGGGAGGGGCCGTCGGCGATGAGAGCGTCGACGGCAAGGGAGCCGAACGTCCGCTGATCCGCGAACACGATCGCGAGCTCGCCGTGTCGGGGATGCTCGATCCCGAGGCGGACACGCTCGTGGCGCTCGGTCGGCGCGTCCGGCGCGCGGAGCAGCATCTGGCCGCTCATGCCCAGATGCGCGATCAGAGCGGAGTCGCCGTCGTCCACGGGGAGCCAGAGGAACTTGCCTCGCCGCGCGGCCGCGGTGAAGCGGCGACCCTCCAAACGCTGGACGAAGTCCGCGGCTCCGGCGGTGTGCCGGGTGAGCGCGCGTTCGTCGAAGACGCTGACGCCCGTGATGACCGCGTCCACGGCAGCCGGTGCGAGGCCGGAGCGGACGACCTCGACCTCGGGGAGCTCAGGCACGCTCGCTGAGCGTGCGCCAGGCGCTGAGGGCCGCGGCCATCTCCGCCGTCTTCTTGCTGCTGCCGGCGCCCGTCATCCGCACGTCGCCGACGGCGACGGTCGCCGTGAAGCGCCGGTCGTGGTCGGGACCGCTGGCCTCGACCGAGTACTGCGGAGGCGTGGCTCCGAGACGGGCCGCGAGCTCCTGCAGGCTCGTCTTCGGGTCCATCGCCGCGCCGTACCGCTCGGGGTCGGCGAGTAGCGGCTCGGTCAGCCGCAGGACGAGCGCCGTGGCAGCCTCGGGCCCGGCGGACAGGTAGGTGGCGCCGATGACGGCCTCCATGGTGTCCGCGAGGATCGAGTCCTTGTCTCGACCACCGGTCTGCTCCTCACCGCGTCCGAGCAGCAGGTGGCTGCCGAGATCGATGCCGCGAGCGACCTCCGCCAGCGCGACCGTCGACACGACGCTCGCCCGACGCTTCGCCAGCTCCCCCTCGTCGAGCTCGGGGTGCCGCGTGAACAGCATGACGGTCACGGCCTGACCCAGCACCGAGTCGCCGAGGAATTCGAGACGCTCGTTATGCGGGATGCCACCGTGCTCGTACGCATACGAGCGGTGGGTGAGGGCCAACTCCAGAAGCTCCGCGTCGATATCGACGCGGAGCTTATCTGGGAGAGGCCTCGTCCCCCCGGGGACCTCCGTCACGGTTCGCGACTCAGACGTCGGCGACCTTGCGGCCCTTGTACTCGAGGAAGAGTTCGGTGCCCTGCGAGTCGGTGACGACCTTCGCCTGGTGCGGACGGCTGTAGACGACCTTGCCGTTCTCGATGGTCTTGACGAGCGCGGGGGCCTCCGCCTTCCACTGCGCGCGGCGCGAGCGGGTGTTCGAACGGGAGACCTTGCGCTTCGGGGGGTTACCAGCCATGACTAGCTCTCTTCTTTCTCGGCGGCACCGCGTTCTGCCGTGCCGTCCTGGTCTGTGATCTGCTGGAGCGCGCTCCACCGAGGATCGATGGGAGCGGCCTGCTCCGTTCCGGTGCTCTCGGTCAGCCTCTCGCCTGTGACCGGGTCGAGCCCGAGGCAATCCGGCTGACACACCGGCTGAAAAGGAAGGGCCAAAACGGCCGCATCCCTGACGAGAGTTTCAAGATCCACGTGGTCGTCTTGAACCTCGAAGTCAGTTTCTTCCTCACCAGGATACGCGAAAAGCTCCTGGAACTCGACTTCGACGGGCCGAGCGATGTCGGTGAGGCATCGACCGCACACGCCGACGTACTCGCCCTCCGCCTCTCCGGTGACGAGGATGCCCTCGTGGACGGACTCCAGCCGCACGTCGAGATCGAGTTCCGAGCCCGCCTCGAAGGAGACGATGCCCTCCCCCCACTGCTCCGTCAGGGGCACCGAGAAGGAGTGCTCGCGCATCTCCCCCGGGCGCCGGACGATGTCACGGACGGGGAGGACGAAAGGGCTGTTGAGTCGGGAACGCACCCCGCCATGCTACCCGGGTCACCGGAGAGGAGGGCCGGGAGACCGCCGGGAACGGGAGGGTGATCGCCGATCAGATCCCGCGCGCGCCGGTGTCGAGGAAGGAGGCCACGGCCGGCGGGACGAACGGCGAGACATCGCCTCCGAGACCGGCGACCTGGCGCACCAGCGAGCTGGAGACCATCGCGTGCGCGGGGTCGGGCAACAGGAAGACGGTCTCGATGTCGGCCAGATGACGGTTGACGATCGCCATCGGCGATTCGTATGCCACGTCGACCTGCGAGCGGATGCCCTTCACGAGGACGCCGGCGTTCACGTCGCGCGCATAGTCGACGAGGAGTCCCATGCTCCAGGAGCCGATGACGATGTTGCCGGACATGCCGTCCTCGGCGATCGAACGTTCCAGGAGGGCGAGCCGCTGCGCGATCGGCAGCATCGCCTCCTTGCCCGGGTTGTGCACCACGAGCACATGCAGCTCGTCGTAGAGGGCGGCCGCGCGCCGGATCACGTCGAGGTGACCCAGGGTCGGCGGATCGAAGGAACCCGGGACGACGGCGATCCGGCTGCTCATGGAATCCAGCCTAGGGCACCCGGAACGGCGATCAGTTCTTCGCCAGCGCCGCGCGATCCTCGTCGGTGACGCGCCGTCCGATGGCCTCCCGGAGCCCGGGGTGCGCCGTCAGCTCGGGGTCGGCGGCGAGGATGTCCTCCGCGAGCTCGCGTGCCCGGGTGATGAGAGCGGCATCCTTGACGACGCGCAGCAGCTTGAGGGACGACCGCACCCCGGCCTGTGCCGCGCCGAGCACGTCGCCCTCGCCGCGCAGTTCGAGGTCGACCTCAGCCAGCGCGAACCCGTCGAGGGTGGCGGCGACCGCGTCGACGCGTTCGCGAGCCACCGATCCGGCCTCGGCCTCGGTGACGAGCAGGCACAGCCCCGGGACGCCGCCTCGCCCCACCCGACCGCGGAGCTGGTGCAGCTGGGAGACGCCGAAGCGGTCGGCGTCCAGCACGATCATCGTCGAGGCGTTGGGGACGTCCACGCCCACCTCGATCACGGTCGTCGCTAGGAGGAGGTCGATCTCCCCGCGGGCGAAGGCCTGCATGACGGCGTCCTTCTCCTCCGAGGGCATCTTCCCGTGGAGCACCGCCCGTCGCAGACCGCCGAGGGTCGGATGCGTGGCCAGCGCCTCGTCGAGCTGCACGACACCCCATCGAGGGCCTTTGCCGCCCTCGGGGGCGAGCAGCGCCTGCTCCCCCGCCTCGGCCGTCTTCGCCGCGGTGTCGATGGCCGCGCAGACGGCGAACACCTGCCGGCCCTGCGCGATCTCCTCCGCCGCCCGTTCCCACACCCGGTTGAACCAGCCCGGGTGCTCGGCCAACGGCGCGACGTACGACTCGATGCCGGCACGACCGGCGGGCATCGTGCGGATGACCGAGGTGTCGAGGTCGCCGAAGACCGTCATCGCGACCGTCCGCGGGATCGGGGTCGCGGTGAGGACGAGCGCGTGCGGGCTGGATCCCTTCGCCCGCAGCGCCTCCCGCTGCTCGACCCCGAAACGGTGCTGCTCGTCGACCACGACCAGACCGAGATCGGCGAACGTGGTCTTCTCCCCGAGGAGCGCGTGGGTGCCGACCACGATCAGCGCCTGGCCGGAGGCGACGCGCAGCGCGGCCTTGCGGCGATCGGCCGCCGGCATCTGCCCGGTGAGCAGCGTCGGCATCAGCAGCGGGGCCAGCTGCGGGCCGAGCATCTTCGTGATCGAACGCAGATGCTGCGCCGCGAGGACTTCCGTCGGGGCGATCAGGGCCGCCTGTCCGCCGCTCTCGGCCACCTGCAGCATCGCCCGCAGCGCGACCAGCGTCTTTCCCGAACCGACCTCGCCCTGCACGAGCCGGTTCATCGGCCAGGAGCCGACGAGGTCGTCTGCGATCTGAGCGCCGACCGTCTCCTGATCCGGCGTGAGCGTATAGGGCAGAGCGGCATCGAAGCGCTCCAGCAGCCCGCCGGGTGCCGCCGGCCGCGAGGTGGCGGCCAGGGCGCGAACCGCGTCGCGCTGCTGGAGCAGGGCCGTCTGGAGCGTGAGCGCCTCGTGCATGCGCAGCGTGCGGACGGCGGGATCGATGTCGTTGCGGGAACGCGGGCGGTGGATCGCCTCCAGAGCCTCTCGCGCCGTCAGCAGCTCCTCGCGGGTGCGGATCTCCGGGGTCAGCGGGTCGGGGACCGACGAGAGGTCGTCGAGGACGCGCCCGACGAGGCGGGCGATCTGCCACGTCTGGATCGCGGAGGTGGCCGGATAGATCGGGATCGGGACCGCCGCCCTCGCATCCGCCCGCCGGCGCGCCGCGTCCTCGTCGTCGAACAGCTCGTATTCCGGGTGGGCGAACTGGGTCATCCCGTTGAACTCGCCCACCTTCCCGGAGAAGACCCCGCGGCGCCCGACAGCCAGATCCTTGGAGCGCCACTCCGCCGCGCCGACGTTCTTCGCGAAGAAGGTCAGCGACATGCGACCGACGCCGTCGCCGATGACGACGTCGACCATGGCTCCCGGTCGATTGCGCATCCGGCGGAAGCTCGACGAGAGGACCTCGGCGACGATCGTGACGGTCTCCCCGATCGGGAGGTCGCGGATGGGAGTGAGCTCCCCCGGGTCGGCGTACCGACGCGGGTAGTGCGCGAGCAGGTCGCCGACGGTCTTCATGCCGAAGGCGCGGTCGAGCGTCTTGGCCGACGCCGCACCGAGGGCCTCCTCGAGCGAGGATTCGAGCGTGAGCGACATGCTCCGAGTCTAGGGAACCGCACGGACACGACCGTCCGCGGCCTGTCGTATCGTGAACGGGTGACGAGGATCATCGCCGGAACGGCACGCGGCACCCGGCTCGACGTCCCCGGCGCCGGGACCAGGCCGACGAGCGACCGCGTGCGCGAGTCGCTGTTCGGCGCCCTGGAGTCGCTCGACGCGATCGCGGACGCCCGCGTGCTCGACCTCTACGCGGGCTCAGGAGCGCTCGGGCTCGAAGCCCTCAGCCGCGGGGCCCGGAGCGCCGACCTCGTCGAGCGCGGCCGGCAGGCCGCCGCCGTCGTGCGGCGCAACGCCGCGGCCGTCGCGAAGGCCTCCGGCACCGCGACCGCACGGGTGCAGGAGGCGACGGTCCGGGCGTTCCTCGGCCGAGCGTCCGGGCCCTACGACCTCGTGTTCACGGATCCGCCGTACGACATCGGCGACGAGGCGATGGACGGCGACCTCGCCGCCCTCGCTCCGCTGCTCAGCGACGATGCCGTGGTGGTCGTCGAACGCGCCCGGCGTTCGTCCACACCCGACTTCGCCGCGGCCGGACTCCGGGTTTTCCGGGAGAAGACCTACGGCGACACGACCCTCTGGTGGGCGGAGCCCGACCTCGAGGACGCCGCCTCCGCGACCGCTCAACCGGCGACGGAGTCCCAGTCCCGGTAGGGATCCCAGCCGCTGACGTCCACGGGACCGTCGTCGCAGAGCAGGTCCTCCTCGCCGCGCGGACGCACGACGCCGATCGCACGGAAACCCGGCGGCAGCACGCCGTCCGGGAACGTCGCGAGCAGGGCGTGGTCCTCCCCGCCTGCGAGCGCGCGCTGCGGGTTCGCGCCGAGCGCGGCGCCGTCCAGCGCGAGGGTGACGCCCGAGGCCTCGGCGAGGCGACGCGCGTCGAGGGCGAGCCCGTCCGAGACGTCCATCATCGCGGTCGCCCCGGCCGCCGCCGCGACCACGCCGAGGCCGATGGGCGGCGACGGCCGCAGCTGCGCGGCGACCGCGGCGCTCTCCCCGGGTGCGAGAGCCGCGGGATCGACCGGGACCGGCGTCTCGCCGTCCCGGAAGCGTCCGAACAGCACGGCCAGCCCGTGTGCGGCGTGACCCAGCTCTCCGGCGACGGCGACGACGTCCCCCGGTCGCGCCCCCGCCCTGGTCACCGGTGGGCGGCCTTCCAAGTCGCCCAGAGCCGTCACAGCGACGGTGAGCACCTCGGACACCGTGAGATCGCCGCCGACCACCGCGCACCCGGGGGCGAGCGCCGCGCAGGCCTCGCGGAAGCCGTCGGCCAGGCGCTCCACGAAGGACAGCCGGAGGTCGCGCGGCACGGCCAGAGCCACGAGCAGCGCGGTCGGGCGTGCGCCCATCGCGGCGATGTCGGCGAGGTTGACCGCCGCCGCCTTCCAGCCGAGGTCGTACCCGCTCGTCCAGGCGAGCCGGAAGTCGGGCCCGTGCACGAGCGTGTCCGTCGTCGCGACGACCGATGCCGAGGGGGCGGCGATCACGGCCGCATCGTCGCCGGGACCGAGAAGCGTGTGCGCTCCCGGCGCGGTGCGCTGGAGGATGGCGCGGAGGATGCGACCCTCCGAGAGATCTCCCAGGCGCGGATCGTCGGAGTCGGGTCGGGAGGGCATGTCGTCAAAGGTAGCCTGGATACATGCTTCGTTCCCGCCGCCTCGCTGCCGTCGCGGGGGCGATCGCCCTCGCCGCCGGACTCGCCGGATGCTCCACGACCGTGCACCTCGAGCCGGCGGCCGACGCGAACGACCCGGCCTGCGCGAACGTCTCCGTGCTCCTGCCGGACACCGTCGGGGGGTACGAGCGCGTGTGGACCGACGCGCAGGCGACGGGCGCCTGGGGAGACCCCACGGTCGTCCTGCGCTGCGGCGTGGAGCCGCCCGCCCCGTCCGATCTCGTCTGCACCACCCTCGGCGGCGTCGACTGGCTCGTCCTGGAGCAGGAGGAGGAGCGCCAGCGCCTCGTCACCTACGGTCGGGAACCGGCCATCGAAGTGATCATCCGCCGCGGCGAGCAGGTCGACTTCCAGTCGATCGTCGACAGCCTGTCGTCGAACATCCAGTCCGGGCTCGCCCCGGCGACCGCGCAGTGCACCGACCGGGTGGAGTTCCCCGCGAGCTGAGCACGCGCGGGGAACCACGACGTCAGCGGCGCAGACCGGCCTCGACGAGCTCGGTGATGAGGTCGCCGTAGCTCAGTCCCGATGCCACCCAGCACTTCGGGAACATCGAGATGGGCGTGAATCCGGGCATGGTGTTGAGCTCGTTCACGACGAGCTCGCCGGTCGGGGTGAGGAACATGTCCACCCGGGCGAGGCCGCGACCGTCGACCGCCTGGAAGGCCCGGACGCCGGCCTCCTGAACGGCGGCCACCTCCGCGTCGGTCAGCTCCGCCGGGCACACCACATCGACGCCGTCGCCGCCGAGGTACTTCCCCTCGAAGTCGTAGAAGCCGCGATCGGTCAGCACGATCTCGCCGGGGAGCGAGGCGCGGACGCCCTCGGCCGTCTCGAGGACGGCGACCTCGATCTCCCGGCCGGTGACACCGGCCTCGATGAGCACCTTGTCGTCCTCGGCGAACGCGATCGCGAGGGCGGCGTCGAGTTCCTGCGGCGCCGACACCTTCGAGACCCCGACGCTCGACCCGGCGCGGGCGGGCTTGACGAAGACGGGCAGGCCGAGGTCGGCGGCACGGGCGCGGAGGGCATCGGGATCGGCGTCCCACTCCCGACGGCGCACGGTCACACCCGGCGCCACCGCGATCCCGGCGGCCTGCAGGGCGATCTTCATGAAGTGCTTGTCCATGCACAGCGCCGAGTCGAGCACGCCGCCCCCGGCGTAGGGGACCTCGAGCGTGTCGAAGTAGCCCTGGATCGTGCCGTCCTCGCCGTGCGGTCCGTGCAGGATCGGCAGCACGACGTCGATCTCGCCGAGTCCCTCGGTCTCACCGCCCGGATGCACGACCCGCAGGGTGCGGTCACCCCCGGGTTCCGGCCAGAGCACCCGGGTGCCGTTGTCGACGACCTCCGGGAGATGCGCGGCGTCGAGCGGGAACTTCGCCGGGTCGTCGTCCTCGAGGACGAAGGCCCCCTCGCGGGTGATCCCCACCGGGATCACGGCATACCGCTCACGATCGATCGCGCCCAGCACTCCCCCCGCCGTTGCGGAACTGATCGAATGCTCGCTGGAGCGCCCTCCGAAGAGCACCACCACCGTCTGCTTGTCCATGGTTGGTCCTCTCCCCCTGCGGGGTGTCGTCGTCCGTCGTGAGATGCGGGGCGATGTCCCGGGGATCCATCTTGCCGTCGAGCACCATCTTCACCTGCTCGACGATCGGCATGTGCACATCGGCTTCGCGGGCGAGCTGCAGCACCGGCGCGACCGAGGCGAGCCCCTCGGCTGTCTGCTGCATCTGCTTCACGACGTCCTGGAAGCTGTAGCCCTGCCCGAGCAGCCGCCCGGCGGTGTTGTTGCGGCTCAGCGGCGACTGGCAGGTCGCGATGAGGTCGCCGAGACCGGCCAGCCCCTGCAGGGTCTCCGGCTGGGCGCCGTTCGCGACCGCGAAGTCGGTCATCTCGACGAGGCCGCGGGTGATGATCGACGCCTTGGTGTTCTCGCCGTAGCCGACGCCGTCGACGATGCCGATGGCGACGGCGATGAGGTTCTTGAGCACTCCGCCGAACTCCGTGCCGATGACGTCCGTGTTCACGAACGTCCGGAAGTAGGAGTTGCGCGCGGCCCGAGCCACGACGTCCGCGGTCTCCTGGCTGCGCGACGAGATCACGGCCGCGGTCGGCTGCTCCCGCGCGATCTCCAGGGCGAGATTCGGTCCGGAGGCCACGGCGATCCGGTCGGGGTCGCACTGCAGCTCCTGCTGGATGACCTGGCTCATGCGCAGACCGGTGCCCCGCTCGACGCCCTTCATGAGGCTAACGATCTTCGCGTCACCCGAGGCGATCAGCGGGCGCAGTGCCTTGAGGTTCTCCCGCAGCGACTGGCTCGGCACGGACAGGTACACCTGGTCGACGCCGTCGAGCGCGGTCGCCAGCTCGTGCGTGGCCGCCATCGTCCGGGGCAGATTGATACCCGGCAGGTAGCGCGAGTTGCGCTTCGCCTCGTCGATCTCATGCGCGAGCTCGGCCCGACGCGCCCACATCGTCACATGGGCGCCGCCATCGGCGAGGATCTTGCCGAACGTGGTGCCCCAGCTGCCGGCGCCGATCACGGCGACGCGGGGTCCGGCCGGCGCGGTTCTCTTAGGGGTCAAGGCGTCCGGTCTCCTTCTGTCCGTGGCTCGCCGGGTTCCAGCGCTCCGCGGGGGCCTTCTCGCCGCGTACCTGCTCCAGCAGCGCGGTGATCGCGTTCATGAGTCGGTTGGTGGCCTCCGTCAGCGCCGCCGGCTCACCCGCGCGGCCGCGGAGATCGGAGACGTCGACGGGGTCGCCGACGATGACGGTGACGGGCTTCCGGAGCGGCCAGAGGCTGAGCCCCTTCTGGTAGCGGCCCATGATCGCCTGGGTCCCCCACTGGGCCATCGGGATCAGCGGGATGCCGTCGGCGAGGGCGAGCCGCACCGCGCCCGACTTGCCGCGCATCGGCCACATGTCGGGGTCTCGGGTGAGCGTGCCCTCCGGGTACACGATCACGCCGCGGCCGTGCTCCACGAGAGCTGCCGACTGGGCCATCGTCTGCTTCGCGGACGACGCCGACGAGGTGCGCGCGACCGGGATCATCCCCGTCTTGCGCAGGAACCACCCGAGCACCGGCACGCGGAAGAGGCTCTCCTTGGCCATGAACCGCGGAGCACGCCCGATCCGCCAGACCGCCAAGGCGACGATCAGCGGGTCGAACTCCGAGTAGTGGTTCGGGGCCAGGACGAACGCGCCCTCTCGCGGGAGCTTCTCCGCACCGATGATGCGGACCTTCGCGATCAGCGACACCAGCGGGACGACGATCGCCGCGAGCGGCCAGAACACGCTCGGCCGCGTCTTCTCCGGAGACCGGGAAGCCATGGGGCTCACCGGAGGACGTCGAAGTCGGCGCCGAGCGCGTCGAGCTTGGCGAGGAACTTCTCGTATCCGCGGCTCAGGATGTCGACGCCCGACACCTTCGACTCGCCCGTGGCCGTCAGGGCCGCGATCACATGGCTGTAGCCGCCGCGCAGGTCGGGCACCACGATGTCGGCGCCGTGCAGAGGGGTGGGACCGGTGATGACGGCTGCCTGCTCCAGATCGCGACGCGGCACGCGCCGGGGCCCGTCCTGCAGACCGCGCGGGTGCACGACGATGTCGGCGCCCATCTTGACCAGCGCCTCGGTGAAGCCCATCCGGTTCTCGTACACGGTCTCGTGCACGACCGAGCGGCCATGCGCCTGGGTGAGCGCGACGACGAGCGGCTGCTGCCAGTCGGTCATGAAGCCCGGGTGCACGTCGGTCTCGATCACGACCGGCTTGATGTCGCCGTCGCGACGGAAGAGGATGCCGTCCTCCTGGATGTCGAACCAGCCGCCCGCCTTGCGGAAGACGTTGAGGAAGGTGAGCATCTCCTGCTGCTTGGCACCGCCGACGAAGATCTCGCCGTCCGTGGCCAGAGCGGCCGACGCCCACGAGGCCGCCTCGTTGCGGTCGAAGATCGACCGGTGGTCGTAACCGCGGAGCTTCTCGACGCCCTCGATGAGGATGACGCGGTTCGGCTCGTAGGAGATGATCGCGCCCATCTTCTGCAGGACGGCGATCAGGTCCATGATCTCCGGCTCGATCGCCGCGTTGCGGAGTTCGGTGATGCCCTCGGCGCGCACCGCGGTGAGGAGCACCTGCTCCGTGGCGCCGACGCTCGGGTAGGGCAGGTGGATGTTCGCGCCGTGCAGGCGGGTCCCTCCCGTCGAGAGGCGGATGCCGCTGGGCAGCTTCTCGACGATCGCGCCGAACTTGCGGAGAGCGTCCAGGTGGAAGTCGATCGGACGGTCGCCGATGCGGCAGCCGCCGAGGTCGGGGATGAACGCCTGACCCAGGCGGTGCAGCAGCGGGCCGCAGAACAGGATCGGGATCCGCGAGGCGCCCGCGTGGGCGTCGATCTCCTCGAAATGGGCCGACTCGACGTCGCTGGGGTCGAACACCAGCGAGCCGGGCTCGTCTCCCTCCGACACCCGGACGCCGTGCACCTCGAGCAGCGAGCGCACCACGGCGACGTCGCTGATGGCCGGCACGTCGCGCAGGACGCTCGTGGTCTCCCCGAGCAGGGACGCGACCATCGCCTTGGTGGCGAGGTTCTTCGCGCCCTTCACGTCGACGCGTCCGCGCAGCGGACGACCTCCACGGATGGCGAGGACGTCTCCGGTCAGCGCGGGGACGTCGTCGGAGAGAGCGTCGCGCACGGGTGTCGTCATTCGGGGCCTCACTTCGTTCATCGGGGGCGGGGTTACCCCTGGCTCCCCCGCCCCCTCCGTCTCACTGGACGGGGAGGGTCCGCGGCCGCCACGACTCGCGACGGGCCTCGAACTGCGCGATCTTGTCTTCGTTGCGCAGCGTGAGCCCGATGTCATCGAGCCCTTCGAGGAGCCGCCATCTAGTGTAATCGTCGATCCCGATGTCGGCCTGGAAGCCGGCCTCCGCGCCCCCGGTGGGGTCGCCGATGGCGGCGGTGCGCGCCTCGAGGTCGACCGTCATCCGCGCGCCGGGAACAGCGTCCATGAAGGCCCAGAACCGCTCCAGGTCCGCTTCGGAGATGGTCGCCGCGAGGAGCCCCTGCTTGCCCGCGTTCCCGCGGAAGATGTCGGCGAACCGGGGGCTCAGCACGACCTTGAAGCCGAAGTCGCGAAGGGCCCAGACCGCGTGCTCACGGCTGGAGCCGGTGCCGAAATCAGGCCCGGCGACGAGCACGGACGCCCCCTGGTACGGCGCCTGGTTGAGCACGAAGGCGGGGTCCTGCCGCCAGCCGTGGAACAGCGCGTCCTCGAAGCCGGTCTTGGTGACGCGCTTGAGGAACACCGCGGGGATGATCTGGTCGGTGTCGACGTTCGACCGCTTCAGCGGCGCGGCGATGCCCGTGTGGGTGGTGAACTTCTCCATGGTCAGGCCTCCAGATCGCTCGGGCTGGACAGGGTGCCGCGGATGGCGGTCGCCGCCGCGACGAGCGGCGACACGAGGTGCGTACGGCCGCCCTTGCCCTGGCGCCCTTCGAAGTTGCGGTTCGAGGTGGAGGCGCAGCGCTCCCCCGGGGCGAGCTGATCGGGATTCATGCCCAGACACATTGAGCACCCTGCGAAGCGCCACTCCGCCCCGAAGTCCTTGATGACCTGATCCAGGCCCTCGGCCTCGGCCTCCAGTCGCACGCGGGCGGACCCGGGGACGACCATCACCCGGACGCCGTCGGCCTTCTTCTTGCCCTGGATGATGGAGGCGAAGGCCCGGAGGTCCTCGATGCGGCTGTTCGTGCACGAGCCCATGAACACCGCGTCGACCGGCACTTCCTTGAGCGGCGTGCCCGGCGTCAGGTCCATGTACTCCAGCGCACGCTCGGCAGCGGCCCGCTCGTTCGGGTCGGCGATCTCCGCCGGGTTCGGCACCGTGGCGGAGAGCGAGCTGCCCTGGCCGGGGTTCGTCCCCCAGGTCACGAACGGCTCCAGCTCGTCGGCGTCGATGAAGACCTCGGCGTCGAACGTGGCGCCCTCGTCGGTCGGCAGCGTGCGCCAGTAGGCGACGGCGTCGTCCCAGTCCTGACCCTTCGGCGCGTGCGGACGGCCCTCGAGGTAGGCGAACGTCGTCTCGTCCGGGGCCACCATGCCGGCGCGCGCACCTGCCTCGATGGACATGTTGCAGATCGTCATGCGGCCCTCCATGGAGAGCGCGCGGATCGCGCTGCCGCGGTACTCGAGCACATAGCCCTGACCGCCGCCGGTGCCGATCTTGGCGATCACGGCGAGGATGATGTCCTTCGCGGTGACGCCGGGGCGCAGCGTGCCCTCGACGTTGATGGCCATCGTCTTGAACGGCTTCAACGGCAGGGTCTGGGTCGCCATGACATGCTCGACCTCGCTGGTCCCGATGCCGAACGCCATCGCGCCGAATGCGCCGTGCGTGGATGTGTGCGAGTCGCCGCAGACCACGGTGATGCCGGGCATGGTCAGGCCGAGCTGCGGGCCGACGACGTGCACGATGCCCTGCTCCGCGTCCCCCAGCGAGTGCAGACGCACGCCGAACTCGGCGGCGTTGCGGCGCAGCGTCTCGATCTGCGTCCGGCTGGTCAGATCGGCGATGGGCTTGTCGATCTCCCACGTGGGCGTGTTGTGATCCTCCGTGGCGATGGTCAGGTCGAGCCGGCGGAGCGGGCGCCCCTCTCTGCGGAGGCCGTCGAAGGCCTGCGGGCTGGTGACCTCGTGCACGAGGTGCAGGTCGATGTAGATGAGGTCGGGCTGGCCGTCCTCACCCTTGACGACGAGGTGGTCGTCCCAGACCTTCTCGGCGAGCGTCCTGGGGCGTGCGGAATCCGCACCGGCGGTGGTGGTCATGGCGTGTCTCCTGTGGATGGCGGTTCGGCCCACGATGGACTCCGCGACGAGGAGGGGCTCAGATCGAGGTCTCGCCGCGGCCGCTAAGAAGGAGCACGGTCCGCATGACGTCAGGTTACCACCGCTCGGACACGCCGAGACACGCCGTGACACTCTGTTGCTCACCCGATCGACCGAGAGGCCCCGCATGACCGTCGAGACCGCCCGCTTCGCCACCCGCGCCGTCCACGCCGCGAGAGGCCGAGCCACTGCCGCCTCCCGTGTGACGCCGATCTACCTGACGGCGGGCTTCGAGTTCGACGACTTCGATCACGCCGCCGACCACTTCGGCACGGGCACCGGATTCGGGTACACCCGCACCGGCAACCCCACGGTGCACGCGGTGGAGCGACAGCTCGCGAGTCTGGAGTCCGGTGCCGACGCCGTGCTCGTGGCCAGCGGACAGGCTGCAGTGACCACTGCTCTGCTCTCGGTCGTGGGGGCGGGCGACCACATCGTGTCCTCGACCCACATCTACGAGGGCACCCGCGGGCTGTTCCTGGACAACCTCGCCCGCCTCGGCATCGAGACGACGTTCGTGGACGACATCGCGGACCCGGATGCCTGGCGGGAGGCCGTACGCCCGACGACGAGGGCGCTGTTCGCGGAGTCGCTCGCCAACGCCCGCAACGACGTGCTCGACGTGGCGGCGGTGAGCGCCGTGGCCGACGAGATCGCCGTCCCCCTGATCGTCGACAACACCCTGGCCACGCCCGCCCTCCTCCGACCGCTGGAGCACGGCGCGGCCATCGTCGTGCACTCCGCGTCGAAGTTCCTCGCTGGCCAGGGTGCGGTGCTCGGCGGCGTGGTGATCGACGACGGCCGGTTCGATGCGGAGCGCGCCGGGCACAACGCCCCGCACCTCGTGCTGCCGGGGCGGGGCGGCGTCCCCAGCGTCTTCGCCCGGCACGGCGGCCGCGCCCGCATCGGGTACGCCAGGGAGTCGGTGGCCCCGCGATTCGGCGCGTCCCCCTCGCCCCTCAACGCGTTCCTCATCGGCCAGGGCACCGAGACGCTCGGCCTGCGTGTGGAGCGCCAGTCGCAGAACGCCCTCGCCGTCGCACGCTGGCTCGCCGCGCACGACGCCGTGGAGAGCGTGGACTACGTCGGCCTGCCCTCGCATCCTCATCACGAGACCGCGCTGCGCTACCTCGACGGCGGATTCGGCTCCATCTTCACCCTCACACTGCGCGGCGGCCTCCCCGCGGCCCGTCGCTTCGTGGAGGAGGTGTCCGTCTTCACCCACATGACGCACATCGGCGACGTGCGGTCGCTCGTGCTGCACCCCGGCACGACCAGCCACGCGCAGCGCACTGAGGCGGAGCGCCGGGTCCTCGGCGTCGGCCCCGGCACGCTGCGGCTGTCGATCGGCATCGAGGATGTCGACGACCTGATCGGCGACCTCGCGCGGGTGCTCGAGAGCGTCAGGGAGACGGTGGCATGAGCCGCCTGCAGCACTTCGGGTGGTTCCTCGCCCGGGGCTTCGGTCCTCAGGGCTGGGGATATCCGTCCCTGGACTGGGACTACGACTGGAAGCGGCCGGAGGTCTACCAGGAGGCCGCCCGCACCCTGGAGCAGGCCGGTTTCGACCTCGTGATCATCGAGGACAGTCCCTCGCTCGGCTCGGCGGACACGATCGACCTGCGCGTGCGTCATGCGTTCGGCGGCCCGAAGCACGACCCCCTGCTGCTCGCACCGTACCTCTTCCAGGCGACCCGTCATCTCGGCGTGGTGCCCACCGTGAACCCCGCGGCCTCGCTGCCCTACACCTCGGCCCGTCAGTTCGCGACCCTGCAGCACCTGAGCGGGCACCGGCTCGGCCTCAACGTGGTCACCGACACCGGCAGCGCCCGGCACTTCTCGGCGGCCCCGCAACTCGGCCACGACGAGGCGTACGACCGTGCCGAGGAATGGCTCGCGGGCATCCGCGCGCTCTGGCGGAGCTGGGACGACGGCGCGCTGGTCGCCGATCCCGTCTCCGGCGTCTACGCGGACGGCACGCGCATGCGTCCGGTGCAGCACCGCGGCGCCCACTACGACTTCGACGGCCCTCTCAACGCCCTGCCCTTCACGGACGGCGAGCCGGCCATCGTCTCCCCCGGCGGCTCCGGGCGCGGCCTGGCGTTCGCGGGGGCGAACTCCGACGTCCAGCTGGCGCTCGCTCCCCTGCACGAGAAGGCGGTTCGGGAGTATCGGCAGCGGGTGCACGACGCTGCTCTCGCCCGCGGGCGCCGGGCCGAGGACGTCAAGATCCTCTTCGCGATCCAGCCCGTGATCACGGCGTCCGCCGAGGAGGCCGACCGGATCGTGGCCGCCTCCGCCCACCCGGACGACGCCGCGCTCGCGCAGATCGCCCGCAAGCAGTCGAGCGACCTAGAGACCGACCTCACGGCCCTCGATCTGGACCGCCCTCTCGACCCCTCGATCTTCGGAGCTCACGTCTCCCGTGGGAGCATCCAGCGGCTGATCGGGGATCGTGGGGAGGATGCACCGCTCCGCGCACACCTGACCGCGCTGGCCAGGACCGGGCGCCTTCGTGATCGCAGCGGCTTCGTGGGCACAGCGGAGGAATTCGCCGATCTCGTCGAGGAGCTCGGCGAGTGGGGCAACGACGGCGTGCTCCTCTGGGGCGACTTCCATCCCGTGACGCTGCACCGGACCCTCGACGAGCTGGTGCCGATCCTCCGCCGCCGCGGGCTCCTCCGCCGCGAGTACGCGGACGGCGGCCTGCAGGCCAACCTGCAGGCGTTCTGACCCGCGCCCCGCCGGATCAGTCCCGGATCGCAGCCGTGCGCTTCTCGGCGCGCTTCTCCCGGGACGAGGCGATCAGGCTCGCGATCGTCGCCACCGTCATCGAGACGAGGATCACGGCGAGCGACACCATGTTGTCGATGTCCGGCACCCATTCCACGTGCTCGCCGCCGTTGATGAACGGGAGCTCGTTGACGTGCAGCGCATGCAGGATCAGCTTGATGCCGATGAACCCGAGGATCACGGCGATGCCGTAGTGCAGGTAGCGGAGGCGGTCCAGGAGGTCGCCGAGGAGGAAGTAGAGCTGGCGCAGCCCCATGAGCGCGAAGATGTTGGCGGCGAAGACGAGGAAGCCGTTGGTCGTGATCTCGAAGATCGCCGGGATCGAGTCGATCGCGAAGATGAGGTCGGTGACGCCGATCGTGATGAACACGATGATCATCGGCGTCCACATCCGCTTCCCGTCGACGGTCGTGCGGATCTTCGAGCCGTCGTAGGTCTCGCTGATGTCGATCCGACGGCGGAGCAGCCGGACGATGAAGTTCTCGCGCTTGACGTCGTCCTCGTGCTCGCCTTCCGGCATCGCCTGCCGGATGGCGGTGTAGACGAGGAAGGCGCCGAACAGGTAGAAGATCGGCGAGAAGTTCTCGATGATCGTCACGCCGACGAGGATGAACAGTCCGCGCAGGATCAGCGCGATGATGATCCCGACCATGAGCACCTGCTGCTGCAGACGTCGCGGCACCGCGAACTGCGCCATGATCAGCACGAAGACGAACAGGTTGTCGACGGAGAGGCTGTACTCCAGCGCCCACCCGGTGATGAAGTCCCCGGCGTTCTGCCATCCGCCCACGTTCCCCAGCAGCACCGCGAAGAGCAGCGCGAGGCCCACGTAGAACACGACCCACAGGGTCGACTCCTTGGTGGAGGGAATGTGGGGGCGCAGCCGGATGAGGAGCAGGTCGCCGATCAGGATGATCGTGAGGACGACCATCGACGTGATCTCGAACCAGACGGGGATGTCCACGGGCGCTGTGCACCTTTCGCGAGGGGTCGGGAATGAGTCGAAAGTCTCTCCCCCGCAGATGTGCGGCGCGCGCCCGGAGCAGCGATGTCGGTGCTCGTGATGACGTTACGCGCGGATTCGGGATACTCCCTCTCGCCCGGGCCATGCTACCGGAGGTGGGGGTCCTCGGGACGAGGAAGTCGACACACGACTGCGGATCCGGATCCGTGCTGAGACGATGGGACATCCGCCGACACTCTCGAGGGAGAGACACCGAACGGAACCAGGATGCCCGGACAGACGAGTGACCAGCGCTGGGCCGCCCAGGCGGCGGCCGGCGATCAGAGCGCCTTCCGCGCCCTGTATCGCGCCCATGTGCGCCCCGTGTACTGGATCGCGCATGGCATCCTGGGCGCCGTCGCCGACGCGGAAGACGTGACGCAGGAGACCTTCGTGGTCGCCTGGCGCAAGCTTCCGGGTCTGCAGCTGCAGGGAGAGTCGATCCTCCCCTGGCTCGCGACGATCTGCCGCTTCCAGGCGGCGAACCGGCTGCGCCAGCGCCGCCGCGACCAGGCGCACACGACGGACGCGGCCGACGACCAGCTCCCCGACGTCGTCAGCGTCGAGGACCAGGTGATCACGGCGGCGCTCGCCGCTCGGATCGCCGCGGAGGTGGGCACCCTGAGCGCGCTCGACCAGGAGATCTTCCGGCTCTGCGCCTCCGAGGGCTACGCCTACCAGGCCGCCGCCGACGAGCTCGGCGTGACGCACGCCGTCGTCCGGAACCGTCTCTCGCGCGTGCGCACTCAGCTGCGCGGCGCCATCAAGGAAGTGAGGGACGCATGAACGACCAGACCCCGCAACAGAGCCTCCCGCCCGTGTCCGACGCGACCGTCGCGCGGATCGAGGAGGCCGTGTTCACCGAGATCCAGGGCGAGCGGCCGCCGGTTCCGCCGCGCGCAGAGGGCGCCAGGAGACGTCGGCGCCGGTGGCTCACTGCCGGCGGGATCGCGGCGGCCTTCGTCGTCGGAGTCCTCGTGACGCCGCCGATCCTCGGTGCCGTGGGAGGGGGCGGCTCGTCCGTGTCCACAGCGGACGGCGTCGTGGGCTGGTCGACCGACGAGGCGGGGTCGGCCGTGCCGGACCGCGCTGTCGAGGGGGCGACCCTGCCCGGTGTCATCGGATCGGACGCCGCGGCATCCGCCGAAGACGGCAGGGAGATCGTCGCCTCGGCCCAGGCCTCGGTGCAGGTGAAGGACATCGCCGATGCCGCCGCCGCCATCGGCGACCTCGCTGTCGAGCACGGCGGCTACGTCGAGAGCACCGAGGTCGGCAAGGCGCTCGCGACGGATGCCCCCGCCGAGCGGGTCCCCGCGGACTCCGGGTACGGCTGGGTCACGGTCCGCGTCCCCGCCGACGACTTGACCACGGTGATCGCCGCCCTCGGCGACACCGGGGAGGTGCTCTCGTCCTCCGTCACGAAACAGGACGTGACCGCCACCGCGATCGACCTCCGCGCCCGCGTGGAGTCGACACGCGCCTCGGTGCAGCGGCTCACGGAGCTCATGAGCCAGTCGGGCACGGTCGCCGATCTCATCGAGGCCGAGGTCGCGCTCACCGATCGCCAGGCGCAGCTCGAGTCGTACGAACAGCAGCTCGCCGCGCTGGAGGATCAGGTGGCCCTGTCGTCCCTCACCGTGGAGCTGTCCCGAGCGGACGCACCGGCCGCGGCGGACCCCGCGGGCTTCGGCGACGGACTCCGGGCCGGATGGAACGGTCTGGTGGTCTCGCTGAACGCCCTGGTGATCGCGTTCGGCTTCCTCCTCCCCTGGCTCGCGGTGACCGCTGTCGTCGTGCTGGTCGTCTGGCTCGTCCGCCGCGGCCGACGGCGCCGGAAGGCCGCGTCCGCTGCGCCCCACGCGGAGGAATAGCCCGCCGTTCCGGGGTATACAAGAAGTCTTGTGCGTCTCCGCACCGGTGCATAGCCTTCGGAGCGTGGAAGACATCTCTGTGATCACCGCCGTGCACCATCCGCTGCGTCGCCGCATCTACGACTACCTCCTGCTGTACGGCACCTCGCAGGTGACGGCGATCGCCCGTGCGCTCGAGAGTCAGGTCGGCAGCATCAGCCATCACCTCCGGATGCTCGAGCGTGCCGGCATCGTCGAGCGCGCCGCAGACCCGACCGGCGATCGGCGCACGAGCTGGTGGACGGTCGCACGGCGGGGCCTGACCTGGTCGGTCGAGGACTTCGCCGACTCCCCCGCCGATGCCCTGCTCGCCCGGGAAGCACAACGGCAGGGCATCCGCATGCAGATCGACCGTCTGCAGCGCTGGCACCGCCGCCGAGGCGAGCCCGCCGTGGCTGACTACGACGCCTCCAACACGGAGACCACCGCGTGGGCGACCCCGGAGGAACTGCGCGACCTCTCCGCGCGCGTGCTGGGCGTGGTGCGGGACTGGCAGGCCTCGATCGACGAAGACGACGGCCGGGCGCGCACGCCGGTGTTCTTCTTCGCCCACGCGTTCCCCACGGAGCCGTGATGACCGCGCTCACCCCGCCCGTCGAGCTCTCCAGTCCCCCTCCGTTCCGGCGTGACCGGATGGTGCACGCGTGGATCGGCGTGAAGGCCCTGTCCGACGCCGGCGACGCCGTGTGGACGATCGCGTTGGCGTGGACAGCCGTGCAGATCGCCTCCCCCGCCGTCGCCGGACTCATCGTCGCCGCCGGCACGGTGCCGCGCGCGATGGTGCTGCTCTTCGGCGGGGTCATCGCAGACCGCGCCGATGCCCGCCGGGTGATGATGGTCTGCAACACGGTCCGCGTGGGGGTGCTCGTCGCCGCTGCCGTGTGGACGGTCTCGCATGCGCCCACCGTGCCCGTCCTGCTCGCCGCCGCCGTGGCGTTCGGAGTGTGCGACGCGTTCTACGAACCCTCGGCCGGCACCATCGGGCGACAGCTGGTACGCACCGACGACCTCCCCTCCTACGCGGCTGTCATGCAGACGGCGTCTCGCCTCGGCACGATGGGAAGCGCCGCTCTCGGCGGCCTGCTCGTCGCCCAGGCAGGTCTCGCGGGGAGCGCATCGGCGAACGCGGTGACCTTCGCTCTGGTCGTCGGGTTCCTGGCGATCGCCCTCCGTCCGCGGTTCCGGCTCGCCCGGGCCCCGCGCACGTCATCCCTGCGGGCGATCGGCGCGGCGTTCGCCCACCTCGGAGCGAACCCCACGACGCGCACGCTCGTCATCGCCCTCTCCGGACTCAATCTCGCCGTGGGACCCGCCGTCGGCATCGGCCTGGCTCTGCGGGCGCACGACGAGGGTTGGGGGGCTCCCGCGGTCGGCCTCTTCGAGGGCCTGCTCGGCCTCGGCGCCGCCGTGGGGGCTGCCACGGTCGCGAGATGGCGGCCGCGCCACGAGGCGCGGAGCGGGTTCGGCGCTCTCCTCGTCCAGGGAGCGGGCATCGTCGCGCTCGGGTTCGGCCCCGCCTGGACGGTGGCCGTCGCCGCCACCGTCGTCGGCGCCACCGCCGGCTACGCCTCCGTGCTGCTGAGCGCGACCTTCGCCTCGACGGTGGACACCGCGTTCCTCGGTCGCATGGGCTCCCTCACCCGGCTCGGCGACGACTGCCTGATGCCGCTCGCGATGGCGGGCTTCGGCGCGCTGGCCTCCCTCACCACCGTCTGGGTGCCGTTCGTCGTGGCCGGTGGCGCGATGATGGCGCTCATGCTCGTGCCGCTCCAGGCCCGGGCGTTCCGGACCCTGTCGCTGGGCGCGGACGACTGACGCGCACGCTCGGAACGACGAAAGCCCCCCGGAGAACCGGAGGGCTTTCGTCGTGTTGTGTGACCCCAGCGGGATTCGAACCCGTGTTGATGCGGTCGTCGAGGTGCTCATGCGCGCCCTCACGTGTGGATCGAGATTCGCTCCGTTCTCTCCGAACGTCGTCTATGCGCTAAGGGCAGTGACCTCGAGCAGCCAGCGTCGCTCATCGTGACCTCATGCTCCGTGCCGCCAATGAGCCGAGCATCTGACCCACATTTCCGCGACGCCGTCGCCATTGATACGTCGGTTCCTCAAGAACATCGCGATGCTCGTCGCTCGACGTGACTCCACGGTCGCGGTCCAGTTGTGGTCGCGGACGACGACAACCGGCGCCGCTCCAGGGCGGTCGATCCGCAGGGATTCGAGTTCGATCAGACGGAGGTAACCAGCTCGCCATCGGTGATGGCACAGCACCCGAACGCAAGCATCTGGGTCGAGTCGCTGTCAGGTCGCATGACGAACCATCCGGCGACACCACCCTGCACGCAGTACCAGGCGAACACGGCCTTCTGGTCGAGAGCGGTTTCCTCGGCGGCATGCAGCCAAGGGATCATCTCGCTCTTCGCAGGGTAGAAGACGTGGTCACGCAGGTCTCGATCTACTCCAGAAAACCAATCGCGGGCACATCACGGTCGGCGCTATGAGTGGCGGTGCACGGAGTTCAGCCGCCGCCGCGCATGTGTTGAGTGACGCTCGCGCATAGAGGGCATACCGACAACACCGCCGGAGGAGCAACCGCTCCAAACTTCTCATCCGAAAGGGACATCATGTTCTCGTTCTTCCAGTCCATCCACAAGTCTCACGCCCTCCTGGTGATGGTGCTTTCAGCCAACACTCTGACATTCGGCGCAGCCCTGGTCTACGGCACCGACCCTCTTGACGTACTTGGCTCGATTCTCGACTGGCTCTCCTTGACCGAGGTTGCGACCTCGATCCGAGCGCTCCAACTCGACGCGCTCCCTCACCTCGCATTCGTCCCGTTGGGCGTGGCTGTAGTCATCACCTTTGCGTGGTGCGTCGATGTCGTGAGAGAGGGAGCGGTGCGCCCGAACATGATGCCGTCGCGCCGGGCGGCGCTCCTGGTGCTCGCGCTCGTCGTCCTGAGCCCCGATACCATGGCACTCGCGTGGCTGGGCACGGCAGCGTGCGCGATTCCCACCGTTATCACCCTCACCGCCAGATACGGGGTGCAGGCGGCTCTCGAAGTGCTCCTGTTGCGAGTGGCCGACATGGTCATGTCAGCGTTCGCGGTCCTACTCTACCCGGTCATGTGGCTTGCCGAGCGGCGGTAGCCAGCTGTTCCGCGCCGTCTGGGTGCCGTTCGTCGTGGCCGGTGGCGCGATGATGGCGCTCATGGTCGTGCCGCTCCAGGCCCGGGCGTTCCGGACCCTGTCGCTGCGCGCGGACGACTGACGCGCACGCTCGGAACGACGAAAGCCCCCCGGAGAACCGGAGGGCTTTCGTCGTGTTGTGTGACCCCAGCGGGATTCGAACCCGCGTTACCGCCGTGAGAGGGCGGCGTACTAGGCCGCTATACGATGGGGCCGTCTTGCAGAACTTTTCCGTTCCGCGACAACCGTTCAAGTATGCCACGGCGATTCTCATGGCGCCAAATCGAGGCCGCTCCAACCAGGATCCCGGGCGTGGCGCGCCGATCTCCGTTTGCCGCAGCCCCCGGGAAGGAGTTGACTCGTCTCATGCGCGTCACCAAGTTCGAACATGCCACCCTCCGTCTGGACCAGAACGACGACACCCTCCTGATCGATCCGGGATCCTTCACCGCGCCGCTGCACGATCTCAGCGGACTGGTCGCCATCGTGCTCACGCACGAGCACCCCGACCACTGGACGCCGGAGCACCTCGACCGGATCCTGCGCGCGGCCCCCGGGACCCCGATCTTCGGGCCGGAGGGCGTGGCGAAGGCGGCGGAGGGCTATGAGGTGACCGTCGTCTCCCCCGGCGACACCGTGGAGGTCGGCGCCTTCACCCTGCGCTTCTTCGGAGGCACGCACGCGGTGATCCACTCGTCGATCCCGACGATCGACAACGTGGGCGTGCTCGTCAACGACACGTTCTACTACCCCGGTGACTCGTATGCGGTGCCCGAGGGCGTCGAGGTCGGCACCCTCGCCGCGCCGCTCGGAGCCCCGTGGCTCAAGATCGGGGAGGCCATCGACTACGTGCTCGCCGTGAAGCCCCGCCGGGCGTTCGGCACGCACGACATGACCCTGTCCGTGATCGGCAAGAACATGCACCGCCAGCGACTGCAGTGGGCGACCGAGCAGGGCGGCGGCGAGTTCCTCGTGCTCGAACCCGGCGACGCCGTGGATCTGTGACCGCACCGCGACGCCTCCTGCCCTCCCCGACGCCGCGGCTCGCCTTCCGGGAGATGACCGCCGACGACCTCGACGAGATGGCGGCGCTCCTCGGGGATGCGGAGGTCATGGCCTACTACCCGGCGCCGAAGTCGCGAACGGAAGCCGCCGCGTGGATCGCGCGCATGCAGCAGCGCTACCGCGAGGACGGCCACGGTCTCTGGGTCATCGAGACGCACGACGGGGAGTTCCTCGGCGACTGCGGTCTCACCTGGCAGTCGGTGAACGACTCCCCCGTGCTCGAAGTCGGGTATCACGTCCGCACCGACCGCCAACGACGCGGCTATGCGACCGAAGCTGCGCGCGCCTGCGTCGACCTCGTCGCGCAGACCTTCGCACCGACCCTCCTCACCGCCATCATCCACCCCGAGAACCAGGCGTCACGAGGCGTGGCGGAGAAGCTCGGCATGACCCACATCGCCGATGACCATGCCCATCCGTGGATCGTGCGGACCGTGATGGGCATGACCGTGGAGGCCGCGACCTAGTCCTGAGCGCCCCGCACCCGCAGGTCACGCGCGAGGTGGTCGCGCTGCTCGATGAGGAGTCGTCGCAGCGCTGCCGGGGCCTCGGGGCTGGCCGACAGCCAGGCATCGACCAGGTCCAGCGAGGACCGCGCGGGGAACAGACCGATCACCAGTCGACGAGCGATCTCGATGCTCCGCTCCGACCACGCCGTCCCGATCCGCTCGAAGTACTCCTCGTCGAAGGACTCGATGAGGTCGCGGCGGCCGCCGGCGCGGAAGCCCGCGATCTCGGCATCGAGGTGGTCGTTGGTGAGAGACCGGTCATCCCATGCGGCCGTCCAGGCGGCCGCGCGCACCGTCGCGTCGGGCACGGAGGCACGAGCGCGGCGGGCGGCGGTGCGTCCGTCGCCGGTGTCGTCCCGCTCCTCCTCCGCGGCGATGTCCGTGAGATCGGCGCGGCCGGTCGTCACGAGGGCCGTGAGGAGCTGCCAGCGCAGGTCGGGATCCACGACGAGCCCCTCGGGCACATCGCCGTCGAGCAGGGCACGGACCTCGGCGTGATGGATGTCGTCGAAGGCCGAGGCCGCCGCCAGCGCGCGCGCCCAGGAGAGCTGGGCGTCGCTGCCGGCGTCCGCCTGCTGCAGCGCCGACCACGTGGCTTCGGTCCAAGCGCGCTGCTCCGCGTCGCGTCGGTCGTCGCGGACGAAATGCCGCAGCGCGAAAGCGGCGTCGAGGAGCGCTGCGGCCAGCAGACCGCCGTTCGACTCCCGCGGCGCGTGCGCCCGCACGATCGCGACGAAGCGGGCCGCGTCGAGCTCGCCGTCGCGGGTCGCGTTCCACAGCGACGACCACACGAGCGCACGGGCGAGCGGGTCCTCGATGTCGGAGAGGGACTCCTCGACGGTGCGCAACGACCGCTCGTCGAGGCGCGCCTTCGCATAGGTGAGGTCGTCGTCGTTGAGCAGCACGAGATCGGCCTCGGGGAGGTCGATGTCGACGCGCTCCCCGATCAGGTCCAGCTCCCGCTGCTCCCGCCGCACGATGCGGCCGTCCACGCGGTCGTACAGCCCGATCCGCAGGCGGTGCGGACGCACATCGTCCTGCACGAGGTGGTGTCCTCCGTCGTCGTCGGTCTCCGTCCAGATCGTCGAGACGCCCGTCGTCTGCAGCCAGGCGGCTGCCCAGTCGGTCATGTCCCGCCCGGACACCGCGCTGAGCTCGACGAGGAAGTCGTCGAGAGTGGTGTTGCCGAAGGCGTTGGCGGCGAAGTACCGGCGAGCCCCCTCGAAGAAGGCGTCATCGCCCACGAACGCGACGAGCTGCTTCAGCACCGAAGCGCCCTTGGCGTAGGTGATGCCGTCGAAGTTCAGCTTCGCGGCCTCGAGGTCGGGGATGTCGGCGACGATGGGATGCGTCGTGGGGAGCTGGTCCTGCTGGTAGGCCCAGGCCTTGCGCCGCATGGCGAACGTCACCCAGGCGTCGTGGAACCGGGTGGCCACCGCCGAGGCGTGCGAGCCCATGTAGTCGGCGAACGACTCCTTGAGCCAGAGGTCGTCCCACCACGTCATCGTGACGAGGTCGCCGAACCACATGTGCGCCATCTCGTGGAGGATCGTGTTGGCCCGGCTCGCCCGCTGCGCCTCGGTGGCGGCGCCGCGCGAGAGGTAGCCCTCCGTGAAAGTGACCAGACCGGGATTCTCCATTGCACCGAGGTTGTACTCGGGGACGAAGATCTGGTCGTACTTGCCCCACGGATAGGGATAGGCGAAGGCGTCGGTGAAGAAGTCGAGCCCCTGCCGGGTGACCTCGAGAATCTCGTCGGCCTCGAGGTGGTCGACGAGCGAGCGGCGGACGAACACCCCGAGGGCGACCCGCTGTTCGTCTCTGGTCCACTCCCCGTCGACGCGGGCATAGGGGCCGGCTGCGACCGCCGTGATGTAGCTCGAGATCGGCAGCGTGGCAGCGAACTGCACCCGTTGCACGCCGACGCCGAGGTCGACGTGAGCCGGCGACTGGTTCGAGAGCACCTCCCACCCGGACGGCGCGTCGACGACGAAGGTGTACTCCGCCTTCATGTCCGGCTGCTCGAAGCAGGCCATCACCCGGCGGGAGTCCGCGGGCTCGTACTGGGTGTACAGGTAGGTGCGATCGTCCGCCGGGTCGTGGAACCGGTGCAGGCCCTCCCCCGACCGGCTGTAGGCACCGACCGCCTCGACCAGGACGACGTTCGAGGTAGCGAGGCCGTCGATCGTCAGGCGCGCCCCGTCGTAGACGACGTCCCGCTCCTCGCCGTTCACTTCAACGCGGACGACCTCTTCGCCGATGAAGTCCAGCCACGTGCTCTGGACGGTCGCATCGAACTCCAGCACGGTCGTGGTCGGGAAACCCGTGCGCGCCCGCTCGGGGGCTCCGGTCAGGTCCAGCTCGACGCGGATGCGGTGCAGGGTGATCGCAGCGGATCGCGCCGCGGTCTCCTCACGGGTCAGGTTCGCGGTGTGCATCCCCCCATCCTGGCATCTTCCCGGGGGCGATCGGGGAGCGTCGGCGCGTTCAGCCGCGCCGCCCTGTTCCTCGCCGGTTGACCTTGCGCGACGTCTCCGGTCCGCCCAGCAGTCGCCGGATCGCGGTCTCCGGGGTCACGTCGAGATCGAGCGTCCGGCCCCGACCGTACTGCCGGAACACGCGGGGATCGATGTAGCTGTTGCGGGCGACCGCGGTCGTGTTGCCGAGGGCGGTCGCCGCCGCCTGCACCGCGAGGCGTTCGGCCTGATTCCGCTGACCGCGGCGGTCGAGGGCTCCGATGCGGGCGAGGGCGTCCGCGGCGATGATCGTGCCGTGGAGGGTGCGGAAGTCCTTGGCCGAGAAGCTGGCCCCGAGCACGTCCTTGAGGTACGTGTTGACCTCGGCGGGCGTGATCTTCACCCGCCGCCGGCCTTTCCGGTACGCCAAGAGGAAGGCGCTCGAGGCACCGCTCGCGAAGTCGGTGAGAGCTTCGGCGAGGGCTTCGTCGGTGATCTCGATCGCGGCGGTCTGTCCGCTCTTCGCCGGGAAGGAGAGGGCGACGTCGCCGCCGTCGATGCGGACGTCGCGGCGGCGGAGCGTGGTCAGGCCCCGGCTGCCGTGGCGCGCCAGGTAGCGCTCGGAACCGATCCGCAGCGCGGCGTCGTCGAGGAGGCGGAAGGCGATCGCGAGGGCTCGCTCCTTCGTCTGCCCGTCCTCCTTGAGAGCCTTGGTGACCTGCGCCCGGGCGCTGGGCAGGGCCGCGGCGAGGTCCAGCGCACGGACGAACTTGCGACGGTCGCGGGAGACCCGCCAGAGCGGGTGGTAGAGGTACTGCTTGCGCCCGGCGGTGTCGATCCCCACGGCCTGGATGTGCGCGAGCGGGTCGGCCGCGATCCACACGTCCTGCCACGCCGGCGGGATCACCAGGTCGCTGATGCGTTCGCGATCCGCCTCGGGCGCCGGCTCCCCCGTCGGATCGACGTACCGGAATCCCGAGCTCGTCCGCTTCCGTGTGAAACCCGGGTCCTGGCCGGGTACCACTCGCACCAGTCGCGCCATGCGTCTCTCCTCCCGCCGTGCAGCTCCTCCGAGTGTGGAGTGACCGCAGTCTCGGCGGGAAGGGAGTGGCGTCTCACCCTGCCCGCGTGCTATCTGCGTCGGCGTCCTTCGCGAAGACCGCCCGCATGTGGTCGCTGGTGAGGAAGTCCGCGATCCCGATCATGATCAGGCTGAAGACGATCTGCTCGGTGACCATCCAGACCGGGTAGAGGCCGGGGATCGCCGCCATGACGAGCGTGATGACCGGGAAGATCTGTGCGAACAGTCGCAGCCGGAGGTAGGCCCAGCGCCATCCGCGACGCGCGCGCCACGCGAAGTAGAACAGCGTCGCCGTCATCGCCAGCACCACGAGGGTGCGCATCCACACGGCGAAGGGCACGCTGTCGCCGTCGGCGGCGAGCACCAGGGCGACCACCACGGCGCCCACCCCGAGCACCAGTTCGGCGACGAGCAGCCAGAGGATCCACGTGAAGGCACGGACGGTCCGCGGATGGGTGCGACCGGCGTCGCTGATCAGCACGCCGGCCTGCCGCCCACCCGCGATCCGGTCGAGACGGAGGAAGAGCGGTTCGAGGGCCATGCTCGGAGCCTAGACCGGCGGCGTCCGTTCGACCTCGTCCGTTCGATGGACCTCGGCGCTGCTGCCGTTGGCCGCTGCCGGGAGCACCCGCTCCAGCACCGCCGCCAGCACGCCGACGGCGAGGCTGCCCGCGACCATGACCGCGATGAACCAGCCGCTGACGCCGACGCCGAGGAGCACCCCCGCAACGAGCGGGCCGAGGATGGCGCCGCCCTGGAAGGCCGCCGAGTTGAGGGCGTTGTAGCGCCCGCGGGTGCGGTCCGTCGCGAGATCGTTGTAGATGGCCGGGATCGTCGGCTGCATCATGGTCTCGCCGAACGCGAACACGCCCATGAACGCGATCACCGCGATCGCGGCCGTGACCGAGTCGGGAAGCAGGCCCGCGGCGCCGAGCATGACCCAGGAGACGGCCCAGATGAGCGCCATGACCTGCATGACCCTGGTGCGCCGGCGCCCGGTGATGAGCCGGAGGACGGCGAACTGCAGCAGCACGATGACGGCCGTGTTCACCGCGAACGAGATGCCGACGACGGCGGTCGAGACCTGGGCGATCTGACGGGCGTAGGCGGGGAAGCCCGCCTCGATCTGTCCGTAGCCGATGAAGACGGAGAAGAAGGTCAGCAGGGTCATCCACAGCACCGCCGGTCGGCGGAGGATCTCCCGGTAGCCGCCCTCGGTGGTGACCGACGGGTCGGGGTCCGGCTGCGTGCGCACGTGCCGGAGCGGGCCGAGGAGCAGAGCGAGCGGGATGAGGCTCGTGGCCGCGTCGATGAGGAAGATCGCGGTGAAGGTCGACGGCTCCGTCACGTCGACGAAGAAGCCGCCGATGATCCCGCCCACGCCGATGCCGAGGTTGACGAGGGCGAAGTTCACGCCGAAGTACTGCTGACGGACCTCGCCGTCGACCACCGAGGCGATGAGGGCGTTGAAGCCGGGCCAGGAGACCCCGAAGTTGATCCCGATGAGCACGACCGCGACCGTCGCGACGGCGGGATGCGTGGCATAGGCGAGGAGCGTGCACCCCGCGATCATCGCGAGCAGTCCCACGATCAGCACACGGCGGGCGCCGAAGCGGTCGATGAGCGTACCGCCGGGGCCCGTGACGACGAGCCCCGTGATCGCGATGAGGCTCATGAGCGCCCCGGAGAACCCGAGGTCGAAGCCGCGCACCTCGTGGAGGTAGATGATGGTGAACGGCAGCGTCATCCCCCGCCCGAGCGTCTGGATCGCCACGGTCGACAGCAGCCAGCGCCCCTCGGTGGGCAACGCGTTCCAGAAAGACCTCATACCGATCACCTCGTCATTGTTCCAGGAGCCGGGGACATCGGATGACCGCGGGGTCTCGAGGAGGAAGCCGATATTCTGCGAGCATGCCCGTGTCGTTCGAAGACTTCCGCTCCGCCCTCCCCCATGCACCGGCCCGTGACGCGTGGGGCCTCGTGCTCACCGACGCCGAGGCGCAGCAGGTCGCCGCGGACGAGCAGGCGAGCCGGGCCTGGTACGACTACTTCCTCGCGACCACGGCCGCGGCGCCGACCGCCCCTGCGGCGGCGGCACCGCTCGGGGGACACGAGCTCCCCGTCGCCGCCGCGCCGGGATTCGCCGCGGCACCCCCGCCGGCACCCGCCGCCGCCCCGTGGACCCCCGCGCCCGCGGAGGGCCCGGAGCGGAAGAGCCGGGTGGGACTCTGGGTGACGCTCGGCATCGTGGGCGCGCTGCTGCTGATCGCCGCGATCGTCACGGTGTTCGCGTTCACGACCGCGCGCCACTGGACCAAGATCGACGTGCCGGAGAAGCCCGAGACCTTCCACAGCGAGGAGTACGAGACCGGCAAGTACCTCGTCGCCGACGACGGCGTGAGCCCGTGCGCGGTGGACCAGGACTGGACAGACTGCATCGGCCTCATGGAGGCCGAGTACTCGGGCGCCTGCGCCGGGGTCGAGCTCGTCCCCGCCGCCGCGGACCTGTGCGCCCAGCACCGCGCCGAGATCGACCGGATGATCGCGGAGGACGCGGACGGGATGTACGTGGCCTCCCTCGGCGATTTCGGACACCTCACCCGGACGCCCGAGACGGCGACGCGGCAGGTCTCGAACGACGATGCCGAACCGGCCGTCACGCATGAGGCCGTGTGCTATCTCGGGTTCCTCGGGGAGTGCGAGTAGCCGGTCAGCCATCCGCGGGTCTCGCCGGGGAGGCTGACCGAGCGTATCGTCGGGCACAGACGTGATCGGGTCGGGGACGAGGTGTCGACATGTGTCGGTGGCTGGCGTACGTGGGAGAACCGCTGCACCCGTCGGAGGTGATCCTCGACGCGCGACATTCCCTCGTGGCGCAGTCCCTGGACTCGCCCCTCGGCGCGGAGACCGTGAACGGGGATGGGTTCGGCCTCGGCTGGTATCCGGCGTCGAACGGTGACGACTCTGGGCAGCCTCCGAAGCCTGCACTGTTCCGCAGCATGGAGCCCGCCTGGAACGATCTGAACCTGCGCGAGATCTCCCGCACGATCCGCAGCCCGCTGTTCTTCAGCCATGTGAGAGCTGCCGCCGGGCCGCCGGTCCAGCAGACCAACTGCCACCCGTTCCGGCACGCGAACTGGCTCTTCATGCACAACGGCGGCTTGGCGGATTTCCTGAGCGTGAAACGCGACCTCACGCTCGCCGTCGATCCCTCCCTCTACCCGGAGATCCAGGGCACCACCGACTCGGAGGTGCTGTTTTACCTCGCCCTGACCCTCGGCCTCCAGGACGATCCGATCGCGGGCATGCGGGCGGCCATCCGCGAGGCCGAGCGCGTGGGGCGCGAGCATGGCGTCCGCTTCCCGGTCCAGGGAACCTTCGCGGTGTCCGACGGCACCACCGTCTGGGCGTTCCGGTACTCGACGGCTGGGCGCTCCCGCTCCCTCTTCCACTCCACCGACATCGAGACTCTTCGCCGGATGTACCCCGATGCCGAACGGCTTCGCGTCTTCGGCCGCCGGGCGCACGTGATCGTGTCCGAGCCCCTCAACGATCTGCCCGGTGCATTCACAGAGGTCCCTGAATCGACGGTATCGATCCTCGACGAGACGGGCTATCGGTACGTGCCCTTCCTCGAAGCCGCGTGAGAAGCTGAGGCCCCGTACCGGAAAACGACAAAACCCCCGCCGGAGCGGGGGTTTTCGAAGTGCTGACATCGCTGACCTCTACTCAAACCCTTTGGAGCTGCCAGTCAACCTTGTGGAACTGCGGAATCTCGCGGTTCTTGGTGATCGAAACGATGGTTTGAGCGCACCAAATGTGTACCGAAGCCACGAGCTGTCCAAGCGACTCGGCAGCATCAAAGTCGCGGAGCTCGTCCGCCGTGTCAGGGCGGGTTAGAGTACTCGGTCCCTTGCTCGCGAACTGGATGTTGCGAACTCGGCACTGACGCGAATGCTGCGCGAGGAAGGTGTCGCCATCTCCAAACGGAAGGTGAGTAACGACGAGGCAGCCGCGATGGCGGGCGAGTATGAAGCCGGCGCCACGATGGCGGGACTCGAGAAAAAGTACGGACAGTCGCACGGTGCAATCTTGAGAGCACTGCATCGATGCGGAGCAAACTGAGAGCAAGCGCGCCTCGCCGCAAGAACTAGGCGGGACCGCGCTGCGTCACTACCAATCGTGTTCCTGCTCGCCCTGGAGTACATCTCCCAGCCGAGACTCGAGGTGTTCAAGCAGCTTTCGACACCACCGCTTAGCACCATCAGATTGACCGGGTTGAGCGACCCAGCGCTTCACCTGAGCAATCTGGCCCTTGATCCGGTCCGACTCGTTCCCTGACCACATCCCAGAGACGAACTCACCGACTAGCGGAGACGTTACCCCTCGCTCATCTCCGAAGCGACTCAAAAGGAAAGACGCGACCGGACTTAGTTCGTCTGAACCCACAGAAGCAACCGAGGCCACGGTCTTGGCGCGATCTATCGAGTCGCCAACCCAGCTTTCGATCACATCAAGATCGATGATGTCGGCAACCCAACCTCGCGTAGAGAATGCCAGCTTCCACGACTCACGCTTCGCAAGCCGGTCAAGGAGTTCGATCCAGACTTCTTTTCCTGCGAGCTTCAGGGCTCGGCCGAAGAGTCCCTTCTCTTGAGAGCCGGAGTACATACTGATCGCGTCTTGCTCGACGAGCTCAACGAGAATCCGAACGATCCTGGCCGGGTCCTTCTCGAGCTGTCGTTCTGCGAGCTGAGACCAGTCGTACTCTTGTTGACCGAGCACTGGGAACCGAGGCCGAAGCTCGACGATCTCTTCGATCGCAGCCTGAAGCTCTGGTGAGATTTCCGGTCGATCATGTAGCTCGAACGCAAGGAAGTCCACGAGTGCGCGATAGTCATCCTCCGATTCGACGCGGGTCCTCCAGTCATTGATGTAGAGGCGAAGTAGGTCGTCGTCGCTGGTCTCACGCAGCCAGTAGAAGACTGCGCGAGCGCCTTCTGCGACAGAGATTTCTGGAAGAAGCTCTGCTGCTCGTGCTTCAGCGCGCAAAGTGCGTGGACCTTGCGTGGTGAGACGAAGCTTCGTGATCGGATCGGCGTTTAGCTGGTCAACGTACTCGTCGTAAGTGCCAGGAGTTGCCTCCTCCAGACCAACGAGGAACCCTACCAATGCGCGAGCGTTGGGGCCCGACAACTGCGCGAGCAGCGTAGGTGCGGTGGCGGCGATATTTGCACCACGCTTTGCAAGCACCCTCCCGATAACGAAGTCGGTGGGTACCTCTTTCACGAGCAGTGCGAGAAGCTTGGCCGTGGCGGACTCGGATTCCGTCCCCTCCAGGGCGTTGATGAAGTCAGTTTCGATGTCGCCGTTGCGCCTGTCCCATGGCGATGCGTGCGCGAACACCCAGAGTTGGTCGTCAAGAGTGCCAGCGGGCAGGGCAGCAAGGATGGCGTCGATGTCTTCGGCAAAATGCTTCTCGTCACCAGTGCGGTCGTACAGCGACGCAAGGTCTGCAAGTTTCGCACGAGCGTCTTGGAGCTGCTCGGGAGGAAGGCTTGCAAGGGTCGACGCCAGATGGTCTCGAAGCACGGGCTGACCGAGGGAAGCGTGAATAGCGTCCGTGAGCGCCTCAACGGCGGACGCTGCAACGTATGCGTCCGAATCGCCGCTGAGAGAACCGAGGATGTCGATGATGGCGTTGCGGTACTCCCAAGACTCGCCCCAAGTCTTGGGCGCACCGCGAGGTTCAACCACGACTCCACCTTGAAGCTCTCCTGACACCGTCGTGTGCTCGTGGGAATCAAGCGCCCGATGCGCGGCCTTAACTACGAGCGCACGGATTTCTGAACGACCTTTCGCGGCCTTCGATTGCAGATAGGCGAGGCGTTCGGCCGGAGACGCAGCTGTTGACGGCAGCATCGTTCCGAACAGGTCCACCCAGACACCTGTCGAGTTGTTGGAGAAGGGTTCATTTTCTACGAGAGCAAGTCGTAGAAGGGAATCGGCTGCTTCAGTGAAGGTTGAGGTATGCCATGCAAGCTTCTGCAGTGCCCACACCAGTGGCCGTCGTGCGCCCTCAGCCTTGCGCAGGTCGTCATCTTCCGTTTCCGCGAGTAGCTCAGCAATCCGACCCGACACCCTCTCAGGCGAGAGAATCGCGAGGTGATCCAGCAGATTCCCGCGGCGGTCTGTTGCTACGGCTTCAAGTGAGCTGAGTGGACCATCGGCACCAAGCATTTGATCGATGACTGCGCGAGGCAATGTGGAATCGCCAATCTCGGCAGCGCGTCGGAAGAGGCGTTCAGTGAGGTCTTCGGAGAGTTTGGGTAGGAGGTCAATTACGATGCGTGATCCAAACTCTGTCCACCCGTTTGAGGCAAGGTAAATTGCGACGGGGTTGGGGCCGACACTTCGATAGCGTCCCTGTGTCGTGAGTAAGCCGTGTGAGGCGAGGTCCGCTGCCGCGGCCCGAAGATCGGACTCAGGTACGCCGAGCCCCTCGCTCAGTATTGAGAGTTCCGACGCGAGTTCAGCGTCGAAGCCGATTCGGCTGAAAAGGGCGAGGGCGGATGATGCTAAAAAAAGTGTCCCTCCAGGAAGTTCATCGACAATGAACTGGCGGATGTCGTTGGGGTCGATCAGTTGGCGCGCGGTGCCAGGGCGTTGGGCAACGAGTGCCTTCGCACACTTCAGTGCGTAGTCGATGTTCCCCGCAGACACTTCGACAATGACCCGGGTCGCTTCCGGCCAGAGTGTCGGTACGTTCTTCTGCAAGAGCTCAGTGAGCGGCGCGTCCTCGAAAGCCGTGATTTGGAGCGTCGCCGCTCGGGCCGCACGCTGAGACGGTTCGCTAACGGTGACGAGTCGGATCTTCGTACCCGTCTGGAGCATCGCGGCAAAGATGTCATGACGCTTTGCATCGCACTCATCGATCACAATCACGGCTGAGCGCCCCTGCGTCTGAAGTTGACTCAAGACGGCCGGAGTGAACTGGTCTTCGCTCGGCACATAGATCACAAGGGCCTGATTGGGTTGGCCTCGGAGCGCCTCCATGACTAGTCGGGTCTTTCCGAGTCCGCTTACGCCCTCGACATGTACGCCGGACTCGTCACCGGACTGTATGGCTTCCCGCAAGCTTTCGATCTGCTTTTCGCGTGCGTCAGACGCAACCCAAGTCGTCTTATGACTGACCGATGCCGACCACTCATCAAAGGTCTGGCCGATAATGCCGATACCGCGAATCAACGGGCTGATCGCAACCGCTGGGTAGACCTCCGCCCATCGGGCAAGATGATCGGCGTTCAACACTTCGATAGTTCCGGGGTTGACGGCGATGCCAACCGAACGAGCAGCCGCCTCCAGCGCCGACTTTCGTCTAGATATCTGGACAGGAGTCAGCGACCGTCCGAGGGCTAACCGGTAGGAGCCGCCACTCGTCAGGATCTCAAGGGCTGCGGTTGCCTCAAGGAGTTCTGTCTTGCATGCGGCTGGTGCGAGATCGCCAGCCTTGAACTGCCACGCTGATTGTCCTTGAGGAACCCAGACAGTAGCGAGATCAGAGGCGAGCCCTGCATCGACACCTCTGTCAGGTGCGTTCGTACGGTACGTCTGTGTGAGGGCAGCACCCGCAAGTCCGGCACTCGCCAACCCGGCTTCGAGCAGGCGTCCCACTAGATCCGCGAAGGCCGAGCCTTCGAGCCCTTCGACCTGCTGCGGGTCAACAGAAAACGGGCCCTTATCAGGCACTTCCTGTTGCCCCCGTCTTACATACCGTAGTAGTCATATATGCCCCGATTATGAAGATCTTGCCGACCTTAGTCAAGACGCTATCGTCGCCGCCGCTCCTGCCGGGCTTCCCTACGGCGCGCCTTCCTCATGACCGTGCCGTCGTCCTCTTTGACGAGCTGGAGCAGCGCCTTGGCGAGGTAATGAGTATCGATCTGTGGACGTGATCGGCGGCGATGCGGATCGTGCGCGTCCTGCCACCGACCTTGAACGCGCGGGTGATCTTGGCACGATGGCGGTCGACCATCTGGTTCGGACGCCCCTCGAGACTGGCGCGGAGGGCTTCGAAGTGTCGACCGTCCTCCTGAGGCAGAGAAGGGAAGACCTTGGTCATCTGCTTGCGGTGGGCGAGTGCGTCGCGATCGGTTATCGGAACCGTGGGAGCGAAGTAGTCGTGGAGGTCGCGCTGCGCGGATCCAGGGAGGGCCCCGAATGCTTGACCATCGCTCTCACTCCACAGCTCGATGAGGAAGTGGCGGAGCGTGAGGTAGTCGCGGGTAGTGAGTCTCGGCATAGGACGCTTCACTATGAGCTACTCCCCCGAGGTTGCAAGCATGAGCAACGGCGCGACAACGCGGCCACGTATGAGCTGCACATCTATCCGACCTTCGGGAACCGGCGCATCTCGCAGCTCACCACGATGGACGTGGAGGCGTGGCTGGCCGAACAGCGCGCGGCGGTTAAACCCAAGCCGTGCGCGAGCGCCGGTCTACCTATCGAGCGCGTCGCCAAGTTCATGGGGCACGCCGACATCACCACGATGTACAAGCATTACCTGCACCTGTTCAACGACGACCTGACCGACGACATGGACCGCCTAGCAGCCTTGGCCAGCCGTCCCGCTCTGGCGCGCATCGGCTGACCGCCCTCCGGGGATCACTGGGCCTGAGACAAAGCCTCAACCTGCACAGCATCCGTGCGGCGTTCGTTCTTCGCGTTCACCGAGCGGCGAATTCCGAGTTCGCGTCGCGTCCGATTGACGTACTTGTCCAAAGCCTGGGCATACTCCTTATGGAACTTCTGTGCCTCTTCACCGCGGAAGATCCCATCCGTATTGATCTGCCTTGCACACTCATCCATGAAGGTGTCGGTTGCAGTCTGAAATGCACCAAAGGAGTCAACAATCGCTTGGGATCCGACGACAGCGACGCGCCCCCGGAGTCGGCGCATCTCCTTGTTCAGTTCCAGAGCCCTTTCCAGTGCAGCTGCTCCAGCCGCATCAGCCTCGGGATCCGAGCCGCCCAGCGACGCATTCGTCGTGAAGTCGCGCATGGCGTCCTCAAACTCATATGCGTTATCGAGGGACTCAAGCAACACCTCACGCTTCAACTCTGCAATTCGCTTCTGCTTATCGTTGCTCCGACCGATCAAGCCTCCGACGAACGCACCGCATAGCGCGGAGCCAATCGCGAAGAGCGGTATGGCGTACGTAGCCAAGAAGCTGAGAATGTCCACCCGCACATTCTGGCAGAAGTACGCACTCCGACCCGCGCGGCTACCGGGGATCTACCGGGGATGCAACGCCGACGCCGGAAACAACAGAAGCCCGGATCCTCCGTTTTGCTGCGGAGTTCCGGGCTTGTCTGTTGGCTGGGGTACCTGGACTCGAACCAAGAACAACTGAACCAGAATCAGCCGTGTTGCCAATTACACCATACCCCAAGGGCGAAACCGGAGCCTCGCACCGAGAGTCAAGCTTACCCGAGCGGCGACCGATCACCAAAACCACCGGTGCCGTGTCGCCGCTCGGGCGCGTCGCGCATCAGTTCGCGAGGAACGCCGAGAGCGCGCGCAAGCGGCGCAGCGACTCGTCCTTGCCCAGCAGCTCCATCGACTCGAACAGGGGCGGGGAGACGCGGCGGCCGGTGATGGCCACACGCGGCGGCCCGTAGGCCACACGCGGCTTGAGCTCGAGGTTCTCCACGAGCGCCGTCGACAGCACCTCCTGGATTTTCTCCGGGGTGAAGTCCGTGACCGGCTCCAGGGCGGTGACGCAGGCGTCCAGCACCTCGGCCGCGTTGGCCGGGAGCCCCTTGAGCGCATCCGCGTCGTACGACACCTCGTCGCGGAACAGGAAGCCGAGCATGCCCGGGACCTCGCCCAGCAGCTGCACGCGCTCCTGCACCAGCGGCGCCGCGCGGAAGGCGAGGACGAGCTGCTCGTGGGTCGGCTCGTCGAACAGGCCGGCCGCGGCGAGGTACGGCACCGTGCGCTCGGCGAAGTCCTTCACGTCGAGCATGCGGATGTGGTCGCCGTTGATCGACTCGGCCTTCTTCTGGTCGAAGCGGGCCGGGTTGGGGTTCACGTTCTCGATGTCGAACGCGGCGATGAACTCGTCGAGCGAGAAGACGTCGCGGTCCGGGCCGATCGACCAGCCCAGCAGCGCGAGGTAGTTCAGGAGGCCCTCGTGGATGAAGCCGCGCTCCCGGTGCAGGAACAGATCGGCCTGCGGGTCGCGCTTGGAGAGCTTCTTGTTGCCGGTCTCCCCCAGCACGAGCGGCATGTGGGCGAACCGTGGCACGAACGTCGTCACACCCGCGTCGATGAGAGCGGCGTAGAGCGAGAGCTGCCGCGCGGTGGACGGCATGAGGTCTTCGCCGCGGAGCACATGGGTGATGCCCATCAGCGCGTCGTCGACGGGGTTCACGAAGGTGTACAACGGCACACCGTTGGGGCGCACGACGACGAAGTCCGGGAAGGACCCCGCGGGGAACGTGACCTCGCCGCGGATCAGGTCGACGTACGTGAGGTCCTCATCCGGCACCCGCAGGCGGAGGGCGGGCTGCCGGCCCTCGGCGCGGAAGGCGGCCTTCTGCTCATCGGTGAGGTCACGGTCGAAGTTGTCGTAGCCGAGCTGCTTCGCGCGGCCGTTGGCCTCGTTGCGGGCGTCGATCTCCTCGGCCGTCGAGTAGCTCTCGTAGAGCGCGCCTGTCGCGAGCAGCTTGTCGATGACCTCGCGGTAGATGTCGTGCCGCTCGGACTGGCGGTACGGGGCGTGCGGGCCGCCGACCTCGACGCCCTCATCCCAGTCGATCTTCAGCCACGTGAGCGCGTCCACGAGCTGGCGGAAGCTCTCCTCGCTGTCGCGTGCGGCGTCGGTGTCCTCGATGCGGAACACCATCTTCCCGCCGTTGTGACGGGCATACGCCCAGTTGTACAGAGCCGTGCGGACCATGCCGACGTGCGGCAGCCCCGTCGGAGAGGGGCAGAAGCGGACGCGGACGTCGGCGCCGCTGGCGGTCGTGGTGAGGGGATGCGGAGTAGCCATAGCCCTTCGATTCTACGGGTGCGGGCCGGTCAGCCCCGGCGCGAGACCGCCACGGCCGCGCGGTGCTCCAGCGGGAGCACCGCACCCACCCGATGCGCGGCGACCGTCTCCTCGAACCCGGCACGGAACCGGGATCGCTCGGCAGAGGAGAGCCCCGCATACTGCGCCCCGGCGCCGGCCACACCGCCCTCGACCGAGACCCACAGGGCGTCCGGGTCGGCGTGCCAGGTCCAGGTGTGCTCGCCGACCGACACCTCCGGGAGTCCGGCGTCGACGAGCATGGCCGCGAAGCCGTCCGCGGTGCGATCGAAGTCCTCCTCCGCCGGAAGCCTCTCCCCCGCAGAGGGCCGCAGCCCCGCGCGTTCGACGACCTCGGCCCAGAACCACGACGGCGAACGGGTCCAGGTCGTCGCGGCGACCTGTCCCCGCACGATCCGACGCAGCTCGCGGGCGGCGGTCCGCGGGGAGGAGACGTGGTTCAACACGAAGTTCGCCACGACGGCGTCGACGGCGCGGTCGGCGAACGGCAGCGTCGGCAGGCCGCCGTCGATGATGCGCAGCGTCGGGTGCCGCCGGCGGGCGACGGCGCGCATGGTCGGCTCCGGCTCGCAGGCCGTGACGTCCCACCCCAGGCCGGCGAAGCGGACCGCGAGGCCACCCTCCCCCGCCCCGACGTCGAGGAGGCTGCGACCCTCCGCCGGTCCGAGGGCGGCGGCGAGGACGTCGAAAGTCCCCGCGCACAAGGCCGCGTACGAGGCGGCATAGGCCTCCCCGACGCCACCCCAGGCCTTCACCGCGCGCTGCTCCGGGCGAGCGGTGACAGCGCGACGATCGCGAGGACGAGCACGGAGGCCGCGATGCCGAGCCCGGCGTACTGGAAGTTCGACAGCACAATGCCGGCGAGGACGGAGCCGGCGGCGGCCGACAGGCTCATCAGCGAGTCGCTGCGTCCCTGCCGCCGCGTGCGGACGTCGGGGGCCGAGGCCTCGGTGAGCAGGGCGGCGCCGGCGACCGTGGCGGCGCTCCACCCGAGGCCGAGGAGGATGAGCGCCACCATGACACCCCACGCCTCGGTGCCTGTGAAGACGGCGAAGGCGAGGGCGCCGCCGAGCAGAGCCTGCCCGAGCAGCACCACGCGCAGCCGCCCCCAGCGGTCGGCCAGCACGCCGAACACCGGAGAGAGCGCGTACATGCCGCCGACGTGCAGCGCGATGGTGATCCCGACGAGCGCTGAGACGTCAGCCGGGGTCGCCGCCGCACCGTGGGCGCCGTGCGCCATGTGGGACAGATGCACGGGGGTCATCGCCATGACCGACGCCATCACCACGTGCGACCCCGCGATCGCGAAGATCGCGTAGCGGGCCACGCGCGGGCGGTCCGCCACGGCGGCGCTCGTCGCGGCGGCCGCCGCCTGCGCGAGTCGCTGCGCGGCGAGCAGCGGATCGGGTCGGAGGGCGACGAGATAGAGCGCGAGCGCCGCGCACTGCGCGACGAACGAGAAGACGTACGAGCCGGTCTGCGGCGGCATGCCGATCGCCTGGCCGACGATCTCCCCCGGACCGAGCAGCAGCGGCCCCGCCACGCCGCCGATCGTCGTGGACCACACGACGATCGAGAGGTCGCGCCCACGATGCTGCGGGGCCGCGAGGTCCGTGGCCGCGAACCGGGACTGCAGGTTGCCCGCGTTCCCCGCACCGATCAGCAGGATGCCAACGAGCAGGAGCGGGAAGACGCGCACGGATGCTGCGAGGATCACCACGGCGATGCCGATGAGGGCGAAGAGGTTGCCGAGGGTGAGTGCACGACGCCGTCCGAGCCGCGCGGCCATCCGGGCGAGCGGGATCGCGCAGACCGCGGCCCCGAGGGTCACCGACGCCGTCGCGAGTCCGGAGAGCGCGTCGCTGCCGGAGATGTCCGCGGCGAGCAGCGCACCGAGCGACACGGTGGCTCCGAACGCGATGCCGCCGAGCACCTGCCCCAGCGACAGCACGAGCACGGTGCGACGCTGGACCGCCTGCTGCTGCGTCGCCGTGAGGGCGACCTCGATCATGACGTGGGAGCGGCGTCGCGCGCGGTGTTGCGGAGGATGCCGAGTCCGGAGATCTCGACCTCGACCGTGTCGCCCGCCTCGAACGTGCCCACGCCGGCGGGAGTCCCCGTCATGATGACGTCGCCCGGAAGGAGCGTGAACACCGCGGAGGCGTACTCGATGATTGCGGCGACCGAGTGGATCATGTCGGTGAGCGGGGCGTGCTGGCGGACCTCGCCGTTCACCCGCGTCTCGATCGTGGCCTGTGCGGGATCGAAGTCCGTCTCGATCACGGGGCCGAGCGGGCAGAACGTGTCGAAGCCCTTCGCCCGCGACCACTGCCCGTCCTTGCGCTGCAGGTCGCGCGCCGTGACGTCGTTGCCGATGGTGTAGCCGAGCACGTGGTCGAGGGCGTTCTCCGCCTTCACGTTCTTGGCGATCCGCCCGATCACGACCACGAGCTCGCCCTCGTACTCCGTCCGCTCCGAGAGGGCGACGGGACGCACGATCGCGTCGTCGGGGCCGATCACGGCGGTGTTCGGCTTGAGGAACAGCAGCGGCTCCTCGGGGGCCACTCCCCCCATCTCGGCGGCGTGGTCGTGGTAGTTCTTCCCGACGCAGACGACCTTGGAGCGCGGGATCACGGGCGCGAGCAGCGTGACCTCGGTCAGCGGGACGCGGGCGCCGGTGGTCTCGTACCCGGAGAACATCGGGTCCCCGGCCAGGACCACAAGCTCGCGGTCGTCGATGATCCCGTACATGATGGCGTCGTCGTGGCTGAACCGGGCGATCTTCATCACTCCACCCTAGATCCCCTGCTCCCCTGTCGAGACCCCGCTTTCTCGTCGAGACCCCACCTTGCGTGCGCAGGTGAGGCGGGGTCTCGACGCGACCCCGGGGGCTCAACCGACCTCAGCCGGGCGGATGGATGCCGAACGCGGCGAGCCGGCGCCCGAGGTCCTCGGGGGTGCGGATGTGCCGCGAGCCCCACCGCACCACCCGCCACCCCGTGACCCCGCGGATCTCGTCCTCGCGGTGCTTCTCCGCCATCACCGCATCGGTCGTCGTGGGCGTCGTCCGCAGCTCCGCATCCCGGTACTTGTCCTCCCCGTCGAACTCCCCGAAGGCCCGCGACCGCGGGAAGCCGAAGTCGGCGAAGTACCGCGCGCCGTCAGAGCCGACGACGGGGATCTGCAGACCGATGTCCCGGAAGCCGAGTCGGTGGAGCTGGAGGCGACTCACGCTCTCGCCCGGAAGCTGCGCCCGTCCGTCCGCGAAGGCTCCGATCCACCGCGCGCGCCGCACGCCCCGGAGCCCCGCCGTACACAGCCGGTCGACCTCGGCCCGCCAGGCGTCGACCTCATCGTGGTCGACCTCGTGTCCGTCGATCGAGACCATCCGAAGCGCCGCGTCCCCGGCCGCGACGACGGCCTCGGGGCGCAGCAGCCTCGCGAGGTCGAACACGGTACGGATCAACGACGTGCACCGGAGCCCGTACCGCCGGACGATGTCGCCCTCGTCGAGCGCCATCTGGTGTCGGACGACCCCGGCCTCGGTCCGGCTGTGCCGACGGCTGCGGATCGCGGTGTGCACGTCGTCCCGGATCGGCCCCACGAGCGGCAGCCCCCAGAGCGCCGCCGCGGAGAGGTGCGAGAACACCGGACCTCCGCCGGCGCTGGCCCGTCGTACGGCGCACACCCGCACGAGCTGTCGCCCCTCCGGCCACAGCGCGTCCCAGACCTCCGCGTCGACATACGCCCCCCGGTGCACCCGTCGCAGCCTGCCGTGCGCGACCGCCTCCCCCAGTTCCCGTTCCGTGACCCCCGTGTCGAGGACCTCCTCCCGCGATCGCACGAGATCCCAGGCTTCGGAGAACGAGAGGCGCCGCGACATCCCCTCACTCTCCCCCGCCTCCTCCCCTCACCTCTCGTTCTCCACACCCCCCACCTCTCTTCCCCCACTCCCCCCGCATTGTGCAGGAACCGTCCCCGCGCGCGAGACCCCGGGTACACGCCGAGACCCCGCCTTCCACGCGGCGACACGGCGGGGTGTCGGCGGGGAGACGGGGTCTCGGGGAATCGGATCAGGCGTCGAGGCGGAGCAGCCAGCCGTGCTTGTCCTCGCGGCGCCCGTACTGGATGTCGGTGAGCTCTTCGCGGAGCGACAGCGCGAGCTCACCCAGCGGCTGCGGCTCGTCGAAGCCCTCGCCCACGAGCGCGCCGATCGGGGTCACGACCGCGGCCGTGCCACAGGCGAACACCTCGACGATGTCACCGGAGGCCACGCCCTCACGCCACTCGTCGATCGAGATCGGACGCTTCTCGACCGTGTAGCCGCGGTCCTCGGCGAGCTGCAGCAGCGAGTCGCGCGTGATGCCCTCGAGGATGCTGTCCGACTCCGGCGTCACGACACGACCGTCTTTGAACACGAACACGACGTTCATGCCGCCGAGTTCCTCGACATCGCGGTTCTCGTTGAGGAACACGACCTGGTCACAGCCCTTCGCACTGGCCTCGGCCTGCGGCAGGAGGCTGGAGGCGTAGTTGCCGCCCGTCTTCGCCTTGCCGGTGCCACCGCGTCCCGCGCGGGCGTAGTCCTCGGAGAGCCAGATCCGCACGGGCTTCACGCCTCCGGTGAAGTAGGCGCCCGCGGGGCTCGCGATCACGTAGTAGGCGACCTTCTGCGCCGCGCGCACACCGAGGAAGGCCTCCTTGGCGAACATGAACGGCCGCAGGTACAGGCTCTGGTCGGCGCCGGAGGGCACCCAGCGGCCGTCGACGGCGATGAGCTCGCGCAGCGACTGCATGAAGTACTCCGTCGGCAGCTCCGGCAGCGCCAGGCGGCGGGCGCTCGCCTGAAGGCGCGCGGCGTTGCGGTCGGGACGGAAGGTGTGGATCGAACCGTCCGCGTGCCGGTAGGCCTTGATGCCCTCGAAGATCTCCTGCGCGTAGTGCAGCACGGACGCCGCGGGGTCGAGCGGGATCGGGCCGTAGGGCTGCACGCGCGGACGGTGCCAGCCGCCCTTGGCCGACCAGCAGATGTCGACCATGTGGTCGGTGAAGACGACCCCGAAACCGGGGTTCTCCAGCACTTCGGCGACGCGTGCCGGCGAGGCCGCGTTCAGGTTCTTCGTCACGGCGAACTCCAGGGGAGCCACGCTCGTCTCGGCGTCGATCGTCGTCATGTCGTCATCCAATCCTCGTGGGGTGGGCGCATCCTCGCGCCCTGTCAGCCTACGCCCGCCGTTCAGAGACGGGCAGTGATCGCGGAGCCGATCTCCGCGGTGGTGCGGGCACCGCTGCGGGCGGCGATGTCCGCCTCGACCGCGGCGCTCACACGCGCCGACTCGGCCGTCAGGCCGAGGTGGTCGAGCAGCAGCGCGATGGAGAGGATCGCGGCGGTCGGGTCGGCCTTCTGCTGGCCCGCGATGTCCGGAGCCGAGCCGTGCACGGGCTCGAACATCGACGGGAAGGCGCCATCGGGGTTGATGTTCCCCGAGGCGGCGAGGCCGATGCCGCCCGTGACGGCGCCGGCGAGGTCGGTGAGGATGTCACCGAAGAGATTGTCCGTCACGATCACGTCGAAGCGCGACGGATCGGTGACGAGGAAGATGGTAGCGGCGTCGACGTGCAGGTAGTCGACGGCGACGTCAGGGTGCTCGGCGGCGACCTCGTTCACGATGCGCTGCCAGATCGCACCGGCGTGCACGAGCACGTTGGTCTTGTGCACGAGGGTGAGCTTCTGACGGCGGCGCTCGGCAAGCGCGAAGGCGTAACGGACGACCCGCTCGACGCCGAACGCCGTGTTCACGGACGTCTCGTTCGCGACCTCCTGCGGTGTCCCCTTCCGGATCGCTCCGCCGTTGCCGACGTAAGGCCCTTCCGTCCCTTCACGGACCACGACGAAGTCGACCTCGCCCGGGTCCGACAGCGGACCGGGCGCTCCGGCGAAGAGCTTCGAGGGGCGCAGGTTCACGTAGTGGTCGAGGGTGAACCGGAGCTTCAGCAGGAGTCCGCGCTCGATGTTCGCGTCCTTCAGGCGCGGGTCGCCCGGCGTGCCGCCGACCGCGCCGAGGAGGATCGCGTCCTGTGCAGAGATCGCGGCGAGGTCGTCGTCGGTGAGCGTGTCGCCGGTCTCGAGGTACCGGCCGGCACCGAGCGAGAAGCGGGTCTTGTCGAACGTCACGGCGCTGTCGGCGGTGACGGCGTCGAGCACCTTCTCCGCCTCGGCGATGACCTCGGGACCGATGCCGTCACCCGGGATGACGGCCAGCTTCACGACACGCGACATGAGACTCCTTGCGCACTGCACGGGGGTGGACCGGCCGCGGCGCGACCGCGGGTCGAACGGGCCGGTCCCCCCAGCGTAGTGGTCAGTGCGTGGGTGCCTTGCGCAGTGTGACGGCCGCGATGACCGCCGCGACGACGACGAGGCCCGCACCGATGAGCGACGTGACCGTGACTCCCGAGCCGAACGCGTCGGCCGCCGCCTGCCACAGGGTGTCGCCGAGCGCGGCCGGGAGCTCGTGGGCGGCGGTGTACGCACCGGCCAGCGTCTCCTGCGCAGCGCGGGCCACCTCGGCCGGAAGCCCCTCGGGCAGCACCAGCGCGCCGCGGTAGAACGCGGTGATGATGCCGCCGAGGATCGCGGTCCCCAGCACGGCGCCGAGCTCGTACGCCGTCTCGGACACTGCGCTCGCGGCACCCGCCTTCGCCGCGGGAGCGCTGGAGAGAATGAGTTCGTTCGAGATGGTCTCGGCCGCACCGATGCCGATGCCGAGGACGACGAAGGCGAGGATGAGCGGTGCCACGCCGTGCGCGTGCGTCGTGAAGGCGACGATGAGGTACCCCGCGACGGAGAACACCAGCGCCGCCGGGATGAGCACGTGCGGCGGAACCCGCCGCGAGATCGGTACCACCGTGAGTCCGGCGACGATCATGGCCGCCATCCCCGGCACGAGCGCGAGGCCCGCGACCATCGGCGAGAGTCCCAGCACGAGCTGCAGGTGCTGCGACACGAAGTAGAGGAACCCGACGAGGGCCACGACGCTGAGCAGGTTCACCAGGATCGCCCCCGAGAACGACCCGCGGCGGAACAGCGCCATGTCGAGCATCGGGGTGTCGGCGCGGAGCTGACGGCGCACGAACAGCGCCCCCATCACGAGGCCGAGCAGCGCCCATCCCCCGGCGTAGAGCGACGGACCGTCGACCGCGAAGGACTTGATCGCGTAGACGACCGGGATCATCGCGGCCATCGAGAGGGCGATGCTGAGCGGGTCGATGCGGCCCGGGTTCGGGTCACGGCTCTCCGGCACGAGCAGCGGCGCGGCGATGAGCAGCGGGATGAGGACGGGGACGGCGATGAGGAACACCGAACCCCACGCGAAGTGCTCGAGGAGGAAGCCGCCGACGATGGGGCCGAGCGCGGACCCGGCGGAGAACGCGGACGCCCAGACCGCGATGGCCATGCGGCGCTGGTCGCGGTTCTGGAAGATCGATCGCAGCAGCGACAGGGTCGACGGCATCAGCATGGCGCCGAAGAAGCCGAGCAGGGCGCGGGCGGCGATTAGCAGGCCCGCGGTCGGCGCGAAGGCGGCCAGCGCGGAGACCACGGCGAAACCGGTGGCGCCGATGAGGAGCAGACGACGACGCCCGAAGCGGTCGCCGAGTGTCCCCATGGTCACCAGGAGTCCGGCGAGCACGAGCGGATAGACGTCGATGATCCACAGCTGTTCGGCCCCGCTCGGCGCGAGCGAGATCGAGATCTCGGGCAGCGCGAAGCTCAGCACCGTGTTGTCCACCGACACCAGCAGCACCGGGAGCATGAGGACGACGAGCGCCGCCCACCCCCGAGCCCCGACGCGGGGAGCTTCCGTCTCTGTCGTCGGGATCGACGCAGTACGGGTCATGGAACACCTTTCCTTCCTGCGGACCGCTCGTTACTAAACCGTCCGGCTGGTATAGTAACAGATGCCGCCCTCCCGATCCCGCTCAGAGGATGAACGATGCCCCGCCCACCCCTCGCCCGCGAGAAGGTCCTCGACGCCTTCGAGGCGATCCTCATCGACGACGGCGAACGCGCCGCGACGCTCGAGGCGACGGCCAAGGCCGCCGGCGTGTCGAAGGGCGGCCTGCTCTACCACTTCCGCTCCAAGGACGACCTCGAGGCCGGGCTCCTGGAGCGCCTCGACCACCTGACCACCCTCGATCTGGAGCGCATGCGCACCGCCGACGAAGGTCCCGTCGCGTACTACGTGCGGACCTCGGTGATGGAGGACGACGCCCTCGATCGGGCGCTGATCGCCACGACCCGGCTGGCCCAGGGCGGCTCGTCCGCCGCGTCCGACATGCTCCGGGATACCCGGCGTCGCTGGGCGGAGACGATCCGCCCGCACGTCCGCGACACCGCCAGCCTCGACCTCGTGATGCTCGTGAGCGACGGCCTCTACTTCAACAACTCTCTCGACGTGCACGGGCCGGAGCGCCTGGTCCCGCGGAGCGACGAGCTCGCCGATCTCATCGCGCTCGTGCTGCGCGCCACCGCCTGACGCCGGATAGGGCTGCAGATACGGAGAAGGGCGGGAGCATCGCGCTCCCGCCCTTCTCCCCCGCTCTGGGGTGTCAGACCTCGGTGATCTCGATCTGACGGAAGAGGTCGGCGTCGATGGCGCCCCGCACGTCGTCCAGCAGCTCCTCGGACACGGGCGAGTCGAGCGTCAGCACGCTGAGCGCCTGGTCGCCGGCCGCGAGCCGCGAGATCTGCATGCCGGCGATGTTGATCCCGGCCTCGCCGAACTTCTGCCCGTAGACGGCCACGATGCCGGGGCGGTCGGTGTAGAGCATGACGACGTGGTGCTTCTCGATCGGCAGCTCCAGGGCGTGGTCGTTGATTCCGACGAGCTTCTCGGCCTGCTTCGGTCCGGTCAGCGTGCCCGACACCGAGAGCTGCGATCCGTCGGACAGCGCCCCCGTGAGGGTGATGACGTTCCGGTACTCCTCGCTCACGTCGTCCTTGAGCAGGCGCACCGCGATGCCGCGCTGCTCCGCCAGGAGGGGCGCGTTCACGTACGACACGGTCTCGCTCACGATGTTCGTGAAGACACCCTTGAGGGCAGCCAGCTTGAGCACGCTCACGTCGTAGTCGTTGAGCTCGCCGTGCACCTCGACGTCGAGGCTCGTGAGCGGCGACGTGGCCAGCGCGGCGAAGATCTGGCCGAGCTTCTCCACGAGCGTGATGCCGGGACGCACGTACGGGTCGATGACGCCGCCCGCGACGTTGACCGCATCCGGGACGAGGTCGCCGCCGAGCGCGAGCCGCACCGAGCGCGCGACCGAGACGCCGGCCTTCTCCTGCGCCTCTTCCGTGCTCGCCCCGAGGTGCGGGGTCACGACGACGTTCGGGAGGTCGAGCAGGGCGCGGGCGCTGCCGCCCTCCGCCGGGGGCTCGGAGGTGAAGACGTCCAGGCCGGCCCCGGCGATCTCGCCGGCGACGAGCGCCTCGTGCAGCGCCTCCTCGTCGATGAGTCCACCGCGGGCGACGTTGACGACGAACGCGGTCGGCTTCATGGCGGCGAACTGCTCCGCGCCGATCATGCCCGTCGTCTCCGGGGTCTTGGGCATGTGGATCGTGAGGAAGTCGGCTTCGGCGACGAGCTCGTCGAGCGAGAGGAGCTGCACGCCGAGCTGCTGGGCGCGCGCCGAGGTGACGTAGGGGTCGTACGCGACGACGCGCATGTCGAAGGCGGCGAGGCGAGCGGCGACGAGAGCGCCGATCCGGCCCAGTCCGACGATGCCGACGGTCTTCTCGAAGAGCTCGGCACCGGTGAAGGAGCTGCGCTTCCACTGCCCGGCGGACAGCGAGGCGTGCGCGACCGGGATGCGGCGGGCCAGGCTGAGGATGTGGCCGACCGTCAGCTCGGCGGCCGAGACGATGTTCGACGTCGGGGCGTTGACGACCATGACGCCGGCCGCGGTCGCGGCCTTGATGTCGACGTTGTCGAGGCCGACACCGGCCCGCGCGACGACCTTGAGCTTCGGCGCGTGCGACAGCGCCTCCTCGTCGATGCGGGTCGCGGAGCGGATGAGCACCGCGTCCGACTCCGCGAGGGCGGCGAACAGCGCCTCGCGATCGGTACCGTCGACGTGGCGGACGTCGAAGTCGGGGCCGAGCGCCTCGATCGTGGCGGGAGAGAGTACTTCGGCGATGAGCACGACAGGCTTCGGCACAGTGGATCCTTCGGGGCAGCGCGACAGGCGGGAGGGGCCGATGCGCCGCACACCGTCGGGGGCGCGATCGCGACAACTCTACCGGAGCGCCGGGACCGCTCCGTGCCGTGTGACGGCGTGACGGATGCGGGTCAGGCGCTGGGCAGCGTCAGACTCAGCGCGAGCAGGCTCATCCAGAACACCGCGACGATCCCGAGTCCGGCGAGGAACGTCAGAGCGAGCTCGCCCACCCGCCGCCGCCGGCCGATCGCGAAGGCGAACCCGAACACGATGACGGGGAACACCACGCCGAACAGGAGCGTCGCCCATCCGGTGCCGGTGAGACCGGTCTGGGCCATGGTGATGAGGTGCGCGACTGCGTTCCACACCGCGTAGGCGTAGAAGAGCCCGGCGAGGGCGATGACGGTCCACACGAGCCAGCGCGGCGAGCCGGTCGCCACGGCGGACGGTAACTTCGGAGCGCTCATGAACCGATCACCCCCACGGTGACGAACGGCCACGGCACGAGCAGTACGACGCCCGCCAGGAGCACGGCGGCGCGGATCCAGGAGGCCCGGCCCCGCGTCAGCACCCATGTCGCGAGGAACCACAGCGCGGGGGCGGCGATCGCCAGCACGAACCAGGGCAGGAACATGAAATCCGCGACGAGGAACGAGGCGAGTGGCTGCAGGCGGAGACCGCCCGCGATCCACCCCAGGGTGTAGAGCAGGTAGACGCCCCCGACGACCCCGACGAGGACCAGCATCGCGTTGCTGAGACCGGAGGGCGCCCCGGTCGTCTCGTCCCCCGACGCGGATGCGGGCGCCGCGGGCGCGACGGCCTCGACCGGCGTCGGTTCCGGAGCGGGCGTGGAGCGCCGTGCGGCGTCCCGGGGGCGTCGCTCCGCGCTGTCGTCGCCCTCCCAGCTCAGGGCGTCGTCCGAATCGGATGTCATCTCTCCAGCGTAGGACACCGCGGCCACTAGGCTCGGGGATACCTCGGCGGGGTCGCCGAGGACTTTCGGGGGAAAGGACAACCATGGCCGAGAACGACCAGACGTCTTCCGCCGCGCCGCGTCGTCCCACGACCGGCGCCGCGACCGGCGAGCCGCCCGCGGGCTGGACGCCGAGCCCGGAGGCCAAGGCCTCCGCGACGCGCTTCCGCATCATCGCCGCGGTCCTCTGGGCACTCGCCATCGCGGGCGAGGCCGTCGGCATCTTCTGGCTCCTGCGCCAGCGCGAGTTCGTCGACGAGGGCGGCAGGCTGCTCCGCGATCCGGACACCGGCCTCCTGGAAGAGCAGGGAGCGACGGCGCAGTTCCCGCAGTGGGCGTTCATCGCCCTGCTCGTCCTGCTGGTCGTGATCGCCGCGCTGTCGATCATCGGCTCGATCCTGTGGAAGAAGGCCAACACCCTCGACCCGGCGCGGCGCGCGGACAAGACGCGGTTCTTCGTCCAGAACCAGCTCGGCGCGATCATCGCGGTCGTCGCCTTCCTGCCCCTGGTCATCCTCATCTTCCTGAACAAGGACATGGACAAGGGGCAGAAGGCGACCGCCGGCATCGTGGGCATCGTCCTGGCCGTCCTCGCCGCGGTCGTCGGGACGAGCTTCACCCCGCCGTCCGTCGAGCAGTACACCGCGGACCAGTCCGCCGTGATCCAGCTCCTCGGGGCCGATGAGGTCGTGTGGGTCGACGGCGGCAAGGTCTATCACGTCTGCGACGAGGTGCCCGCGATCCAGACCGGCAGCGAGATCCGCACCGGCACCACCTCCGAGGCCATCGAGGCGGGGAAGATACGGCTCACCCTGCAGTTCGCGTCCGAGCTGCGCACCTGCGGCCTGGCGGTGCCCGAGAACGCCGACGAGATCACCGAGGCCCTCCGCGCGATCCAGGCCGGTCAGGTCGACACGCCTCTGCCTGCTCCGGTCTGGGCCGACCCGACGGATGCGCCGATCCAGATCCAGGACGCCCCCGCCGACGCGGGCTGACGTCAGGAGCCGTGCAGGGCCTCGACGAGACGGTCCTCGGCCGAGGCGAGGTGGGCACGCAGCACGGCGGCCGCGCGCTCCGCGTCCCCGGCGGCGACGGCCTCGAGCATCTCGGCGTGCTGCGCGGCGATGAGTTCCGCGTCGAGGAGACGCCGCCCCTGCACCTGCGCCATGCACAACCGCACCTCGTCCAGCACGCTCCGGTACATGCGACTGGTGCGCTCGCTTCCCAGCGCGTCGATGAGGGCCGTGTGGAAACGGAGGTCGGGATCGACCGTCGCGGGATCGGGGCCCGGTGCCATCGCCTGCAACTCGGCGTTCGCCGCCACAGCGGCCGCCGGCACGGCCGCGCTCTCCGCCAGCTCGCGCAGCGCCGCACTCTCCAGCCGGATCCGCGTGCGGTAGACGTCGCGGACGGTCTCCGCCTCGATGCCGACCACACGCGCCGTGCGATGCGCCGTCCGGACGAGCAGTCCACTGGCCACGAGCTGCTCGATGGCCGCTTTCGCGCTGGGCCGGGCGACGCCGTAGGTCTGGGAGACGGCCGCCTCGGTCAGCGGCTCCCCCGAGCGGATCTCGCCGGAGAGGATCCGGGTGCGCAGCTGTCCGGTCACGGCATCGACCACGCCGACCACGCCGAGGGGGCGCTCCGCGATCGAGGTCATGCGGAACAGTCTAGTGAGACGCCCGTCGTTCAGTACACTTGTCAGACAATCTTCGAGCGGAGCAGAGGAGCACCGTGCCCACCACCCTCGACCACCCCCTCGATCCCGCACTGTTGGGGACCGAGACGCAGGTCCACGCCCGATCCATCGACCGGTTCGCCCGCGCCCACGACGCCTCGCATTACCTGCTCGTCCCGGACGCAGTGCTCTCCCCCGCGGACGCGGAGGGCGTCGCCCGCGCGTTCACAGCGGTCCGGGCGGCCGGGCGTACGCTCACGTTCCGCTCCGGCGGCACCAGCCTCTCCGGGCAGGGCATCAGCGGCGACATCCTCGTCGACACGCGCAGCCACTTCCGCGACATACACATCGAGGAGGACGGCGCCGCGGTGCGGGTCGGCCCCGGGGCCACGGTCCGGCAGGTGAACACACGGCTGTCCCGGTACCGCCGCAAGCTCGGACCGGATCCGGCCAGCGAGATCGCCTGCACGATCGGCGGCGTCGTCGCCAACAACTCCAGCGGCATGGCCTGCGGCATCACGGAGAACTCGTACCAGACGATCACCTCGATGGTCGTCGTGCTGCCCAGCGGCACCGTGCTGGACACCGGACGGGCGGACGCCGCGGATGTGCTCCGCGCCGCGGAACCCGCCCTGTTCGCCGGGCTGTCGTCGCTCCGGGAGCGGCTGCTCGCCGCGCCCGAGAACGTCGCCTTCCTCCGACAGCAGTTCTCGATGAAGAACACCATGGGCTACGGCCTGAACGCCCTGCTCGACTTCGACGACCCGGTGCGGATCCTCGAACACCTCCTCATCGGATCGGAAGGGACCCTCGGCTTCGTCGCGGAGGCCCGTTTCCGCACCATCGAGGTGCGCCCCGCGATCGCCACCGGCCTGCTCGTCTTCGAGACTCTGTCGGCGGCGATGACCGCGCTCCCCGCTCTCACGGAGCTCGGACTCGCGACGATCGAGCTCCTGGACGCCGCCTCACTGCGCGTCGCCCAGGGCCTGAGCGACGTCCCGGCCGCGATCTCCGAGATCGACGTGCAGGGCCACGCCGGGCTCCTCGTCGAGGTGCACGCCGTGGATGACGACGCCCTCGCCGTCGCGAGCGCATCAGCGCAGGCGCACTTCGATGCCCTCCCCCTCGCCGTCGCCCCGCGACTGACCACGGATGCGGGAGAGCGCGCCGCGCTGTGGCACGTCCGCAAGGGCCTCTACACGGCGGTCGCCGGAGCGCGGCCGTCCGGCACGACCGCTCTCCTCGAAGACATCGTCGTCCCCGTCCCCCGGCTGCTGGCCACCTGCGAACGCCTGATCGAGCTGTTCGCGGAACACGGCTACGAGGGGTCCGTCATCTTCGGGCACGCGAAGGACGGCAACGTCCACTTCCTGCTGAACGAGCGTTTCGACGACCCCGACAGCGTGGCGCGGTACCGCCGCTTCACGGACGACCTCGTCGAGCTCGTCCTCGCGCAGGAGGGATCCCTCAAGGCCGAGCACGGCACCGGCCGCATCATGGCGCCGTTCGTGCGGCGGCAGTACGGCGACGAGCTCACCGACATGATGTGGGAGATCAAGCGGCTGTTCGATCCGGACGGGATCCTCAACCCCGGGGTCGTGCTCTCCGACGACCCGGACTCCTATCTGCAGGATCTGAAGCGCGTGCCCACGGTCGAGCGCGAGGTGGACCGCTGCGTCGAGTGCGGCTACTGCGAGCCCACGTGCCCGAGCAAGAGCATCACGCTCACACCCCGGCAGCGCATCGTGCTGCGCCGGGACATGGCCTGGGCCGAGGAGCAGGGCGACACGGCGCTGCTGCGGGACCTCCGCGCCGACTACGACTACGACGGCGTGCAGACCTGCGCGGTCGACGGCATGTGCGGCGCCGCGTGTCCGGTGGACATCAACACCGGCGACCTCGTCCGCCGCCTCCGCGCCGAGCAGGAGAACGCCGTGGAGGGGGCCGCGTGGGGAACGGCGGCGAAGCACTGGAGCACCGTCACGCGCGCCGGCGGCGTCGCCCTCACGGTCGCCGACGCTCTCCCCGTCCCGCTCGTGCGCGGCGCGACGCGGGTCGGACGCGGGGTGCTCGGCGCCGATACCGTGCCCCTCTACGACGGCGGCCTCCCCCGCGGCGGCACCGCGCCGCCCCGACCGGTCTCACCGCCCGATGCCCAGGCCGTCTTCTTCGGCGCCTGCATCGGTACGATGTTCGGCCCGGAGGACGAGGGTCCCGGTTCCCGCGACGCCCTGCGCGCCCTGCTCGACCGCGCCGGGATCCCCGTCGTGGTCCCGGAGGAGAACGGCGGGCTCTGCTGCGGGACGCCGTGGAAGTCCAAGGGACACCTCGACGGGTATCGCCTCATGTCGGCCCGGGTGCTGGCCTCGCTCTGGGACGCCAGCCGCCACGGCGAGCTCCCGGTCGTCTGCGATGCGGCCTCCTGCACCGAGGGCCTCGACGTGATGCTCACCCAGGCCGTCGCCGCGCACCCGGAGTACGCGGGGCTGCGCATCGAGGACGCCACCACGTTCGTCGCGCGGGAGGTGCTGCCGCGCCTTTCCGTCGATGCGAAGCTCCCCTCGATCGCCGTGCACCCGACCTGCTCGACGACCGCGCTCGGCGCGACCGGGGCACTGACGGCGATCGCTGCCGCCGTCGCCGACGAGGTCTTCGTGCCGGACGGCTGGGGCTGCTGCGCGTTCGCCGGCGACCGCGGCATGCTGCACCCCGAGCTCACCGCGAGCGCGACGGCGCAGGAATCGGCCGAGGTGGCCGCAGCCGATACGGCCCGCGGCGGCTTCGACGCCTTCGTGTCGGCCAACCGCACGTGCGAGATCGGCATGACCCGCGCCACCGGCCGCCCGTACCGCCACGTGATCGAGGTTCTCGAGGAGCGCACGCGCCCCTAGCTCAGCGACGAAGGGCCCCCGTCGGATCACCGACGGGGGCCATTCTGCGGAGCGTGTGTCAGGCGCCGTGCGCGGTGAGCACGGCGACCGGAGCCTCGCGGAGACCGGCCGGGATCACGATGCGGGTCGTGCCGCCGTCCACGGTCGCGTGGGCCGGGGTCCCGTCGGCCCACGACAGCGCGGCGGCCGCGAGCTCGGACGGCAGCTCGAACTCGCCTGCCGCCGGGTCGAGCGCATGCACGTGCACCGCGTCGGTGGAGGTGGTGTAGCGACGAGGAGCCCCCGTCCGCTCCCCCATCCGCATCCAGGGCCGCGTGCCGTAGATCGCCGCGCCGTTCACGGACAGCCAGCCGCCGAGCTCCTGCATCGCCTTCCGCTGCAGCGCCGGAATGGATCCGTCCGCCGCGGGGCCCACGTTGATGAGCAGGTTGCCGTTCTTCGCGACGACGTCGACGAGGAGCCGGACCAGGGCCGCACCGGAGAGCGAGTGCCGCTCGTCCTCCGCCTGGTTGAACCCGAACGAGTAGCCGAGCCCGCGGGTCGACTCCCAGGGCTCGGGGATGATGTCCGGGATGTCCGTGTATTCGCGGGTGAGGAAGCCGTGGTACGGCACGCCCCACCGGTCGTTGACGACGCCGTCCGGGACGGCGTCGAAGTAACGCCGTAGCAGTGCGGCCACGGCGTAGTCCTCCGTGCCCTTGCCGCCGTCCGGCCACTCGATGTCGTTCCAGAGCACGTCGGGCGCGAACCGGTCCACGAGCTCCTCGAGCTGCGCGGCGGCGTACCGGGAGAAGTGCGCGTCGTTGCGACGGAACCGGAACAGGTCGGTGTCCGACTCGATCGGCGGGAAGTCGCTCACGTGCCAGTCGAGCGCTCCGGAGTAGTACACGCCGAACTTGGCTCCGGCCCGCCGCGTGGCGTCGTGGAACTCGGAGATGAGGTCACGACGAGGGCCGCGCGCAACGGCGTTGAATCCCGTCGTGGCGGTGTCCCACAGACAGAACCCCTCGTGGTGCTTGGTCGTGGGCACGACGTAACGCGCCCCCGCCGACACGAGCTCACCGACGAAGGCGTCAGCATCGAAGGCGTCGGCGTCCCACTGGTCGGCGAGGTCCTCGTACGAGGTCCCTGGGCCGTAGGTGCGCTGGTGACGCTCCCACGTCGGGCTGCCCTGGATGCGCACCGTGTTGCCGTACCACTCCGCGTACTGGTGCCACGCATAGGCGTCCTCGGTGGGGATGTTCACGCCCTCCCCGTGCTGCACGGCCCACGCCGGCACGGAGTACAGCCCCCAGTGCACGAAGAAGCCGAGCTTGGCGTCGCGGTACCAGTCCGGCACGCCGTTCGCGGGGTAGACCGGGGACGCCGCACCGAAGTCGGGGCCGGTGCGCTTCTCGAAGTTCATCATGATGCCGTGTCCTCCTCGTCGGCCCCGCGGCGCACGACCACCGCGGTCAGATCGGGGTCGCCTGTCGTGTCGAACGGGAACACCCCGGGGCGCAGGCGATGGTGTCCGAGGCGGAGCAGGTCCTGGTCCACCCCGCCCGGGGTGAGCGCCAGCGTCCATCCCGCCGCCAGCTCATACAGCTCCGGCTCCAGGTAGCCGATCTTCACGACCACGACGTCGGCCGTCGTCGGCTCGAGCCCCAGCATCCGGAAGTCGGAGAGGTGGTGGAAGGGCTTGCGGCGCGCGGTCACGATGGCGTGCAGCCCGCCGACAGCGATCACCACCTGGGTGCCGGCGTCCGGGTCGCCGTCGGTGACGGAGAACACCGTGCCGGTGATCTCGACCGGTCCGTGGGGCCCGGAGTCGACCGCGGCGCCGGCGGACAGCGTGACCGTCGCACCGACGCCCGCCTCCACGGCTTCGGCGACGGCCCGCGGATCGAAGATCGAGGCGACCAGCGTCGTGTGCGTCCCGTCGGTGAGCTCGGGTCGCTGGAGCAGCTGGGCGAGGGTCCAGGTCACGTCGCCCGCTCCCCCGGCCGTAGGGTTGTCCCCGGAGTCGGAGATCACGTACGGACGCGGGGCTCCGGACGCCAGGGCCTCCTCCAGCGCCTCGTCGAGGCTTCCGGTCTTCGCGACGAAGACGAAATCCTCCCGCGCCTCCCAGAACATCCGGGCTACGCGCTCCGCCTCCCGGGCGATGACCTCACGGTCGTCCCCGGTGACCACGACGTAGGCCTGGCAGCGCGGCTCGTCCGCCCACGCGTAGCCGATCCACACGGAGGCGTCGACGACACCGGGCAGAGCCTCGATCTCGGGGAGCTCGGCATAGATGCCCTGCGCGGGCTCGAGCCGCGTGCTCGTCTTCTCCCCCGGCAGGAGCACAGGCACGGGCACCCAGGCGGTGAAGGGTCGCCGCGCCTGCACATCGCCGCCGTGCGGTCCACGGAGACGGTCGAGCAGGTTCCACACCGCCCGCTCCTTCGTGTTCAGCCAGTCCTCGTGCGGGGCCATGCGGTAGCAGGTGAGCAGATCCACCGCGTCGCGCAGGGTCTCCGAGACCTTGCCGTGCAGGTCCATCGACGTGGAGACGAGGGTGTCCGGGCCGAGAGCCTCCCGCACCGCGAGAGCCAGATCGCCCTCGGCATCGTCCATCCCGACGACGCTCATCGCGCCGTGGATGTCGAAGAAGAAGCCGTCGAACGGGCCCTGCGTGCGGATCCCCTCGACGAGGGCGTCCTTCATCCGCCGATAGGTGTCCGGGTCCACGGCGCCGCCGGGGAGCGACCGCCCGTGCGTGAGCGGGACCCACTCCGCCGCCTCGGCGAGCTCGCGTCCGGCGTCGAGGAACGGGTAGTACGCCCGCAGTGCATCGCCGGTGCGGATCGTGAAGGCCTCGTCCCCGGAGATGTGCGGGGAGAAGGTGCTCGACTCGATGGAGATGCCGCCGATGCCGATCCGGGGCCGCGCGAGCCCGCCCTCGGCGAGCGGCGGCAGCGGACCCATCCAGATCTCGTGGGCTTCCGGGCGTGCGGTCACGGTGGTGTTCTCCTCTGCGGTCGCAGTCGTGGTCAGGAAACGGGGGCGAGGGCGCGTCGGGCGCTCTCGATGGCGCCGAGCGCGACGGCGTCGGCTCCGAGGACGGCGGGGACGACGCGCAGCGCGATGCCCGACACCGGGGCATCGGTACCGAGCGTCCGCTCGATCGACGGCTCCAGGAGGTCCCAGGCGGCCGTGACCCCGCCGCCGACGATGGCGATCGGCAGGTCGAGGAGCGTCGCGGCACTGGCGCAGGCGAGAGCGAGCGCCCGTCCGGCGGCGTCGAACACCGCGCGGGCGTCGGCGTCACCCGCCCGGGCGGCCTCCGCCACCTCCCTGGCATCGCTCACCGAGCGCCCGGTGCGCTCCTCGAACCGCCGGGCGATCGACGTCCCGGAGGCCAGGGTCTCCAGGTGACCGGTCTGCCCGCAGGTGCAGACGAGGTCGCTGTAACCGGGCGTGTGCCCGATCTCGCCGGCCGCGCCGTGCGGGCCGTGGTGCAGCTCCCCGCCGATGACCAGCGCGCCGCCGACGCCCGTGCCGAGCATCACACCGAGCACATCGGGCACGCTCGGACCCGCCGCGGCGGCTTCACCGAGGAGGAAGGCGTTCACGTCGTTCTCCACCCGCACCGGGACACCGAGGCGCTGCGCCAGCTCCGGGCCGAGCGGGAAGCCCGCCCAGTCCGCGAACAGGGCGGACGCGGCGCGGATGGTGCCGCTCTCGTGGTCGATGACGCCCGCGGCGCCCACCCCCACCGCGGCGACGGCGACACCGGCCTCGGCCGCCAGCCGCGCGACGAGACCGGCCGCCGCATCCGCCATCGCCGGGCCGCCGACGCTGGCGGGTGCCGGCACGCTTCCGCGTGCGAGGACGTCTCCGAAGGCGTCCACGACGAGGGCCGCGATCTTCGTGCCCCCGATGTCCACCCCCGCCAGCGCCAGGTCGGATCCGAGGCCCGTGGTCGTTCGTCGAGGGTCGTCCGTCTGCTGCCCGACCGCGCTCATCGTCCGCCCAGTCCGGCCATCGCGATGCCCTTGACCAGATGCTTCTGCAGCACGATCACGAGCAGGGTGGTGGGGATCATCGAGATGATCGCTGCGGCCATCTGCAGGTCCCAGCGGGTGCCGGTGAGGCCGGCGAAGCTCGCCAGACCGACGGGCAGCGTGCCGTGCGCGTTGTAGTCGACCGTGACGATGAGGGGCCAGAGGTAGCTGTTCCAGAAGGACAGGAACGTGAAGACCGCGAGCACCGCGACCGCGGACTTCGACAGCGGCAGGATGATCTGCAGGAAGGACCGGACAGGGCCGGCGCCGTCGACACGGGCCGCCTCCTCCAGCTCGTAGGGGATGCCGCGGAAGAACTGCCGCATCAGGAACGTGCCGAAGGCGCCGAACGCGAAGGGAAGGATGAGCGCCTGATAGGTGTCGACCCAGTTGAACCACTGCATGACCTGGAACATGGGGATGACGAGCACCTCGGCGGGCACCATCAGCGTGGCCAGGAAGAGGACGAAGACCGCGTCGCGGCCTTTCCAGCGCAGGCGCCCGAACGCGTATCCGGCGGTCGTGGACACCACGAGCACGACCAGGGTGCCGCCGATCGCCACGATGAACGAGTTCATGATGTACGTCAGGAACGGTCCGTAGGCGAAGACGTCGACGAAGTTGCTCCAGCGGAGCTCGGAGCCCACGAGCGTCGGCGGCATCGAGAACATCTCGGAGTTCGGCTTGAGGGCCGAGAAGAACGCGTAGACGAGCGGCGCGATGAAGATGAGCGCCGCGACGTAGATGGTGACGTGCGCGAGGATCAGTCGGGCGCGCGCGCCCGGCGTGGTCGCCGCACCACGCGCCTTCTCCCGCTCGCGCTGACGCCGCGGGGCGGTGCCGGTGGGCCGGACGAGGGTCTCAGTGCTCATAGTGCACCCACTTCTTCTGTGCGGCGAACTGGATGCCCGTGATCGCGATGATGATCGCGAACAGGATCCACGCGGCGGCGGCGGCGAGTCCGAGATCGCCGAAGGTGAAGCCCTGCTCCCAGATGTACATCACGAGGGGCTTGGTGGCGTTGCCGGGGCCGCCTCCGGTGAGCATCTGCGGCTGGACGAAGACCTGGAGCGAGGTGATCATCGTCATGATCGTCGCGAAGAAGATCGACGGTGAGATCATCGGGATGATGATGCTCCACACACGCCGGATGCCCTGTGCGCCATCGATACTGGCCGCTTCCAGGACGCTCTCCGGGAGCTGCTCGAGGGCGGCGGAGAAGATCAGCATGTTGTAGCCGAGTCCCTGCCAGACGCTCATCACGACGACCATGATCATCGCCCAGTTGGGGTCGGCGAGGAAGTTCGGCAGCTCGATGCCGAACCAGGTGACCGAGAGGCCGTTGAAGAGCCCCTGCGGCTGCAGCATCATCTTCCACACCAGGACGTTCGCGACCATCGGGGTCACGACGGGGATGAAGAAGAGGACGCGCAGGGCACCGCGGCCGCGGATGCGGGGGCCGAGGCCGAGGGCGAGCACGAGCGAGAGAGCGACGCTCAACGGCACGTACAGCAGCGTGTACACGGCCGAGTTGCGCAGCGCGGGCCAGAAGTCCGGGCTGCTGGTGAACAGCTTGACGTAGTTGTCCACCCCGTTGAAGGTGCGTTCGCCGAAGGTCGGCCAGTCGAAGACGCTCATCACGATCGAGAGCCCCACGGGCACGATCGTGAACAGGGCGAGGCCCACCAGGGCCGGGCTTGCGAAACCCAGCGCCTGGCGGCCCTCGACCTTGGCGAGCGATCCTCGACGTCTCGTCGTGATCGTCATCTCGTTGTCTTTCTCTGTTACTGCTGTGCGGGCCGGATCCGGCTCACTCGCCGAACTGCGCCTGGGCGTTCGACAGCAGCTCCTCCATCGTCATCTGGCCGTTGTAGACGCTGACGAGGTTGGGCTGGATGTAGCTGTCGAGCTTCTGCCAGTTCTTGGTCATGTACAGCGGCACCGTGTCACCGAACGCGGCCTCGAACACCGACTGGACCTGGTCGCGGTACTGCTCGTCGATCGACTCGAAGTACAGCGGCTGCGACGAGATGCGGGCCGGGTAGGAGCGGCCGGACGACGCGATGTAGTCCTGCGCGTCCTCGCCGACGAGGGAGCCGAGCACCTTCAGCGCGGCCTCCGGGTTCTTGCAGTTCTCGGCGATGCCGTAGCCGGAGCCGAGGATGGGACCGGGGTTGCCGTCCACACCCGCGGGCAGCGGCACCATGCCGGCGGCGAAGCCGGACTCGTTGTTGAGGTAGCTGACGGCGTTCCAGGTGCCGTCGACGGCCATGGCCGCGTTGCCACCCGTGTACTGGTTCTCGCCCCAGCCGGTGTCGGAGGCGGAGGCGACCGGAGCCGCGACCTTCTTCTCCGTGACCAGGCCGGCGTACCAGGACGCGGCGTCGACGAAGTCCTCGTCGTCGATGTGCAGCGTGCCGTCCTCGGAGGCGGGCTGCGTGGCGGAGTACGCGATCGGCATCGACATCCACTGGTAGCCGCCCATGCCCATGCCGAAGCCGTACTTGCCGTCCTTCGTGGCGTCGGCGGCGATCGTGTCGAAGTCGTCGAACGTCCAGCCGATCTCCGGCGTGGCGGCACCGGCGGCGCTGAGCATGTCCTGGTTGTAGTAGACGAGCATCGTGGCGACGTCGAACGGCACGCCGTAGACCTTGCCCTCGAAGCTGAGGATGCCGTCGGCGCTCGGGTTGAACTCCGACCAGTCGATGCCCGCGGTCTTGAGATCCTCGTCGCTGAGCTCGCGGAAGCCGGCCGTGTAGCCGCCGAGCTGCGCGCCGCTCATGCCGGTGATGCACGCCATGTTGCCGCTGGCCATGTTGGTCGTGAGCTTGGTGAAGAAGTCGCTCCACGGCGACGTCTGCAGCTTGATCTTGATGTCCGGGTTCTGCTTCTGCGCGAACTCGATCTGCGCCTCCAGCGCATCGACGTCCGACTCGCTGCCGGCCCACATGTCCACGACGATGGTGTCGCCGTCGGCCGAGCCTCCGGATCCCCCGCTGCTCGCACAGCCGGTCATCGCCACGGCCACGCCCGCGACAGCGGCGACAGCCCCCACACGCAACTTCTTCATTGAATGCCTCCTGAGAACGGAACGGTTATTTCGAGACTCGAACTAACCAATTAGGATTTCGTATGAAGTTACGCTGTCATAGTTCGCAAGGTGCCGCAAGCTGAACATCCGATGTTTATAGGGTGGTGATAATTCGTCACTCCCCCGAAACATGCGACACCCCCGCTACGCTGACGATGCTCCGAGACGAAGGGCCTCCATGACGAACCCCGCCGACACCCCCGTCGACGATCCGCACACACGGCGCATCCTCGACTTCGTCGCGCGCGGGCAGGCCCGCTCCCGCTCGGAGCTCGCCTCCGCCCTCGGCGTGGCCGCCTCCACCGTCGGCCTGCGCGTACAGGCGCTTCTCGATGCCGGCGTGCTGGAGGAGGCCGGGGCCGGCACCTCCCGCGGGGGGCGACGGCCGCGCGTGCTCCGGATCGCCGGCGACGGCATCGTGCTGTCCGCCGATCTCGGCGGGCGCCATGCCCGCATCGGGCGGCACGACCTCAGCGGCGGCCTGCTCCACTCGGAGACCATCGCGATCGACGTCGCGGACGGTCCGGAGGCCACCTTGGAGAGAGTGTCGGAGGTGTTCGAGCGCCTGATCGCCGAGACGCGGGTCCACGCGATCGGCGTGAGCCTGCCCGGCCCCGTCGACGTCGCGACCGGCTCCGTGGATCAGCCCTCGCGGATGCCGGGGTGGCCTGGATTCCGCGTCGGCGAGCACCTCGCGGAGCGCCACGGCGTCCCCGTCGTCGTCGACAACGACGCCAATCTCGCCGCCCTCGGCGAGCACCGTCGCCAGCTCGGGCACACCCAGCACAGCATCACCGTCAAGGCGGGCACCGCGATCGGCAGCGGGATCATCGTGGACGGCCATATCCACCGCGGGGCCACCGCTGCGGCCGGCGACATCACGCACACGCGCATCGACGGCAGCGGGGACATCCCCTGCTCCTGCGGCAACACCGGCTGCCTGGAGACCGTGGCCAGCGGCGCGAGCCTCGTCCGCCAGATGCGCGAGCGCGGCAACACCGACGTCCGCACCACGGCCGACGTGCTGACACTGGCACGGGACGCGGACCCGCTGGCGACGACGCTCGTCCGCACCGCCGGGACCCACCTGGGTCAGGCGCTCTCCGGGGTCGTGAACTTCTTCAACCCGCACGCCCTCTTCCTCACCGGGAGCATGAGCGCCTCCGAGCCGTTCATCGCCGCGGTGCGCAGCCGGGTCTACGAGGCCTGCCACCCGCTCGCGACCCAGCGCCTGCGGATCGAGGCCGCGGCCACCGGCGCGGACGCGATCCTGCACGGCGCCGCACGCCTCGCGCTGGAGGGCATGGAGATCCCGGTGGCGACGGCCTGAGCCGCCGCCACCGACGGCCTCACTCCCCTGTCAGGCGCAGCTCGATGACCGGCATCAGCACGTCGGGACGCCGTACCGGGAGATGCACCGTGAGCGTCCCCTCGGCCTCGCCTGCCGGCGTCATCAGGTCGGCCTGCTGGTCCGGGTCGCTGATGCTCGTGCGCAGCCAGGACCCGTCGTTCAGCAGGCGCGCATACGAGACCCTGCCCGCGAGTCCCGGCAGATGCACGAAGCCCAGCGGCCAACTGAACAGGCTCAGGTAGAGCCGGTCGCCGCGGAGCGTGTACACGCCCTCTCGGGGCGGCGTGAACGGCGCATGACCGGCCCCGATCACGGCGCGGTCGTGGAGCCGCATCCACTCGCCGATCTCGGCGAGGGTCGCCGCGTCCCGGGGGGCGATCGCCCCGCGGCCATCCGGACCGATGTTGAGCAGCATGTTGCCGCCCATCGACACCGAGTCGACGAGCATCTGCACGAGCAGCACCGGCGACTTCTGGTCGGTGTTGTCCCGGTGATAGCCCCAGGAGCCGTTGAGCGTCTGGCACGCCTCCCACACGAGGGGCACGCCGTCGCGGACGATCGGAGCCGTCGGCTGGTACTGCTCTGGCGTCACGAAGTCCGCGGGGATGCCGAGCCGGTCGTTGACGAGCATCTCCGGCTGCAGCTCACGGCACAGCGCGAGCAGCGCCTCGGCGTCCCAGTCCTGCGGCCCCTTCCCCTCCCAGCCGTCCTTGGACTCCGGGTAGGTGAAGTCGAAGAACAGGTAGTCGATGTCGCCGTACTCGGTGAGCAGCTCGCGGACCTGACCATGCAGGTACTCCCGGTAGCGGGCCATGTCGCGCCCCTCGTTCAGGGCGTGCGCGTTCTCGTCGTCGCGTCGGGGGTGGTTCCAGTCCACCGTGAAGTCGGGGTGATGCCAGTCGATGACCGAGTGGTAGAGGCCGACGCGGATCCCTTCGGCACGGAGGGCGTCGACGTACTCGCGGACGAGGTCCCGTCCGACCGCCGTGACGGAGGTGAAGTCGGTCAGCTTCGAGTCCCAGAGGCAGAAGCCGTCATGGTGCTTGGTCGTGAGCACGACGTAGCCCATCCCCGTCTCCTTGGCGGTCTTCGCCAGGGCCGCGGCATCGAAGAGGTCGGGATCGAAGTTGTCGAAATAGGGGCGGTACTCCTCGTCGGTGAGGCGTTCGTAGTTCTGCACCCACTCGTGCCGCGCGGCTCCGCTGTAGAGGCCGAAGTGGACGAACATGCCGAAGCGGGCGTCATCAAACCATTCCTGTCGCATGCGTCCATCCTGGCACAGACATCCGATGTCTGCGCCCGTGAATGCTGTGCGGAACGCCGAACGGGCGCCCCCGAGGGGACGCCCGTTCGTTCGCGAGTCGAATCAGCGCGCGGCGCTGCCGTCGACGTAGTCCTCGTCCTGCTGCTTCCAGGCGAAGAGCGAACGCAGCTCCTTGCCGGTCGCCTCGATCGGGTGCTGCTCCTCCTTGGCGCGGAGGGCGAGGAACTCCTCGGCCCCGTTGTCCTGGTCCTCGATGAAGCGCTTCGCGAACGCGCCGGACTGGATGTCGGACAGGACGCCCTTCATGCTCTCCTTGACGCGCTCGTCGATCACGCGCGGGCCGGACACGTAGTCGCCGAACTCGGCGGTGTCGGAGATCGACCAACGCTGCTTGGCGATGCCGCCCTCCCACATGAGGTCGACGATGAGCTTGAGCTCGTGCAGGACCTCGAAGTAGGCGATCTGCGGCTGGTAGCCTGCCTCGACGAGGGTCTCGAAGCCCGCCTGCACCAGGTGGCTCATGCCACCGCAGAGCACGGCCTGCTCGCCGAACAGGTCGGTCTCGGTCTCCTCGGTGAAGGTCGTCTTGATGACGCCGGCGCGGGTGCCGCCGATCGCCTTCGCGTACGAGAGCGCGAGGTCCCAGGCGTGACCGGACGCGTCGCGCTCGACGGCGATGATGTCCGGAATGCCGCGGCCGGCGACGAACTCGCGACGCACGGTGTGACCGGGAGCCTTCGGCGCGACGAGGATCACGTCGACACCCTCGGGAGCGTCGATGTAGCCGAAGCGGATGTTGAAGCCGTGCGCGAAGGCCAGGGTCTTGCCCGCCGTCAGGTTCGGGGCGATGGACTCGCTGTAGATCGTGCGCTGGTGCTGGTCCGGCGCGAGGATCATGATGACGTCGGCCCACTCGGTCGCCTCGGCGACGGTCTTCACGGGGAAGCCGGCCTCCTCGGCCTTCGCGGCGGACTTCGAGCCCTCCTTGAGGGCGATCGCGACCTCGACACCCGAGTCGCGCAGGTTCTGGGCGTGGGCGTGGCCCTGCGAGCCGTAGCCGACGATGGCGACCTTCTTGCCCTGGATCAGGGACAGGTCGGCGTCGTCGTCGTAGAAGATCTCGGTGCTCACTGGTTTCTCTCCTTGGTTGTGGTTGTGCGGGACGCGCGGTCCCTGAGTCTGTCGAAGGGTCAGCCGCGCAGGACGCGCTCGGTGATGCTCTTGCCGCCGCGGCCGATCGCGAGGAGGCCGGACTGGGCGATCTCCTTGATGCCGAAGGGCTCCAGAGCGCGCAGCAGCGCCTCGACCTTGCCCTTGTCTCCGGTGACCTCGATGACGAGGGCGTCGGCGGCGTAGTCGACGACCGAGGCGCGGAAGAGGTTGACGACCTCGATCACGTTCGAACGGCTGGCGTTGTCGGTGCGCACCTTCACGAGCATGTGCTCGCGCTGCACGGACGACGCCGGGTCGAGCTCGACGATCTTGATGACGTTGATCAGCTTGTTGAGCTGCTTGGTCACCTGCTCGAGCGGCAGCTCCTCCACGTCGACGACGACCGTGATGCGGGAGATCCCCGGCACCTCGGTCACGCCGACGGCGAGGGAGTCGATGTTGAAGCCCCGGCGCGCGAACAGGCCGGCGACGCGGGTCAGGAGGCCGGGGGTGTTCTCCACCAGCAGGCTCAGGACGTGGGTCGACATGGCTCAGTCCTCCTCGTCGAACGCGGGCGCGTGGTCGCGCGCGTACTGGACATAGCTGTTGCTGACCCCCTGCGGCACCATCGGCCACACCATGGAGTCGGCGCTCACGACGAAGTCGATCACGACGGGGCGGTCGTTCGTCTCCAGCGCGAGCTGGATGGCGGCGTCGACCTCCTCCTCCTTCTCCACGCGGATCGCGAGGCAGCCGTAGGCCTCCGCGAGCTTCACGAAGTCGGGGATGCGGATCGTGCCGTGCCCGGTGTTCAGGTCGGTGTTGGAATGACGGCCGTCGTAGAAGAGCGTCTGCCACTGCCGGACCATGCCCAGAGACGAGTTGTTGATGATCGCGACCTTGATCGGGATGTTGTTGATCGCGCAGGTGGCGAGCTCCTGATTGGTCATCTGGAAGCAGCCGTCGCCGTCGATCGCCCAGACCTGGCGTTCCGGCTCCGCGACCTTGGCGCCCATGGCCGCCGGCACCGAGTAGCCCATCGTGCCCGCGCCGCCGGAGTTCAGCCAGGCGTTCGGGCGCTCGTACTTGATGAACTGCGCAGCCCACATCTGGTGCTGCCCCACACCGGAGGCGAAGATGCCCTCCGGACCGGTGAGCTCTCCGATGCGCTGGATCACGTACTGCGGGGCGAGCAGCCCGTCGGTCGTCGGCGCGTACCCGAGGGGGAACTCGTTGCGGAGTCCGTCGAGGTACGACCACCACTCCTCGATGTCGGGCTTCGCGTCGGCCGTCGCTCCGCGGAAGGCGGCATCGAGATCGGTGAGCACGTCGCGCACATCGCCCACGATCGGCACGTCGGCCGCGCGGATCTTGGAGATCTCCGCCGGATCGATGTCGACGTGCACGACCTTCGCGTGCGGCGCGAACAGCGCGGCCTTGCCCGTGACGCGATCGTCGAACCGGGCGCCGAGCGAGACGAGGAGATCGGCCTCCTGCAGCGCGAGCACGGCGGGAACCGTGCCGTGCATGCCCGGCATGCCCAGGTGCTGCGGGTGCGAGTCGGGGAACGCGCCGCGCGCCATCAGCGTGGTGACGACGGGCGCGCCGGTCGACTCGGCGAGCTCGAGCAGCTCGGCCGCGGCACGGCCGCGGACGACGCCTCCACCCACGTACAGCACCGGCTTCTTCGCCTCGGCGAGGAGGGCGGCTGCCGCCTGGATCTGCTTGCCGTGCGCCTTGGTCACCGGTCGGTACCCGGGGAGGTCGATCTTCGGCGGCCACACGAACGGGGCCGTCGCCTGCTGCGCATCCTTGGTGATGTCCACGAGCACGGGACCGGGACGACCGGTGCCGGCGATCTCGTAGGCCGCGGCGATGGCACCGGGGATGTCGGCGGCGTCCTTCACCAGGAACGAGTGCTTGGTGATCGGCATCGTGATCCCCACGATGTCGGCCTCCTGGAACGCGTCCGTCCCCATCAGCGTCGAGAACACCTGGCCGGTGATCGCGAGCAGCGGCACCGAGTCCATGTAGGCGTCGGCGATCGCCGTGACGAGGTTGGTCGCTCCGGGACCGGAGGTGGCGATGCACACGCCGACCTTGCCGGACGCGGACGCGTAGCCCTCGGCCGCGTGACCCGCGCCCTGCTCGTGCCGCACGAGGATGTGGCGCAGCTGCGAGGCGTCCATGAGCGGGTCGTAGACCGGGAGGATCGCGCCGCCGGGAAGGCCGAAGACGTCCGTGACGCCGAGAAGCTCGAGCGAGCGGACGACGGCCTCCGCACCGGTGATCTCCGGAGCGGATGGACGGGCGGGCGGCCTCGGCACGGCCGAGACGGAGTCAGCAGTCATGACTTTCCTTCTGATGAACTGTGCGGGACACCGGCGCTCCGATCGAGCGGTTGCTGAGCCGGTCGATGGATCAGCCGGTCGTCGCTCCCTCGGCGGCGGACCGCACGAGGCGCGAGTACTTGGCAAGAACGCCTCGGGTGTAGCGCGGGGGAAGCGGCTCCCAGCCAGAGCGGCGGGAGGCGAGCTCTGCCTCGTCGACGAGTAGATCGAGAGAGCGAGCTGCGATATCGACCCGTATCAGATCACCATCGCGCACGAAGGCGATAGGACCTGCGTCCACCGCTTCGGGTGCTATGTGGCCGATGCACAGGCCGGTTGTGCCGCCTGAGAATCGTCCGTCCGTCAAGAGTAGTACATCTTTTCCGAGCCCCGCGCCCTTGATGGCCGCGGTGATGGCGAGCATCTCGCGCATGCCCGGTCCGCCCTTGGGGCCCTCGTACCGGATGACGATGACCGTCCCCGGCTCGATGCTGCCCTCGGCGACCGCGTCCATGGCGGCGCGCTCCCGCTCGAACACCCGCGCGGGGCCCTCGAAGACGGCAGCGTCGAAGCCGGCGGTCTTCACCACGGCACCCTCCGGCGCGAGCGATCCGTGCAGGATCGTCAGGCCGCCGGTGGCGTGGATCGGGTTGTCGAACGTGTGGATGACCTCGCCGTCGATCGGCTGCGGGTCGAGCTCGGCGAGGTTCTCGGCTAGCGTCTTGCCGGTGACCGTGAGCGCGTCGCCGTGCAGCAGCCCTTCGTCGAGCATGGCCTTCATGATCACGGGGATGCCGCCGTGCCGGTCGACGTCGTTCATGACGTACTTGCCGAACGGCTTCATGTCGGCCACGTGCGGGACCTTGTCGCCGATGCGGTTGAAGTCGTGCAGGCTCAGCTCGACCTCGGCCTCGCGGGCGATCGCGAGCAGGTGGAGGACGACGTTGGTCGAGCCGCCGAGGGCCATCGCGAGGGCGATCGCGTTCTCGAACGCCTCCTTGGTGAGGATGTCGCGCGTCGTGATCCCCTGGCGGAGCAGGTTCACGACCGCCTCCCCCGAGCGGTGCGCGAAGTAGTCGCGACGGCGGTCGGCGGCGGGCGGCGCGGCGGAGCCCGGGAGGCTGAGCCCGAGCGCCTCGGCGACGGAGGCCATGGTGTTGGCCGTGTACATGCCGCCGCACGCGCCCTCACCGGGAGCGATGGCGCACTCGATGCGCTTGAGGTCCTCCTCGCTCATGAGGCCGGCACGGCAGGCACCGACCGCCTCGAACGAGTCGATGATCGTGACGTCCTTCTCGGTGCCGTCCGAGAGCTTGACCCAGCCCGGCGCGATCGACCCGGCGTAGAGGAAGACGCTCGACAGGTCGAGGCGCGCGCTGGCCATGAGCATGCCGGGGATCGACTTGTCGCAGCCCGCGAGGAGGACGGAGCCGTCGAGGCGCTCGGCCATCATCACGGTCTCGACCGAGTCGGCGATGACCTCGCGGGAGACGAGCGAGAAGTGCATCCCCTCGTGGCCCATCGAGATGCCGTCCGAGACGGAGATGGTTCCGAACTGCAGCGGGTACCCGCCGCCGGAGTGCACGCCCTCCTTCGCGCCCTGAGCGAGCCGGTCGAGGCTCAGGTTGCAGGGCGTGATCTCGTTCCAGCTCGACGCGATGCCGATCTGCGGCTTGTCCCAGTCGGCGTCACCCATGCCGACGGCGCGGAGCATGCCGCGGGAGGTCGTGGCCTCGATGCCGTCGGTGACGACGCGACTGCGGGGCTTGATGTCGATGGGCGCGCTGGCGGAGGGATCATGCGAGGACATGACGAGAGTCTATTCCTGCGCGACGGCCCTCTCGTTCGCGAGCGTCTCCAGAAGCGCGGCGATCTGTTGTGGAGAGTCCACACGGAGGGTCGCGGCGCTCTCCCCCGGCCCGACGCGCACGCCGAGGTCGCCCTCCTGCAGCACGCGCATCGCATCCTCGTCGGTCACGTCGTCGCCGGCGAAGAGGATGCCCGTCGCGTCGAAGCGCTCACGGAGGGCGATCATCGCGGCGTCCTTCCCCTCGTTCCGCGACGAGAACTCCAGCACCCGGTGGCCGGCACGCCGCCGCCACTGCGGGAAGCGCTCGGCGACGAGGGCATCGATCTCGGCGAAGACCTTCTCCTCGGTGTCCCGGTCCGCGCGGCGAGTGTGCACGCCCATGCCGAACGTCTTGGGCTCCAGTTCCGCCCCCTCGTAACGGTCGATGATCGGTTGCGCGGCAGCCCACAGCTCCTCCCGCGCCCCGGTCTCGGTCGCATCGCCCGGCGCGTCGGCGGCCCCCTCGCCGGGGAACCAGTACTGCGCGCCGTGGGAGCCGGCGAGGACGACGACGGAGTCGTCGGTGTGCTCGGTGATCTCCCGGAGGTCGTGCATGCTGCGCCCGGAGACGTAGGCGACCACGGTGTCGGGCATCGCAGCGAGGCGATCCATCTGCACGGCCACCTCGGGAAGCGCCCGCGCGGCCATGGGGTCCACGACGAGCGGGGACGCGGTGCCGTCGAAGTCGAGGGCGACCACCAGGCGCGGCGTCGTCGCGAGGGCGGTGAGGTCGGCGTCGGCGGTTCCGGGGATCCAGGGGCGCGTCACGGTGTCTCCGATCGAGAGGAAGAAGGGGGTGCAGGAAGGGCGGTCAGCGGCTGCGGACGTCGGCGAGGGCCTCGAGGAAGGACGACGACCAGGCGTTCACGTCGTTGTCGAGCACCCGTCGGCGCAGGGACCGCATGCGGCGTCCCTGCTCGGCGGGCGACATCTCCACGGCCTCCATGATCGCGTCCTTGAGCCCGGCGATGTCGTGCGGGTTGACGCGCACGGCCTGACGGAGCTCGTCCGCCGCGCCGGTGAACTCGCTGAGCACCAGCACGCCGCGGTTGTCCGTCCGCGTGGCGATGTACTCCTTCGCGACGAGGTTCATGCCGTCGCGCAGCGCCGTCACGAGCATGACGTCCGCCGCGAGGTACAGGGCGACCATCTCCTCGCGCGGGTATCCCTGATGCAGGTAGCGGATGGCGGAGTGGCCGACCGTGTCGTGGTCGCCGTTGATGCGGGCCACCGCGAGCTCGATCTCGTCCCGGAGGTGCGCATAGGCGTCCACCCGCTCCCGGCTCGGGCTCGCCACCTGGATGAGGGTGACGTCCTCCACATCGAGGCGGCCGTCTTCGAGGAGCTCGCCGTAGGCCTTGATCCGGTGCCCGATGCCCTTGGTGTAGTCCAGGCGGTCGACGCCGAGGAGGATGCGCTTGGGGTTGCCGAGGCTCGCGCGGATCTCCGCGGCCCGCGCCCGGACGTCCTCCCGCGCGGCGAGTTCGAGGTACGGGGCGGTGTCGATGGAGATCGGGAACGCCTTGGCGATCGCCGTCCGCGACCCGCCCTGCTCAGGGACCGTGATGTTCGGCCCCTTCACCTCGTAGCGCAGCCGGCGCCGCACCGCGGTGAGGAAGTAGGTCGCGTCCTGCGCCCGCTGGAAGCCGATGACGTCGGCGCCGAGCAGTCCGCGGAGGACCTGGTCGCGCCAGGGAAGCTGAGCGTAGAGGCCGTGCGCGGGGAACGGGATGTGGTGGAAGTAGCCGATCGTGACATCGGGGCGCAGCTCGCGGACCATCTGGGGCACGAGCTGGAGCTGGTAGTCGTGGACCCAGACGGTCCCGTCCTCAGCGGCGGCGGCCGCGGCAGCCTCGGCGAACCGGCGATTGACCCGCACATACGCCTCCCACCACTCACGGTGGTACTGCGGCGGGGCGATGACGTCGTGGTAGAGCGGCCAGATCGTGTCGTTGGCGAAGCCCTCGTAATAGTCCGCGACCTCCTCGGAGCTCAGCGTCACCGGGATGAGATGGATCCCATCGGCATCGAAGGCCTCGAGCTCCACGTCCGGCTGACCGGGCCAGCCGACCCAGGCGCCGTGCACGCGGCGCATCATCGGCTCGAGTGCGGCGACGAGTCCCCCGGGCGACGTCCGCCAGGTCTCCTCGCCGTCCGGCCCCACGACCCGGTCCACCGGGAGGCGGTTGGCGACGACGACGAAATCAGCAGCGGTCACAGGGGCACTCCTCGGTCCAGGAGCTTCCAACCTACCGAGGATGAGCGCCGACCGCTGGTCCGCGCTCAGGCCTTGACAGCGGACGTTCCGCGGTGCAGACCGCTGAGGGCCCAGTTGGCGAGACCCGCCGCGAACGCGATGCCGGCCGCGATCATCGGAAGCACGAGGGCGGCCGACGTGCCGAGGCTCTCCGCGATCTCCCCCGCCACCGCGGCACCGATCGACTGGCCGACGATCACCCCGGAGCCGAGCATCGTCATCACCGTCGCCGACCGGCCACGGGGGCTCCGCGCCGCTCCGAAGCTGTACTGGGTGACGAGGGTCGGACCGATGCCGATGCCCATGATGGCCAGGGCGAGCATCATCCCCGCCGGCGAGTCGACGATGCCGAGCAGCAGCGAGCCGGCGAGGAGGACTCCGGAGAACACGAGCCATCGCGCCCGGAGCGAGAACCGCGCGGGGAGCCACGCGACACCCAGGGCCAGCAGCGCGGAGCCGACGCCCATCACGCCGTACAGCAGGCCCGCCTGCTCCGGGGCACCGAGGTCGGCCATGAACGACGTGAGCGAGGTGAGCATGGTCCCGAAGAAGATGCCGACTCCCAGGATGCCGAGGACGACGATGAGGAGCTGCGGCCGGAACAGCTCGGACACGGCGGACGGCGCCCGGCCGTCCTCGGTGCGGTCCTGCGACACATGCCGTCCGCTCGGGTGCAGCGCGAAGGCCCCGACGAACACCAGGGTCAGCACGGCGGCGCCGACCAGCGGCGCCCAGGGCGCGAGTGCCGAGGCGAGGACACCCACGAGGAAAGGACCGAACACGAAGACGGTCTCGTCGGCGGCCGACTCGTACGCCATCGTGCCGGAGACCGTGCGGGCGCGGCGCTCCGCCGGCATCCGCTCGCCGATGATCGTGACCAGACGGGAGCGCGAGAGCGGCGCCACCTGCGGGGCCGTCGCGCCGATGCCGATCGCGGTGAGAAGCACGAAGCCGTCGGCGGCCGGACCATAGACCACCGCGGTGAAGAGCAGGAGCATCGCCGCGTTGCCCACGGCGAGCGCGAGGAGGACCGTGCGCTGGCCGAAGCGGTCGGCGGCGGCGCCCAGGAGCGGACCGAAGCAGGCGGTGCCGAGACCGACCGCAGCGGACGTGAGCCCGCCGAGGGACAGGGATTCCCGCGCCGATACGACGACGGTCAGCACACCGACCACCATCATGGCGAAGGGCAGACGCGCGATGAACGCGATCAGGAAGTAGGGCAGGCCGGCGAGGCGGAAGAGGCTCGGCTCGGCGGTATCGGGCGTGGTGCTGGCGTGTGTCATGGCTCTCGCGCGTCGACGACGCGATGTCGGGTGCCGCCGCTGTCCGCCGGAGACGCCGACGGCCGGTAGATACACGGTTTCTGCGGCCGCGGGCGAACCGCGACCCTTCCATGATATCCGGTGCCCCTGGGCGGGCGCCCTGCCAGCCTCTCCCCCGGCTTGTCAAGGCTCCGGCCCGCGCACCCCGGCTGCGGGTACCGTAGGGGCATGCGCTACCTCTTCAGCACCGGACTCGTCGCCGCGATCTCGGCTGGGATCTCGCTGCTGCGCGGCACCCGCAACGAACCCATCACCTGGCGCTCGCTCCTGTCGTGGGTGAGCTGGGGCATCACGATGGCGCTCGCGGTCGGCGCGGTCGTCGACATGCGCCGCGAACGCCACGGCGTGCCGGTGGACGCGGACTCCCCGCAGTCGGTGAAGAAGTCCAAGAAGGCGCAGCGTCTGCAGTTCCGTTCGCAGAAGGCCCTCGCCGACGCGCAGGGGCACGCCCAGGACAAGCGGTCCTGACGCACCCCCGCGCCTCCCGCGTCAGCGCGTGAGGATGAGCGCCTCGCCCTGACCGCCGCCGCCGCACAGGCCGACCGCCGCGGTTCCGCCTCCCCGGCGGGCCAGCTCGTGCGCGACGTGCACCACGAGACGGTTGCCGGAGGCACCGATCGGATGACCGATCGCGATGCCGCCGCCGTGCACGTTGACGATCTCACCGTCCAGCCCGAGCTCGGTCTGCGAGCGGGCCACGACGGCCCCGAACGCCTCGTTGATCTCCACGAGGTCGAGGTCCTGCGGGGTGATGCCCTGTTTCCGGCACGCCTGCTCGATCGCTCGCGCCGGCTGCGCCTGGAGCGAGTTGTCCGGGCCGGCGGTCTGGCCGCTCGCGCCGACGGTCACGAGCACCGCCCAGCCCTTGGCCTCGGCGGTCGCCCGCGTCGTGACGACCACGGCGGAGGCGCCGTCCGAGATCTGGGACGAGTTACCCGCCGTGATCGAGCCACCCTCGGCGAAGGCGGCTCGCAGTCCCGCGAGGGTCTCCACCGTCGTCTCGGGGCGCACGCCCTCGTCCCTGGTCACGCGCACCGGTTCGCCCCGGCGCTGCGGCACCTCGACGGCGACGATCTCCGCGTCGAGCACACCGCTCTCCTGCGCGGCGGCGGCGCGCTGATGCGAGAGCGCGGCGACCTGGTCCTGGGCCTCCCGGGTGAGTTCGTAGCGCGCGTTGTGCCGTTCCGTGGACGCGCCCATGCTCTCCCGGTCGTAGGCGTCCGTCAGCCCGTCGTAGGCCATGTGGTCGAGGACCTCGACGGTGCCGTAGGTCCAGCCCTCGCGCGATCCCATGAGCAGATGGGGTGCTCGGGTCATCGACTCCATGCCGGCGGCGACGACGACCTCGGCGTCCCCGGTCCGGATCATGCGCGCCGCGTCGATCACGGCCGTGAGCCCGGACAGGCAGACCTTGTTCACGGAGTGGGCGGGGACGTCCCAGCCGATTCCCGCGCCGATGGCGGCCTGACGGGCGGCGTTCTGACCAGACCCCGCGGCCAGCACCTGTCCCACGATGACCGCGTCGACGTCAGCCGGGTCCACTCCGCCCTGCTCCAGCGCACCGCGGATCGCGAACGACCCCAGCTGCGGCGCGGTGAAGGCGGCGAGCTGCCCCTTCAGCCGCCCCTGCGGGGTGCGCGCCGCGGCGACGATGACGACATCGTTCTCACTCATTGATCTCGGTCCTTCCGTTGTCCAGTTCCGGGGCGAGGCGGAGAGGCGGCTCCGTGGCGTGCCGCACCTGCTCCACCGTGACATCGGGCGCGAGCTCGACCAGGACGAGCCCGTCCGGCGTCACGTCGATCACCGCGAGGTCCGTGATGATCCGGTCCACGACGCCGCGTCCGGTCAACGGCAGCGTGCAGGCGTCGACGATCTTCGCCGAGCCGTCCTTGGCGACGTGCTCCATCAGCACGATCACCCGTCCGGCGCCGTGCACGAGGTCCATCGCGCCCCCGGGGCCCTTGACCATCTTGCCGGGGATCATCCAGTTCGCGAGATCTCCCGAGGCGGAGACCTGCATCGCCCCGAGGATCGCGGCATCGATCTTCCCGCCGCGGATCATGCCGAAGCTGAGGGCGGAGTCGAAGAACGCCGCCCCGGGCAGCGTGGTCACCGTCTCCTTCCCCGCGTTGATGAGATCCGGGTCGACGTCGGCCTCCCGCGGATAGGGCCCGACCCCGAGGATGCCGTTCTCCGACTGCAGCACCACGGTCACGTCGGACGGGACGTGGTTCGGCACGAGGGTGGGCAGGCCGATGCCGAGGTTCACATACGCGCCGTCCGGCAGCTCGGCCGCCGCACGCGCGGCCATCTGGTCTCTCGTGAGCGCCATGTCAGGCTCCTTCCGCGGCGACGGTCCGTCGCTCGATGCGCTGGGGGATGTCCTCGCCGACTTCGACGATCCGGTGCACGAAGACGCCGGGCAGGTGGATCGCGTCCGGGTCGAGCTCTCCCGGTTCGACGAGCCGCTCCACCTGCGCGATGCACACGCGCCCGGCCATCGCGGCGAGCGGGTTGAAGTTCCGCGCCGCCTTCCGGAACACGAGGTTGCCGTGCCGGTCGCCGCGGACCGCGTGGACCAGGGCGAAGTCGGTGGTGATCGCCTCCTCCAGCACGAACTCGCGCGGTTCGCCGTGCACCGTGAACGTGCGTACATCCTTGGGCGGCGAGGCCACCGCGATCGAGCCATCGGCGTGGTACCGGCGAGGCAGACCGCCCTCGGCCACCTGGGTGCCGACGCCCGTCTGGGTGAAGAACGCCGCGATTCCGGATCCTCCCGCCCGCAGCTTCTCGGCGAGCGTGCCCTGCGGGGTCAGCTCCAGCTCGAGCTCCCCGGACAGGAACTGCCGCTCGAACTCCTTGTTCTCCCCCACGTACGACGACGTCATCTTCCGGATGCGCTGCGCGGCGAGCAGGATGCCGAGCCCCCAGTCGTCCACCCCGCAGTTGTTGCTGACGACGCTCAGGTCGGTCGTGCCCTGGGCGAGGAGCGCTTCGATGAGGGCGATCGGGTTCCCGGAGAGCCCGAAGCCTCCGACCGCGAGCGAGGCGCCGTCCGGGATGTCGGCGACCGCGGCGGCCGCGGACTCCCATTGCTTGTCGATCACGTCTGCTCCTTCGGTTCCGTGTCCCCTCCAGCCTCTCGCCCCGGCGGAGCCACGGCCAGCACCCTCTTGCGATGTGGACGCCCGCACCACTAGCGTCCACGATGTGGACACTGTGACGAACGCCGTCCCCGGCACTCAGGCCGTCGCGCGGGCGGCTCGGCTTTTGCGCCTGGTGACGGCGGCCGGCACCGACGGCGCCACCCTGCAGGAGCTCGCGGCACGCGCCGGGCTCTCCCGACCCACCACACATCGCCTGCTCAGTGCCCTCCGCGCGGAGGGACTCGTGGACCGCGACGCCGACAGCACGCGCTGGATGCCGGGACCCGAGCTCTTCCTCATGGGGTCCGTGGCTGCCGCTCGATACGACGTGACCGCCCTGGCCCGGGACATCGTGCGGTCGCTCGCGGTGAAGACCGAGGAGAGCGCATTCTTCTCCGTCCGCCGCGCGGACGAGACGGTCTGCCTGCTGCGGGAAGAGGGCTCGTTCCCCATCCGCTCGTTCGTGCTGAGCGAGGGAGTGCGCTTCCCGCTCGGCGTGGCGAGCGCGGGCCTGGCGATCCTCGCCTTCCTCCCCGACCACGATGTGGATGCCTACCTGGAGCGCCATCCGGAGCTCGTCGAGAACTGGGGACGCGCTCATGGCGAGCGCCCGCTGCGGAAGCGCCTCGCCGAGACGAAGGAGCGCGGGTTCGCCGTCAACCCCGGCCTGATCGTCGAGGGGAGCTGGGGCCTCGGCGCGGCCGTGTTCGACCGCGCCGGACGCCCGGAGTGGGCCCTCAGCCTCACCGGTGTCGCGTTCCGCTTCGGCCCGGAGCGTCAGGCCGAGCTGGGCCGGATCCTCCTCGCGCACGCGCATCAGCTCTCCGCGAGGATCGCGCACGCCCGACGGTGACCTCGATACATACCCAAAGGTATATACTTTCTGGTATGAATCGCTCCGAGGTCATCCCGTCGCTCGTCCTGTCGGGCTACGCGCTGGGTCGCATCGCCGCCCAAGACGCGGGGAACGAGGCCCCCGCCGCGCAGTGGCGGGTGCTCAGCCTGCTCGACCAGTCAGGCCCCCATCGCGTCGGCGAGCTCGCCGCGGCAGCCCGCACGACACAGCCCGGCATGACCCGGCTGCTCGGCGCCCTCGAACGCGAGGGCCTCATCCGCCGCTCCCCCGATCCCGACGATTCCCGTGCCACCGTCGTCGCCGCGACCCCCGACGGCACGGCGGCCCTGGCCGCTTGGCGCTCCGAGTTCCGGGAGACGATCGCACCGCGGTTCGCCGACCTCGACGACGACGACTGGCATGCCCTCACCCGTGCGGCCGAGATCCTCGCCGCCCACACCTCTGCCGACCGGACAGGAGACATCCGTTGAACACCGCCCCCGCATCCCCCGCCCCCTCGGTCTGGCGGCAGCCCGCCCAGGTATGGGCCGTCGCCTTCGCGTGCGTCGTCGCCTTCATGGGGATCGGACTCGTCGACCCCATCCTCCCGGCGATCGCGGAGTCGCTCGAGGCCACGCCGGTCGAGACGGAACTGCTGTTCACCAGCTACCTCCTCGTCACCGGCCTCGCGATGCTCGTCACCAGCTGGATCTCCAGCCGGATCGGCGCCAAGGCCACGCTCCTCGTCGGTCTCGGCCTGATCGTCGTGTTCGCCTTCCTCTGCGCGATCAGCGGCAGCGTCGACGCGGTCATCGGCTTCCGTGCCGGCTGGGGGCTGGGCAACGCGCTGTTCATCTCGACGGCGCTGGCCACGATCGTCGGTGCCGCATCCGGCGGCAGCAGCGCGGCCATCGTGCTGTACGAGGCGGCGCTCGGCCTCGGCATCGCCGTGGGTCCCCTGCTCGGCGGCATCCTCGGTGAGCAGAGCTGGCGAGGACCGTTCTTCGGCGTCGTGGCCCTGATGGCCATCGCCTTCATCGCCGTGCTCGTGCTGCTGCGGGGGCCGGGCGAGAAGCGCACGCCGGTGAAGTTCTCCGCCCCTTTCACGGCTCTGCGCCGTCCCGCGCTCGCGATCCTCGCCGTGGCCGCCCTGTTCTACAACATCGGCTTCTTCGTGCTGCTCGCGTTCTCGCCCTTCCCCCTGGGCTTCGGAGCGATGGGCATCGGCCTGACGTTCTTCGGCTGGGGTGTCGCCCTCGCGATCACCAGCGTGTGGGTCGCGCCGGTGCTGATGCGCCGGATGCCGAGGACCCACGTCATCCTCACCGTGCTGCCGCTGCTCGCCGTCGACCTCGTCGTCGCGGGGCTGGTGGTCGCCGAACCTGCCGCTCTCGTCGTGTGCATCATCGTGGGCGGCCTGCTCCTCGGCGTCATGAACACCGTGCTGACCGAAGCCGTGATGGAGGCGACCGACCTCCCCCGCTCCGTCGCCTCCTCGGCCTACTCCGCGGTCCGCTTCCTCGGCGGCGCGATGGCCCCGCCGATCGCGGCTCTGCTGTGGCACCTGTTCAGCGCGACGGTGCCGTATCTCTTCGCCGCCGCCGCGGTCCTGCTGGCCGCACTGACGATCCTCCTCGGCCGGAAGGTCCTCGCGCACATCGACGACGAGCCGGGCGACGTGGCCACCGAGGACGCGGCGGCGATCCTCGTCGGCGACGCCGGCTGACCCGCTCGGCTACCGTGGGGACATGACCGACGCCCCTCCCCTCCCCGAGCGCAGCCGACGGGTGCAGGAACACCTCCACGCCGCCGGCGTGGAGACCGAGATCCGGGTCCTTCCCGACTCCGCCCGCACCGCCGCGGAGGCCGCCGCCGCCATCGGCTGCGACGTCGCAGCGATCGCCAACAGCCTCGTCTTCCTCGCCGATGGCCGTCCCGTCCTCGTCATGACCAGCGGCGGGCACCGCGCGGATCTCGCGGTCCTCGCGCGGAGCATCGGGGCGCGTGCGGTGGTCATGGCTCCGCCCGCCGTCGTCCGTGAGGCCACCGGACAGGCGATCGGCGGAGTGGCGCCCGTCGGCCACCCCACGCCCCTCCCCACCTTCATCGACAGTGCCCTGCAGGTAAACGACGTGGTCTGGGCGGCGGCCGGCCACCCGCACACCGTCATGCCGCTGACCTTCGCCCAGCTGTCGGATCTGACCGGCGGCACCGTGATCGACGTGGTCTGACACCCCGGATGTCCGCGCCATGCCTCATGATGGAGGCGATGCGGGCCGCGGCGCGAGCGACCGGCGAGACGGAGGCGACGACATGTGCGGACGATTCGCGAACGACGCGGCGACGGACGAGCTGATCCAGGAGTTCGTCGCCGAGGGCGGCCGCCCGGAGGACTGGTGGAAGTCCTGGCACGGCGCCTACTCGATCGCGCCCACCGAGAGCGCCCCCATCGTCCGGGACCGCGGCGAGGGCCGCATCCTCGAACTCGTGAGGTGGGACTGGCAGAGTCCCCCCAACCGTCCGCAGCGCGCCCCGCTGATCAACGCCCGGATGGAGAAGCTCGCCGCCGGGTTCTGGGCGCCGGCGTTCTCCGCCGCGCGGTGCCTCGTCCCGATGCGCGGGTACTTCGAATGGACGGGCGAGAAGGGCCACAAGACCCCGCACTTCCTCCACGGTGACGGCCTGCTCGCCGCCGCCGGCCTCACCTGGTCGATGGAGCACGAAGGAGAGAAGGTGCGCTGCTTCGTCGTCGTCACGCGGGAGGCACGCGACGCCGGTGGGGAGGTGCACGACCGGATGCCCGCCTTCCTGACTCCCGACACCTGGGACGCGTGGCTCACACCGGAGAAGCTCACCGGGCAGACCAAGCTCGACACGCTGGCGATGCTCGATCACACCTCCGCCGATGTCGCGGCGACGCTCCGCGGACACGTCGTGGGCCGCAAGGTGAGCAACACGCGCACCGTCGACCCGTCCGATCCCACGCTTCTCGATCCGGTGGCCTGAAACAGGGAGACACGCGACGACGCACGACACCCCGGTCGGGTAGGAGAACGGGCAGAAGTGTGACACGCTGAGCACACCCCACACCAGCGGTCATCGCGTCCGCGCCTCTTCGCACAGGTTCCCGTGGCGAGAAGGGAATCTTGCAATGGGCAAGTTCATCTACGAGAACAGCGTCAAGGTCGATATCGAAGACCGCGCTCTCACTCACATCCAGCTGGTCATGACCGCGAAGCTCCGCCGTGGCGAGCCCTTCGGCTTCACGTGGAAGGACGACGTCAGCATGGGCGGCGGCCGGACGACGGTCTGGATCCATGCCGGCAGCTCGCTCGTGTACAAGTACCACGGCAGTCGCCAGCCCAGCGTCAACCGCGCCTGGATCGAGGCCCTCGCATTCACCGCCAACGCCCCGAGCGGTCTGTACCTCGTCCCCGAGCCTGCGGAGCAGCAGCTGTCGGACGGCAGCGAGAGCGCTCTCACGCGGTCCTAACACGCTCTTCGACGGGGTTCAACCCCTCTTGTCGGGTTCCGAGGAGGTTCGTACCGTGGAGCGCATGGGGAACCAGACGGGAATGACGACGACGCACATCGAGATCGATGGGCACGACTTCCTCCTGCCTCGCAGCACGGATGTCGCGGACCTCATGTCTCGGATCGAAGCGGCGGCGCGCTCGCAACCGACGTTCATCGACTTGGCGACCGGCGACACTCTGACGAGCGTGCTCATCACCGCGCAGTCGCGTGTCGTCGTCTACCTGATCCGCGAGGACGCCGGTCACGACGCCCCCGTCGACGTGCGCTCCACGCTCGACTGGGATCTCTGAGCAGCACGGTCCGCTCGTAGACTGGACGGATGCTCGTCGCCCTCATCCGCCCCCGAGGATCCATGACCGTCGACGTCACCGGGACATCCCTCGAAGACGTCCACACCCAGCTCGATGCTCATCGTGAACCGGGCTACGCGCTCACCTCCGCCCCGGTGCGCATGCTCAAGGGCGAGGCGAAGATGGAGGCGACAGGAACGTTCCAGCGCGTCGACGGCGTCGAGCAGATCGAGGCCGACGACATGGCGGGCATCGAGGCGAAGGTTCCCGAGGGCTGGCAGCTGCTGTCCGTCCGCCGCGCCTGACGCGCGCCCCACCCCCCAGATCCCGCCGCCCCTCCCGCCCCGTGCGGGTTCGAGAAGGTGCCTCTCCCGGCCGCGAAAGGCACGGTTTCCATCCCGGCCCGAGCGATCCGGCCCCGAAACGGGCAGAGAAAAAGCCTCGGAGATGGCGAGATCTCTGAGGCTTGTTCCGTGCACCCCCAGGGACTTGAACCCTGAACCCACTGATTAAGAGTCAGTTGCTCTGCCGATTGAGCTAGAGGTGCGTGGCCCGGGATAACCCCGACCGAGGAATTACATTACCAGCGGTTGGCGCCGACACGAAATCCGGCGCGGCCCGGGCGTGGCTCGGGCGTTTCGCCCCTGATCCTGGCCGATGGTCTCTGCGGGCGCGGTCGGGGCGGCGACTATCCTGAGAGCGTGACCGCCACTCCCGACGCCGCCGACCTGCGCGCCGACCTCCAGCTCGCCCTTCGCCTCGCCGACGCCGCGGATGCCCAGTCGCTCCCGCGTTTCGACGCCGCCGACCTGGAGATCTCCACGAAGGCGGACCACTCGCACGTGACCGACGCCGACCTGGCGACGGAGCGGGCGATCCGCCGGATCCTCGAGGAGGAACGACCCGACGACGGCATCTTCGGCGAGGAGTTCGGCGCTCAGGGCAGCACCGCCCGGCAGTGGATCATCGACCCGATCGACGGCACCGCGAACTTCCTCCGCGGCGTTCCTCTGTGGGGCACGATGATCGCTCTCGCGATCGACGGCGTGCCGCGCGTCGGCGTGGTCAGCATGCCCGCCCTCGGTCGACGCTGGTGGGCGGCGGCCGGACATGGCGCCTGGACCCTCAGCGACCGCACCGAGCGCCGTCTCGCCACCTCGACCGTCTCCTCGCTGGACGAGGCCAGCGTGAGCTTCCAGAGCATCGCGCAGTGGCGTGACGCCGGGCAGCTGGATGCCCTGCTGCGCCTGAGCGAGCACGTCTGGCGCGATCGGGCGTACGGCGACGTCTACGCCTACATGCTCCTCGCCGAAGGGCGACTGGAGGCGGTCGCGGAGTTCGATGTGAAAGAGTACGACATCGCAGCGGCTGTGGCGATCGTGAACGAGGCCGGCGGGCGCATGACGGCATTCGACGGCTCCGAGACGATCTCGGCGCGCTCGACACTCGCCACCAACGGCACCCTTCACGACCAGTTCCTCCGTCTCCTGCACGACTGACTCTCCGAGGCCACGATGACCACCCGACGACTCGCGATCCTGATCGGTCTCGTGCTCGCGGGAGCCGCCCTCACCGCGTGCACGGGTGGCGGCACCCCTGATCCGTCGGCGCCGGGCTCTGCCGCTCCCACGGGAGACGGCGGCGCGGGCGCGACACCGGGCGGGGACGAGCTCACGTGCGAGTCGATGATCTCCGAAGGCACCGTCGCGGCCCTCACCGACGCCGGCTGGACGGCAGAGCCGCGCGAGTTCCGCGTCGGGGACGTCGAGCTGACACAGGGACTCCTCTGCTTCTGGGCGGACTTCAGCGTGCCCTCGGACCACGGGCAGATGTACGGCTGGTCTCCCTTGTCCATCGAGGAGGCGGAGCGCGCACAGGCGGGCCTCGAGGAGGAGGGGTGGCGGAGCGAGGAAGACGCCCAGGGCACGTACGTCACCGAGGACCCGCAGTTCGCCATGAGCACGGACGAGGACGGGTACGGCATGACCTACCTCTTCGGCGACGGCTGGGTGAAGGTCGCCGACACGAAGCAAGGACTCCTCCTCATCGAAGGCCCCCGCTGACGGCACACACCATCCGGTCGGCTGTCAAGCGGCTGGGCCTGCGGCCGGTGATGGACGAGGCTGGAGGCATCCGAGGAAAGGAACGCCCATGGATAACGACAGCGACCGCAACGACATCAGCACCGAGCCCTCCCCCGGCCCCGAGGAGAACGACAACCTCGGCGCCGAGGACAACAAGGGCGAGCCGCGCACCGTTCCGCCCACGGACGGATCGGATGACGACGGGGACGACGTGCGCGCCGAAGACCCGGACCGCTCGCACTGAGCCGCTCGTCCGGATGCCAGGAGCCCCGCCTCTCACGAGGTGGGGCTCCTTCGCTGTCACTCGGTCGTGGAGCCCTGGACGATCTCGTCGACGAGCGTGATGCCTCCGGTGGAGTTCGCCGATTGCATGAGGTCATCGATCCACTTCGGGTTCAGCTTGGGCGGCTCCCGCCCTTCGAACGTGAAGCGCAGCGGGATCGACGGATGCAGCCAGATCGTGGAGCGTCCGTACGCATCGCCCTCGGGGTGGGTCCACGACACCGTGAAGCTCTCGTTGCGTCGGAGCTTCGTCGCGATCACGACCTTGAGGTGCGCGAGCGCGCGGTCCTCGATGTGGAGCTGGCTCGTGCTGTCGTACATGATGAACCCCATGTGCGAATCGTAGGCCTCGCCCGACTCCGCCACCAGGGCCGTCATGCCGCGTGCATCTCAGCCGCGGACGTCCCTGGGGTCGTCGCCATAGCTGTTCCGCTCCCCGATCGTGCCGTCCTCCCGTCGGATGAGGTGCTCGACCTGACGCGCCCGAGCCGTCTCCCGCCCGACGGCGACCGCCTCGTCCTTCGTGTCATGCGGCCCGCTGAACGTGTTCACCTCGCCCTGGACGCGATTGAACCAGCCACCCTCCTGGTGGAACGTGTCGACATCGCCCTTCGGCATGGCCTCTCCCTTCGTCGTGGACCCCCTTGGTACCGCGCGACGCCGCTCGTCTCCGACCCCCTTGCGCGCGCGCCGGATCGGTCGTACGCGGCCTGGGATCCGTTCGCGTCCCCCGAAGAGGGGACAGACATCCGGTCCCTCCGCCTGCGATCATCGCGGTGAGGGAGTCGAACGGGCGGGCGCTGTCCCGCCGATCGGGGAAGAAGACTTCTGATGACGACCGATATGATCGCGGGGCCGTTCCTGACGGCTGTCCGTCAGGCCTGGGACCGTGCGCGTGGAACACTCATCATCCCCCGGGATTTCACCCTGACGCAGTTGGCGGCCGGAGCGGGATCGCTGAGCGCGGAGGTCACCGACTCGACGGGGACCCGGTTCGGCTTCCGCGTTCCGCTTCCCGCAGCCGCCCGATGGGAGGGGAGGGCACAAGGTGGTGAAGGCACTCCGGAGCACTGGGCGCTGTGGAGCGTCATCATCCCCCTCATGGAGGAACTGGAGACGGACGCCGGGCGCCGCTTCGCCCCCGACACCGATGGCGTCCGCTGGGTGACCACGTAGAGGATCGCGGTCACCGCGCCGCGGAGCCTATCGCAGACCGTCTTCGCAGTTGCTTCCCTGACGGGCTTCCCACCACAGCGCGTACTCGGTTCCGTTCTCGGTCTCGATCGTCCACGGCGGGAAGGTAAGGCCCGCCTCCCCAGTGAACACTAGGGAGGCGGGCCTCATTCCGTGTGACAGCGACCTGGTGGAGCTGGGGGGAATCGAACTCTGCCCGATGCGCCGGCCTATGGCGTCGCCCGCGGATTCATGCGGCAGAAGCGGGGGTAACAGGGGGTATCACGGGGGGATGCGGGTGAGGAAGTGTGCCCAATCTGTGCCCACGGGCGGCCTCGCTCAGAGCGCGACGCTCGCGTACTCGGCGAGCCGTGACGGGGTGCGTGGCGATCCCCTCTAGCGAGTCTGCTGCGCGCATGAGGAGTTGGTAATAGCGGGCTGGCGTGATCGCAAGATCCACGCGGATCGCAACGTCCTTCGCTGGGGTGTGCTGCTGCGTCCATCGGGATTCAAAGTCGAGAAGTAGCTGGGGCGTCACGGTTTCGATCTTGCCCAGCACCTCTGACATTCGCGGTGTCTTCGCCCAGGCATAGACTCGACTCCTCGGCCGGAGGAAGGACACCCGGCCATGCCATCCGCAGGACTCTCCCCGACCGTGAGGCTCAGCGTCACTCTCGACGCGATCTGCTCCCGCAACAGGTACACGACCGACCCGGCACCCGTTCTCGCCGAACTGCGCGAAGTCGCCGGCGAGCGGCGCGACGTGCTCGCTGAGGCGGCGGGCACCTGGGTCGGCTACTTCGAGGACCGCCACACGGCGACCCTGTGCACGGCACTGCGTGCCCTCCCTGACCTCGAACCGTGGATCGCTCTCGGCCAGCACCGACGATCACTCCCAGCCCCCTCCACGCCCGAGCTCCTGGGGCACGGCCAAGCCGCTGCGCTCCCCCTCTACATCACCACGGACCCCGCCGTCCTCGACGAACCCTGACTGGCGGGATAACGATCACGTACGACGGTCGCTCACGGAGACTCCCTATGGGTATCCTTAGCGCAAGCCAGTAAGAAAGTAGACCGATGAAGCCGATCCGCTCGGCGACAACGGCAGCGGTAATCGGCGCAACTACGGCAAGTATCGTCACTGCGTTGATCTTCGGTCAGACGCTCCCTTCACCGGAGCCCTCGCCTACCTCTGCCGTCGCGCCCACCGACGAACCGACTGCCACCACCACGGACGAGACGCACGACATTCGTGTGTCCGCCGATGAGACGGAACCTCTCCCGGAGCCTGTGCCGGACCCGGAGACGCCGCCGACTGAGCCGGAGCCCGAGCCGACGCCGACGCCGACGCCGACGCCGGATCCCGAGCTGCAGGTGCAGGAGATCGGTGGGACGATCCGGTGGGCGAACCGCTACCAGTGGGCTCTCGTCGATGACCGGGCGCACGCCTCGTACGGCACCTCCCACGTTCTCGTCCTCAAGGACCGGGTACGCATCTTCTACGAGTTCGGGGCGGCCGAGGTCCGCGACTTCAGCGTCACCGTCGACGACGAGTTCGCATCCGCCGACGTCCGCGTCGGGGCCTCCGTCGGCCTCACCTACGCTGACGTGTTCTTCTTCATGGGTAACAGCAAGAAGCGGGTCAACCCGTCACTGCTGAGCAAGAAGGGCGCGAACGTCTGGTACTCCGGTTCGTTCAACGTGCTCTCCCCGCCCGAACCCGCGCAGTGAACGCAGAAGAGACCCCCACCTGGCCCGAAGGCTGGGTGGGGGTCTCTTGTGCGCGGCGCAGTGCTCAGGGGAAGGTGCGGCTCTGGGAGTCGCGCGCGCGGGTGCCGAGTGCCGGATCTTCCTTCCGAGTGTCTGCGCGGGTGCCGTTCTCGGTCTGCGCGAGCGCGACCGCCGCGGGGGTCGGGTCCGCGGGAAGGGTGGCGAGGATCAGGCGCAACAGCGAGATGAAAGCGGCGCCGAGAGCGGCCTGCAGCACGACCGACCAGTCGACGTCGGAGAGAAGGACTGCTCCGGTGAGTCCGGCAGCGAGGGACTGGCCGAAGGTCTTCGCGACTCGTTCGAGCGCGGCGAGCCACCAGGGCAAGTCCACGCCCTCGGACTCGGGCAGCCCGAACAGCGACGTCGCGAACGACAGGATCGCTCCGACCGTGGCGGCCGAGGCTGCCATGAGCCACGGGACGTCTGCGAACTGCACGGCGGCGATGTACGGGATCGCGATGGCGATGGCCGTGTAGACGGCGCGCAGCAGCGCGGCCTTCCACCAAGCGGGGTCGGTGAGCTTGCTCATGGGGTGCCTCCTACGGCGGTCGGTATGCAGACGGTCGCCTGCGTCGGAATGAACGGGCCGAGCTCGGTGTCGGCCATGTTGATCCAGCGGGTATCCGGTTCGCTCCCCGCGGGACAGGCTGGCCCAGGGGCGCCAGTGGGCCCGGCGGGACCTTGGGCGCCGGACGGACCGGGGTCCCCCTTCGGCCCCGCTGGCCCAGCCGCCCCCGGCGGCCCGGAGGCGCCAGGCTCGCCCGGTTCGCCGGCGGCACCAGGAGTCCCTGCGGGACCGGAGGTGCCGTTCTCGCCGTCCTCGCCGTCGCTCCCGCGGGGTCCTGTCGGCCCCGGGACTCCTCGGGGGCCGGGGTCACCCGCTGGCCCCGAGGCGACCTCTGCGGGGGCCTCTCCCTCCGGTTCGACACCTTCGGCGAGGAGCTGCTCGTACAGGCTCTGCGCGTTCGACTGCGACGCCTGCAGGTCGGCGTACATGTCCTGGTTCTCCGCACGGAGCTGCGCGTTGTTCAGGGAGACCAGGACGATCGCGCCGAGCACGAGCACGACGATCAGCGCGCCCATGACCTTGTAACCGACGGTCCACATCTTCGTCGAGAACATGCTCAACCTCCTGCGATCTGCTGCAGCCCGGCCGTCACGGTCCAGACGACGATGCCGCCGATGAGTGCGAGTACGGCGCTGAACGCGGCGAGGCCGATGGAGAAGAACTGCTGCGCGCGCGTCTTGCGCTGCTCCTCAGCGATGCGCCGCGCTTCCTTCTCGCGCTCGGCGTCCGCCTCCTCGAGGCCGCGGATGCGCGCGTCCTGCCTGTCGTCGCGCTCCTTCTGGTTGGCCTGGACTTGGGCCAGCATCGCCGAGGTGACCATGTCCCGAGCCAGACCGTCGAGACGCCCGTTGATCTCGGAGCGGGTGTCGCGAAGGTCGCCGCGCAGGATGTTGAACAGGGATGGGGGAAGCTCCTCACCCATGGCCACCTCCTCCGGTTCGGAGTTCGCGTATCGCCCGCTCGACGTTGCAGCCGGCCGGTTCCGGCTCGGTCATCAGGCGTCCGCGTCGCCGAGGCTGACCGCGATCTGGCCCTGCGGGCGCACCGCCGCGCATGCCTCGCCGATGACCCGGAACACGGACGCGGACACCTGCATCGAGTTGCCGGTCTCGTACTGGTCGGCGAACGCCTGGAGCGTGTCCTTCGAGCCGGTGATGAAGTTCAGCTCGAAACCGGATCCCGGGTTGCTGACCTTCACCTCCATGCGCTTGTCCGCATTGATCTTGTGGTGCATCACGTTCTTGACGTACATGTCGTCCTCGTCTTCCTCCCCGGCGGGGATGATCGGTGTCGCAGCGTGCCCGGTCGTGGCGGGCTTGCCGTAGTTCGTGTCGCGAGCACGGATGTACTCGAAGTGGTGGTTCTCGTTCGGAACGTAGAGCCGGTTCCGGATGAAGCCGTTCTCGGCGAGGATTTCGACGATGCGGGCATTCACCCAGTCGTCGGAATCGAGCGCAGTACCGGCGACGTGGAACGACTCGGACGGGTGCACAGCCTTCGAATGCCCCGGGTACAGCGCAGCCTTGTAACCCGAGGAGACGTACCGGCCCCAGTTGACGAACATGAGCATCTGGTCGGACCACGATCGGTACGTCGAGTTGACGTCGATGTGCCGCCCGAACTCGGCGAGCACCTGCGCATCGGCGCGACGGAACGCGGCCGCCGCATCGGGGATGAACTGCACCCCGGGGCGGACAGTTTCGATGACGAGACCGCCCATCAGCTTCCTCCCTTCCCCGCGCTCAGGAGAGCGCGAACGAGCCCACGATCGGCAAGGTCTGCCCCGCAGCGAGCGAACCTGTGCGGTACGGCAGCCGGACCTGCCCGGCCGTGGTGATGTCCAACATCCCGGTGACCGCGGCGCCCTGCCCCACGGTTGCCCCGATCCACCGGAGAGCGGTGGGGCGGGTGAGCACGGGAGCGGTGAAGATGTGGGTGAACGCGGCGCCAGAGCCGACCACTGCCGCGCCTTCGACGTGAACACGGTTCCCGACGAGACGGAGCAGGATCGGGTAGGTCGGCGACTCAGTCCAGCCCGGTCCCATCGACTCGGGACCGAAGACCGTCTCCGTGGTCGGTGATAGCCAGTCGAACGCGTCCTCGCTCCACACGTTGATCTCGCCGGTGTTCTGGTTGAACACGGCGAGCCCGTCGAATCGGGAGGGGCCGTTGATGGCGTCGCGCTCAGACTCCGCCATCCCACCGCGGTAGTTGCCCATAAGCGCGAGGAGGTCGCGCAGCTTGTTCAAGTCCGCGGCCGTCTGGGGCGTGTCGTTGAAGGTGCCCAGGCCCTTCGGACCGCCGGTCGGTGAGTAGCCCATGTCGTTCTCCTAGGTGGTGTAGGTGACCCGCACGGCTCCGGACTGAGCGTCCTTCTGCGTGCCGGCCCAGATCGAGTAGCCACCACCCGCGAAGCCGAGGCCCCCGGTGTTGGACTTGAGGTGGTCGATGAGTCCGACAGGGATGCTCCGCCAGCCCGTGCGCCGACCGCTGACCTCGGGGAGCTCGCTGACCGCAGCGAACGTGACCGCGCCGACGGGCTTAGTCGCGAAGCCATGGCGGCCGAACGGCGCGGCACCGAGGTTCTTCGTCTGCGGCAGATAGATCCGCGCACTGATGATCGACGCGTCGTCGGGGATCGTGTCGCGGAACTTGTTCCCGTAGAACCACGCCCCGATGTTCCGGGCCGAGCACCACACGTCGTTCTGCCACCAACTGTTCTCGTACGCGCCCGAGTCGATCGCAGTGAAGGTCACGGTCCGCCGACCGCCGCCGCCGCCCGGAGCCGGCGGGACCTCGGGGTCCGGCGGGACATCAGAGCGCACGCCGAGGATCCAGCATCCGTCGCCCCAGAGAAGCTTCACCGCGTCGCCGGAGCTGTACGTGCGTCCGAGGTCGAATGTCGCGTCAACGCGCCCGAGGTCGGTCTGCACGCTCGCGACACCGCCGGCGATGGTGGCGATCACGCCATTCGTCGGCTTCGGCCGTGTCGGGCCGAGCATGTAGGCGACGCCGTCGGCGACGAGCACCCACACTGGCTCATTCAGCTCGGGCATGTACGAGCTGGTGAAGTTCGCTGGCACCCGCCCATCGCTGAAGTCGACCGTTGCCCGCAGCCCGTCGATGCCACGGAAGAACCCGGCGACGATCTGCACCCTCGACTTCTTTCCGATCAGGTCTAGGATCATCTCGGTTTCGGTACTCACTCCGGCACCTCCTGGAAGCCCACCACCCAGAAGTTCCCCGAGGCGACGGTGAGCTCAGACGGCTTGACCGGCCGGGAGCCGGGGCGCGTGATCCAGAACTTCATGTCCGTGGTCGGGGCCTTGGCGGAAGTGGCCGAGTTGTACGGGTAGACGAGTGCCCCGATCGAGGTCTTCGACCGGCCCTCCGCCGATAGTCGGAGGTTCGCGGACCGGATCTCGATGCTCCCGCCGTAGTCGGTGGCGCTCTCCTTGTGGGTGAACGTGATGAGCCCGGTGGTCGCGTTCATCGACCCAGCGGTGACGAACCCGGTGAGCGACACCCAGTTGCTGCCGTCCCACTGGACGTAGTCGTAGAAGCCCGAGTCGTCGCCGAAGCGGATCAGGATCTCGTCGGTTCCGACGGAAGCGCCCGGGTGGATCGCGCGCTGCGCGTACGTCTCGTCCTGTCCGACGACGAGCCCGACGACGCGAGTGGCGTCGAATGACAGCCCGAGTGTCACCCCCGCGTCGTCCTGGCTGATGGTGTCGAAGCCGACTCGCTGGTGCTGAGCGTCGTCGATGTACTGGAAGCCGGAGCCTGTGTTCCGGATCGAGCAGCCGATCATCCGCATGCGTCGTCCCGGGTCGCCGATGACCATCCCCAGGTTGCCGAGGTCGGTCATCACAGCCGCGTACTGCGACTGGAAGTGCGCGAGGTCATCGGCACGGACAGGTGTCGTGCGGGCCGGCTTGTCCTGGTAGACGCGAGGGGTGAACGGCATCAGATATCTCCTCCGGGGAAGACCCCATCGCCCGGGAACGTCGAGTCACCAGGAAGCAGCAGTGGTTCCGGATCGGCCACCGTTGTCGTCCCACCGATCTCGACGGTGAGCGACTGTGTCGCCTGACCTCGGTCGATCGTCACGACCCGGCCGATCAGCCAGTGAGTGGGACGCTCGATGAGCACGACGTCGCCGCGCTCTCGCAGCGGGTTGAACAGCTCCACCACCGGAACCACCTGGGTGCGGAGCGTGGAGACCTGCGCGAGCGTCTCGTTCGCCCACTTCTGCGCCTGCGCGCGGGTGGTCACGAACTCACTCGACAGATAGTGGGTGCGGGCGCCGAACGGTGAACGAACCCCGGCCGGGTTCCGCACCCGCAGTGGACCCGTGGTGATCTCGGCGACCGCGAGGACGGCCGCCTGGTCGGCACCGTTCGCGCGGACCACGACCCGGTTGTAGACCTTCCCGGCTGACATCATCGACCCGATGTCGACGAGCACCTCGCGAGTGATGCGGTCGACCGGGTCGGGCCACGCCTTCGGGCGTGCTGACAGAGCGCCGTCGGCGGTCATGTGCGGGACCGCCGACAGGATAACGTCCATCAGCTCATACAGCGCCTTGATCTTCTCGTCCTCGTACATCACCGAGCGGGTGATCGCCGCGTCTGGGACGGACCGCTCGATCGGCATGCCTGAGATCCGGCCGACCTCGTCCCATGCGGACACCAGCGACGCCGGTGCCGTCGGCACGTCGAACGTCTCCTCGCCGATCGAGGCGGTCAGCTCCTTGAGTTCGAGTTCGACTGTGGAGCCCACCGTGATCCAGTCACCGCGGAACCGCATCTGCTCGTCGCGCGCGGACGGGACATCGGTGATGAGGAACCAGCCGTACGGGACACGCTCTACGAACGGGCCGGAGTGGACCACCGAGAACACCTGCAGTTGGGCGCCGAACGGCGCGAACGCATCCTCCATTGCGGTCGGAAGGACGGAGCGACCGAAGTCGTCCGTCCACACGACCGCGCACGTCATCGACTGCTGGATCTCCGCGCCCGCGTCCTCTGAAGGCCGCACGTCCGTCAGAGGCACGCGCTCCTGTCGGCGCTCGCCGTCGTAGTACAGGTCCGCCTCCCAGTAGTGGTCGAACGAACTCGTGAGCAGACCGCGAAGAACCTCAGACCCGAAGCGCATCACACCTCCTGAAGTCAGCCGGCCAGCCCCGCCAGGGAGTAGTCGCGATCCATGTCCGTGTACGTCGCATAGGCCGCGTCCCGCTCGGCGTACGTTGCGTACGCCGCATCCAGATCGCCGTACGTCAGCAGCGGTACCGCGAGCCCTGGGAACGGCGGCTCGACTTCGTCGACGCGCGCGTCGAATGTGACCTTGGTCCCGCCGAATCGAACGGTGCGATCGTTCTCCGCGAAGTCGCCTCGGACGAAGAACGTCCGCGGCCAGCGGATGGACGACGAGGTACGGATACACACCGTTCCGATCTGCCGGACCGCGTAGCTTCCCTGCAGGTCTCGAAACGCGTCAGCCTCAGCGATACTGCTCGTCTGCAGCGAAACACCCACGCCGCGGAGGCCTCGACGCCCGGACCCGATCCACACACCCACATCGCGACCCTCTGTCTGGACGAGAGTCCCCTCCTCGGGGCGCGTGAGCGGGCTCACGCTACCCGGCATGACGTCGACGGGGACCCACGATGTGGGGTCGAGTGGCTGGTGCACGATCGTCCCGACGTACTCGAGCACTGTCGTCGACGCCTCCGTCCAGCCGATCGACGCACCTGTGGCGGTGAACATCTGAGCCCTGTACGTCGCCTCCACGTTGAACGGTGCCTCGAAGTCGAGAGCAGCCACGCCCGGGGCGATGTTCACACCGCCCCGGACGGGCCACTCCCGGCCTTCCGAATAGCGCACCACGCGGATGTAGGCCGTATCCGGTTCCAGTCCGCTCGGGTCGAAGAAGACCTCCACGTACGGATTCCCCGCGACGTCGACAGAGAGCTCCGGCGCAGACGTGGTGACCATGACCTACCTCCTCCGTCCGTTCTCCAGCGCGCGCTTACGATCTCGACTAGCTGCCACGACTCGAGCGTCGACGAGCTGCGCGAAGCCCGACGTGTCCACGACCAGTCGGCCGCTAACCTCGAGCCCGACTAGGGGATCCGGCCCGGCCAGCGCCTGTCCGACTGGTGCCCCTTCAACAGCCCCCGCCGCCATCGCCGAGAAGTTCGGCATCCGCTGGATCGTCTCCATCAGGAGCGCGATCGACCGCGGCGAACCGTCGAGCGGGATGTACGCCTCGGGCACGTCGGCACGATCACCCACGATCCGCCAGGTGTTCGCCGGGACCATCTGCGCGAGCGGCTTCATCGGTGTCAGCCCGGTACCCCGCAGCCCGCCAGCCGCCATCATCTCGACGATGGCGCCGTCGTGCTGCGGGGACGCGGTGATCGACCCCATGCGGATCGAGGTGCCGTCGGCCGCGATCTTCACCCGGATGACCCGATTGCTCGCGTCGCGGATGAAGTAGTTCAGCGAGTCGTACGCAGGCTTGGTGTTCGCGTAGATTACCGATCTCCCGTCGGGAAGGGTGATGATCTTCCCGCCGAGACGCTCTACCTTGCCGCGCTCCGAGTCCGCGTTCGAGCTGAACTTCGTCGACGCTTCCTCCGGCGTCTGCAGCACCGTGTCGATGAGGGCCTGAGCCTGCTCCTGCGTGAGCCCCATCGTCGTGAGCTGGTTCAACAGCGCGTCACGCGTCGAGTTGTACCGGCCGCGGAGGTTGTCCTGCGACTCCCCCGCCGCGATCGCCGCGTCGTACTCCGCCCGCAGAGCCTCCGCCGAGGCGTCGAGCTGCGACTTCAGCTCGCCCGTCGCACGGACGGTGCCATCGGTCGCGACCTCGAACCCGCTGAGCAGGGCGGCCCCGCTCTCCGCGGAGAACCCCACCTGCGACACGGCATCCGCGGTGCGCAGGGCGGCGTCGTTGACGTAACCGAGCGCGATGAGCGGATCCGTCCAGTCGGTCAGATCGTCCTTCATGCCCTCGAGGTTCGTGCTCACGTCGTCCGTGACCCCATCGAAGTCACGCAGGCCGGCGACGAGGTTGTCGAGGTCGGTCCAGTCCTTGAACGGATCGAAGTTCGTCAGCTTCAGGAACGACACGAAGCCGTCGACCATGTCCGCCAGCGGACCCGACACGAACTCGCCGGTCGCATCCGACGCCGTGATCGCGAAGTCGAGCGCACCCACCGCCATGTCCCGGAAGAACTCGAGCACAGGCCCGCGGTTCTGGGAGACCCAGTCGGCGAAGTCGCCCAGCGGCTCCGCGAACGCCTGAGCGAGCGCACCCTTGATGCCGTCCGCCGCGACCTCGATGTTCCGCTGCGCCTGCTCGATCTTCGATGCGTCGTTCCCCGCGAGGGTGTCAAACATCTGCTGAGCGGCACCCGTGACGGTGCCGAGCTGATCGACCGCGGACGACAGGTCCATAGCGAACAGCGCGGCCCCGAGGTCCTCCGCCTTCGTCCCGAACAGAGCCACCGCCGCGGCGTTCCGCGCCACGGGGTCCTCGGTCTCGCGGAGCTTGGTGAGGACCTCGTCGAGCCCGTCCCGCGCATCCGCTCCACCGCGAGCGATCTTCGCCGTCATCGCCTCGGCGTCGAGGCCGAGGATCCGGAACCCCTCAGCCGAAGCCACCGACGCATCGGTCGCGCGGATCTGGAACTCCTTCAGCGCGTCGGCCGCGACGTCCGTGTTCCGGGCGCCTGCCTGCATGCTCTGGTTGATGAGGCCGAGCATCTCCTCCCCGGTGAGTCCGAGTCGCGTCAGCACGACCGGATACTCCGTGAGGGTGTCGAGCAGATCCTCGTTCCGGTTCAGCCCGTTCCGAGCGCCGGCCGCGATGACGTCGAACGCCTCCTGCGCCGACTTCACCATGCCCGACCCGAGGAGCGTCGTGACCGCGGTCGCGGTCGGACCGACCTCCTCGCTCAGCACATCGGCGATTCCCGAGAGTCCCTGGACGACGAGCTGCGCGTCGCGCGTCGTGCTCTTCGAGTCGATGAGTCGGAACTGCAGGGCGAGCCGAGTCGTGTCCATGTTGGCCTCGACGGAGTCGCCGAAGTTGCTCGCGTACGCCTCACCGGCAGCGCGACCGAGACGGAGCGCAGTCGCCTCGTCGACGCCCGTGAGCGCCTGCAGCCGGTCGTACCCGACTTCGATCTGCAGGCCGTCGTTCAAGCCGCCGATGAGCGCCTTGCCGATCGCGACACCGGCGAGGACGATACCGCCCGCCACCGGGATCGCAGACAGTGCCTTGATGAGCGTCTCCTCGACGCCGTCACCGACAGCCTGTCCGACCTTCTCGCCGGCGCCACGGGTCGCGGAATCGAGGGATCCGACGAAGCCCTTGCCCGCGTCGTCGCCGGCGGCCTGCGCCTTGGCCGGGAGCTTCTTCAGCTCCGACTCCGCCTCGGACGTGTCGGCGTCGACCTCCATCGTCGCGCGTGCAGCCTTGAGACCGTCGAGGTTCCGCTGCACCTTGGACAGCGACGCCTCAGCGCGGGCGATGTCGGCCTTCACGTCCATCGTCGTCTCGACGGACCGGAGATAGTCGAGCCGCTTCTGGACACGGTCGAGGGACTTCTCGCCGCGCTCGATGTTCGCGTCGACCGTCAGCAGCGTGTCCTTCGACACGAGCTTCTTCGCCGCCGCCTCGACCCTGTCCATGCTCTCGAGCGCGGGCTTCGCGTTCGCGTCGAGCTCGACCGGGTTCTTCTCGACGCGCTGGCCGACATCGCGGATCTTCTTGTCCGCCTGCTCGATCTGCTTCGTGTCCGCAGTGAACAGAACATCGATCTCGGCTGCGCGCATCGGTGGTCACCTCCGGGTGAGCGCCCTCCGAATCCGGGAACCCGGAGTGTCGATGAGCGCGAAGATCGCCGTCCGCACGCCCGGCCAAGGGCGTGCCCTGACGGCGGCGTCGTACAGGTCGAGTTGGAAGCGCTCGAGCAGGTCGGCGATGACGAACCGCCAGTTGGTGACGATCGCGAGCAGCGAGTCGTCGACCTCAGGCTCGGTGCTGTTGACGGTCGAGGACGCCGGCGCCTTCGGCGGGGCGGGCCGGAGATGCGCGGGCGGTGTCCGGTAATCCGGATACCAGCCGTCCGCGTCCGGCACGCCCCGCCCGTACGGTGCCCAGTCCTCGGCCGTCACGAGGCTTTTGGGATCGCCTCGTCCTCCTCGTCGGGGAACAGGTCGTCGTCGGTCACGCGTGGCATGAACAGCAGTCGCGCGAGCGCGTCGGCATACTCTTCACTGCGCGCCCAGAAGAACACCGCGTAGTAGGTGAAGCGGTCGATCGTCGTCGGCGACAGACCGTCGTTGACCATCTCCTGATGCACGTCACCGAGGGCGATGTGCTCGTCGGGCTGTATCGTTTCGAGGACGGCCTGCACCTCTGGAGGGATCGGACCCTTCACGATGCCCAGGTTCACCTCGCCGCGGATCGCGCAGGCGAGCAGCTTCCCCGCGTCCCCCACGCTCGGGGCTTGACCCGATAGGTCTTGCCCCCGAACGGGAGGACGAGGTCCTGCTGCGCCCACGCCGCGAAGTCGGACGCGGACGCCATGCGTCACGCCCCTCGCGTGAACGTGTGCGGCGCCGAAGCGCCCGCCGCGTTCGTGACGATCACGGGCACGTTGCCCGCGTCACCGGCAGGCAGAGCGGCGATGATCGTCGCACCCGAGACCACGGTGTAGTCCGTCGCGGCGAGCGACGCACCATCGATCGACACGCCGGTCGTGCCGAGGAACCCGGTGCCGGTGATCGTGACGAGATCGCCGTCGCCGGCACCCTCCGGACCCACGGTCCCGATGACCGCGACCGTGCTGTCCCATCCGTCGAACGGGTTCGCGATCTCGGTGTACGGGCCCTTGCCCGACAGGGTGACCGAGAGGACCTCGATCTCACCGTTCGGGCCGGTGTTCTGCCGAGTGATGGCGACGGTCGCGCGACCCTGGCCGGCGTCGGCCGGGTTCGGCGTACCGATCTCCGGCTTGTGGTACCAGCGCACCTCGACGACCGCGGCCTCGCCCTTCGCCGACGGGCGGGTGCGGGCGAGCAGCGCCTCGATCTCCGGCAGGTACAGGCCGGTCGCGGTGTTGCGGTTCACCTGGACGTTGAACGCGATCGCGAACGACCAGCCGGTCACGTCCGAGTTGTCGGCGCCGAGGTCGTCGTACGTCTGCGCGTCCTGCGTGGTCGGCGTGAACGTCGGCTGGAAGCCGCTGATCCTGCGGAACGGCTGCCACTCGGGGACCGCCGACGTGCCGAGGTTGATGTCGATGCCGTACTCGAAGGACTTCCCGAGCGTGGTGCCGGCGGGAAGGGGAACTGCTTCGCTCATGATGAGGACTCCTGATTGTCGAGGGTGATGATGTAGTTGTCGGTGCGCTCCTCGCGCCCGTTCGTGTCGGCCCCGTTCGGGGACATGGATTCGCGGCGGATGCCGCTGATACCTCCCTCGCGGGAGAGTCCGTGGAGAGCAGCGAAGACGATGCCGGCGATCTTGTCGGCGTCCGTCTTGCTTCCCTTCGCGCCTCGGATGCGCACCTGAGCGCGCCGCCAGTGGAGATGTCGCTCGTCCGTGGTGCTGTAGACGCGCACGCCCACAGCCCTGTCCGGCTCGGCCTTCAGCGCCCCGTACTGGACGGCCACGCCGGACGGCGGCGGGGTCACGTCGTACTCGAATGTCGGGACGCGGGCGAGGAGGCGGCAGAGGAGGCGGGTGAGGGTCGCGTCGTCCATCGTCATCCGAACGCCTCCCGGAGCTTCTGCGCCGCGAGCTGCTCGATGTCAACCTCGTCGAACGCCTTCTCGAGGAACTTCGCCTCGCCGCCCTGCGGGTGCTGGTTGTCGAGGTCCTCGTGCTGAAGCCGGGACACGAGCGACGTGAACCCGACCTGCACGGTCAGATCGTCGACCTGCATGAACCCGGACTTGTCCGAATCGCCGGTGAGCGTCGGACTCAGCTCGCGGGCGCGGCGCAGGACCTCCCGGCCGCCCTCCCGGATCGAGTCCTGCGCGACCTTCTCGACCGTGCTGAGGATGGGCTTGAGAATCTTCACGGCGGCTACCTCCCCCGGTACGGTGTGAGCATGCGTAAATCGGTGGCCGCGGGCGTCCTCGCCGCGGGGATGTTCCTGGGTGGGTGTGCGGCGCAGACGCCGCCCGAGACGACGACGACGTCGCCAGCACCCGAGCCGACGGTGTCGGCGCCGGAAAGCACACCGACCGCGTCGGCAGCCGAGGTGCCGCAGGAGTGCGTGGACTACGTCGCGCCCCCCTCCCCGGGGAGCGAGGCGATGCAGGCTGTCGGGGCGACCGCGGTACTCCCGGATGGTGTCGTGCTCAACCCCGGATTCCAGGTGCTGAACTCGATCGACGAGCCAGGGAAGGTCGAAGCGGTCGCGCGTGTCTGCAGCGATGGGCTCACCGACGATGAGCTTGTCGATGTCGGGGAGGCCATCGCCGCGACGCTCTACGCGCACCCGATCCACGAAACGTTGACCCTGCTGAAGGTGTCCTCGTGGGTGCCGACCGGCGACCATCTCGACCGCGACCCGGGCGTCGACGTCATCACTACCGACTACGAGCTGTATCTGTGGGACGACCCGCGGCCGTCGAACTGGACTAGGTGAGCCAGAGGATCAGGTGAGACGGCAACGGCCGGGCGTTCTCGTCCCGGCCGACACGGATCACCTCGGCCTCCCGCGCCGCCGACGTGCCCGGCCACACGGTGACCAGCGCACCCGGCGCGACGTTCGCGTCCAGAGGGACGGTGACGCGGGAGTTCGACACAACTTCGAGGTTGTCCCGGTTCTTCACCAGCGTCCGCTCGTCGATGGTCTCCGCGATCGACAGCCGCGCAGGGCCAGGGCTCGACCCCTCCCCGCCCCGGTCGATCATGTCGCGGATCAGAACCTTGTGCGGGAAGAAGAACGACTCGATCACGATGTCCCTCCCCCGAGGTAACATGTACTCATGAAGGCCACCTGTTCTTTCGAAGGATGTGAGCGCCCGGCGAAATCGCTCAGCCTGTGCCATTCGCACTACGTCCAGAAGCGTCGGACCGGGGCTCTCACACCTCTTCGGCGAATCGTGAACGGATCACTGCAGGACCGCCTAGACGCCTACACCGAGCGCACCGAGCACTGTTGGAACTGGACCGGCTCGAAGAGCGCCGGATACGGACAGCTCCGAGTGGGAGGCGCCGTCGCACGTGCCCATCGTGTCGCCTACGAGCTCGCCAACGGCCCACTACCGCAGGGCGTGATGCTCGACCACCAGTGCCGCAATCGGGCATGTGTCCGACCGGATCACCTGATCCCGAGCACGAACAAGGTGAACATGGAGAACCTCGACCCTGCCGGCTACCGGGGGAACTCCTCGGGTGTGCGCGGTGTGACGTGGGATGCGCAGACGTCCCGTTGGCGAGCGAAGATTACTCACGACGGGAAGACGATCCACGTCGGACGCTTCAGAACCATCGACGAGGCGAAAGCGGCGATCGTTGCCCGCCGAGGCGAGGTCTTCTCGAACAGCGTCAGCGACTAGCTATAGCCACCCTCCGGCCACACGCGCTCGAATGCGCGCTCCGTGGGGAACGACCCCGCCGGGAGTGACCCCGACGGCACCGAGGCCCCCTGAGCGTCGCACAGCGCCCGCAGGCTCGCCCGGGCGTCCGAGTCGAACGCCGACTCGATGTCCGCGAACGTGATCGACGTGCCGTTCCGGCTGAGGGACTTCGTCCGACGATCCCCCGGCGCGGGCAGCTCGGCGACGACGGCGCTGAGCACCGCGATCGCGTCGAGCTTCTGCTCCGAGTCGTCAGGGAACGCGTCGATGCAGGGGGCGATGGACCGTGCCAGCACGAGAACCCGTCGAGCCGTGTTCTCGTCGCCGCCGATGTCGGCGTGTGTGATGGTCATATCCATCGCCCCCTGTCTCGCTACTTGCTCGAGCTGTCGGCGGACTCGCCGTCAGCGGTGTCGATCTCGAACTTCTCGATCAGTCCGAGCGTGCTGAGCCGCTTGACCTCGTCGGCCGTGACCGACGCCGGCAGGACGCGACCCTGACGGAGGTAGACCTCGCCGCCCTGCGCGCCCGGCACCTTCGCGACGATCATCGTGGCCGTCACACGGTGCGCGTACTTCTTGGCCTCAGCCATCAGCTCAGCCCCGTTCCCGTGATGGTCACGCCGGCCGTGGCGTCGGTGACGACGGGCACGGTGACGCGACGCGAGCGGAGGAGGTAGCCGTCGATCTTGTCCTCGCGGATCGACTTGACCTCGATGCCCGGCAGCGCGTTGCTGTAGCCCGGGCCGCCGAGGTCCTCGTCGGCCATGCCGCCGAGCTCGTCCGAGTCGACGAGCAGCGGGGCCGTCGTCGGCGTGTACGGCGACCGGAGCCACGTCAGGTCGAGGACCTGCGGCCACGTGCCGTTGATGAGCGGGTTCGACCCCTCGCGCGGCAGGAAGCCCGCCTCGAGGAACAGCGACATCACGGTCGCGTAGTGCGTCGGCTTGAGGACGATGGTGTCGAGGGTGTGCCCCTCGCCCGCCTCCTCGGCCTCTGCCTTCGCCTTCTCGACCGAAGCGACGATGGCCTTCGCCGTCGTCCAGTTCGCCGTCGCCGCGCTGGTCTGGGTGATCTTCGACGCGATGACGCCGAGCGCCGCCGAGTCGACGAACTTGACCATGCGGTTCACGAGCTGGCCGAGGCCACGGTTCACGACGTCGATGCCGCGGCGCTTGATCGACTCGTCGGTGACCGGCACGTCGCGGCCCCACTTGTCGACCTTCGCGGCTGCGAGGTCGCCTGCGGTGACCTGCGAACGCGGGTACTCGCCGCCGGGGGCGATCGCCTCGGGGTCGTCCGGGGCGAACAGCGGGTCACCGTTCTCGTAGAGCACGGTCCCGCCGACCGCCTGGAAACGGCCCTTGAGGAGCGCGTCCGAGATGAACCGCTTGTCCGCGAGGGTGCGGACGCGACGAGCGACCGCGGTGCGCGAACGGAGCAGCTCGTGGATCTGCTCAGCGGTGAGGCTGCCGGTGCTGTCGATCGAGGGCACCGGGTACGTCAGGGAGTTTCCCATGTCTGTTCTTCCTCTCAGTCCAGTGCGACCTGGAGCAGGGCGTCGGCCGCACCGGCCGCCGTGAGTGCGAGGCCGATGCCCCGCTCGCCAGCGCCGACCGTGACGACCTTCCCGGCCGCCGCGGGCTTCACGCGGGCTCCGGCGACGATCGCCGCGGACGCGACGAGGTTCTGGACCCCGCCACGCAGCACGAGCACGTCCTCGCCGGACTTCGTGTCCTGAGCCGCCGCGCCGACGGTCTTGACGCTGTCGGCCGCGGCGTTCGCGACCGTGCGGGCGCCGGTGACCTCGACGAGGCGACCGCCGATGACGTCCGCCGATGCCGTGAAGGTCACCGATGCGCCCGGCTTGAACAGGTGGATGTGGTCAGCCATGGTCAGGCCTCCTCGTCGTCGTCGCCCCAGCCCGCACGGGCCATGAGCGCGTCCTCCGCCGACACCTCGCCGGCGGCGTGTCCGATCTCCGCGACCGGAACGCTGTTCTTCGCCATCGAGGCGAGCACCTTCGCGGTGCCGTCCTCGTCGGAGTCGAGCATGGTGCGGAAGTGCTCCGCCGAGGCCGCCGTGATGCGACCCTCCTGCAGGGCGTTCGCGATGATCCCGTCGCGGCGGTCCTTGATCTGCTGCTCGCGGGCCTCGCGGCCAGCGGCGGCGTCGGCGCGGAGCGAGTCGAGAATCGAGTTCTCGATGAGCTGCGTGCCGGCGGGGATCGTCGGGGCGACCGTGGCCGCCGAGGTGGGCGTGTTGGTGTCGGCCGACTCGTTGAGCGCCTCGGAGAGAGCGGACAGGACCGTCTCCTCCGACGCGTTGGCATCGGTCACGCCGAGCCGATCACGAACCGCAGCCAGGAAAGCGTCGCTCATGTTGAGCGCCTCCTTCTGTTCCTTGGGATTCCCCGGCTCGGACGAGCTCGGGAGTTTGTGGGGCGCCGAAGCGCCGATGGGGTGCAGGCCCAGATGGGCGCGCGCGGACTGGTACATGTCCTCGACGTCGTCGCCCTCGAGCTGGTCGGTGCCGTCGTCATCCGTGCCGGCAGTCGCCGTCTCTCCGGCGTCCTTCACGACGGCGACGCGATCGGCCAGGCCTGCCTCGACGGCGGCCTCGGCGGTGTACCAGGTTTCGTTGGCGAGGAGCTCGCCCCATGCGGACTCGCCCGCCTTGTCCCGGTAGATCGAGATGATCGACTCCTCGATCGTGTCGAGCACCTCTGCGACCTTCCGCATGTCCGCGGCGTTGCCCCAGACGATCGTCGACGGCGAGTGGATCATCATCTGCGAGGCAGGCGACATGACCGTCTCGTCGCACCCGGCCGCGATCACCGAAGCGGCCGACGCTGCGAGGCCGTCGACGACTGCGGTGACCTTGGCGTCGTGAGCGCGGAGCATGTTCAGGATCGAGACGCCCTCGAACACCTCACCGCCGGGCGAGTTGATCCGGAGGATGATCTGCGTGACCGAGTCGGGGAGCCCGTCGAGTACCTCGGCGACATCCTTCGTCGAGATGCCCCAGAACCCGCCCCACGAGTCGATCGGACCGTACATGCGGATGGTCGCGACAGTGCCCTCGCCTCCCGCGGACGGCATCGTGATCGCGTCGAAGAACTCGGTCTTCGACTTCGGCGGGGTGAGCTTGCCCCAGAACCGGTTTCGCGCGCTGCGCTGGTCGGTCATGCTGCCTCCTCTGTTGGCGCAGGCTCGCCCGCGGCGCTCTGCGTGGTGGTGGTGCGCTTTCGCGCGGTGTCGGGGTCGTGCGCCGGGAGCCCGTAACGCGCCCGGAGGTACTTCTCGAGCTCGGCGTCGGCCGTGAACGCCCCGCAGTCGATGAGCGCTCGGATCGCTTCCGCGGTCAGTGGCGCGTCCTTGCCCAGCGGAACGGGAACGATCCGCGGCGCGGGCTCCTCCGGCCCCCAGTTCTGGTCGACGAGGTCCTCGACGACGTGCTGGTTCGTCACGTCGGCGAGGTGCTTCATCACCGCGTTGAGCGAGCCGGTCAGCACGTCTGCGAAGGTGTCGCCGAGCGCGTAGGACCCGGTCGACTTGTCGCCGCCCAGCGTGAGCAGGTGAGCGAGCACGGCGTGCGCGATCTGCTCGTCGTGATACCGGATGGGGCCGTCGATGTCGGGGAGCTTGCCCGTCACGCCCTTCAGCTCGACGCTGCCGCCATGAGGGACGAACGCGCCCGCCGCCTCACCGGCACGGAAGTCCGTCGCGAGCTTGAGGCCCTCGTCCTTCTGCGCCTTCAGCCACTCCTCGGCCTTCGCGGTGTCCTTCGAGATGCTCTCGGGGAGCTCCGCGCCGGTGACCACCGGCACACCGAGTCCGTTGCGTTCGCCGACGAGTGCCTGGATGCGCAGCAGGCGGTCCTTTAGGAGCCAGTTCTTGTAGGCCTGCCGGAGGAGCGACTGGCCGATCCAGTTCGCGCCCTCGCGCTCGTTCACGAACACCACGAGTCGATCGACCGGGATCTTCACCGTCGTCGATCCGAACACGCCGTGCTGGTGGACGGCGATGAGTCCGCCGTCCTTCGCGACCTCGAACTTGCTGATGGTCCGCGGGGGCCGCCAGGCGAGCTTCCCGAGACGCGCGCGCCCGTCCTCGATCCGGTACACCTGCTCGAACACCGAGTGGCCGAACACGAGTTCGAGGAGCGCCAGGCGGAGGAACTCGTCCCACGAGAACCGACCGCGCTCCCGCTTCGGGCGCTCCGGCTCCTCCTGCCCCTTCACGGGAAGGCCGAGATCCTGCGCGACGAGCTTCACGACCTCGTCGCGGGCCCCCGCCGGGTCGATCTCCCACCGCGTCGAGCGGATGGGCAGCGTGACCGCCCGGACTACGGAGCCGACCTGAGCGTCCTCGCGGCGCATCTGGTCGTAGACCTCGAGCGAGTGCGGCCACTGCAGGTCGATGTTCTTCTCGTGCGCCTCGTCGGCGAGAGACGACCATCCGCGCAGCGCTCCGTCCTTGACGTAGCCGATCTCGTCTGCCACCGGGGGCCTCCTCTCAGAATGCGACCGTCGCGAGGTTCATCTCGTCGGGCGCGATGTCAGCGCGACTCACCGATTCGGCGGCCGGCGGCTTGGGTGGGTCGGGGACGATCTCGGGCTCGAGGTTCACGAGCCCGTAGAGCGCCTCAGACATCGCGATCAGGCCCGAGATGTCGACCGGCAGGGACTTCGAGCGCGACCAGGCGTCGTTCTCGGCGTACTCCTTCGTCACGCCGCCCTCGACGGCGAGCGTGATGTCCGGCTGCTCGACGAGCACGATGTCCTTGTCGCGGACCGCGTCGCTCATCTGGCCCGTCGCCGCGGCGAACTGGCCGCCGTCGAGGACGTGCACGGTGAGGTTTCGCTCGGGCTTCTGCAGCTCCTCCACGAGCTCAGCGGCCGGCGCGCCCCGTCCGACGACCACGACCTCCCGGAAACCGGACTCGTCGGCGAGCTTCGTGATGTAGTCCGGTGCCCAGACGATGCCGGTCCGACGGTGTCGCACCGTCGCGAACGGCTTCCCGGACTTCGTGCGCGTCGCCGCGCCGATCCACGTCGTCACGCCCGAGTCGTTCGACCGCTTCGAGGTATCGATGGCCCACACGGTCCGCTCGCCCTTCGTGATCTTCACGTCGGCGGGCGGGACGTAGAGCGCCTGGAAGTCCTTCACGTTGATGAACGAATCGACGCGCACCGTCACCCACTGGCACAGCACCTCAGTGCGGTAGCCGGCGTCGGTCATCGACCGAATGTCGGAGAGAGCGTCCTGCACGGTCATCGCGCCGTACCCGATCGACGGGTTCGCCTGCAGGATGCCGTCGATGTCGTCCTTCGCGCACCCGTCGGGCGCGGACCACTCGAAGATCCCGAGCGACGTGTCGTGGGTGTTCGCGTACTCCTCGGCCGAGGTGAGCCCAGCGCCGACGTAGGCGTCCCAATCGGCGATGTCCGCAAGGCCCGCGTCGCGCTGGGTGCGGAGCACGACCGCGTCGGACGCGCCCGCATTCGAGATGCCCCAGAGCTGTCCGGACCAGAACGACTTGAGGGTCTGCGAGACGGCATTCCACGCGACCCAGTCGCGCTGCTCACGCATCTCGTCCATCAGGACGCGCGCGGCGGGCTTGCCTCGGGCGTTCTTCGCTGCCCGGATCTCGTAGTGCGCCCGGGAGCGCGCCGTGATCGCAATCGACCCGTTCGCGTCGCGAACCTTCGCCGTGGCGGCCTGCAGCGCGTCGATCGCGAGTTCGGCCTCCTCCTCCGTCTCCGGATCCGGGTCACACCAGGACTTGACCGCCGCCCACGGCTCCTTAGCGATGTCGAGGTTCTGCGCGACACCCACGACCTTGAACTTCAGCGGCGGGACCTGCTCCTTGTTCCGGCCCGAGTCGACGAAAAGCCACCACGCGGCGAGCACCGACGCGAGCATCGTCTTCCCCTGCTGCCGGGCGACGAGCACGATGACCCGCTTGAAGCGGTATGTGCCGTCAGGGCGCAGCTCGAGAGCGTGGATCAGGAGCCACTTCTGCCACGGGTAGAGCGTCACCCCGAGGATCGTCAGCGCGAACTCGATCACCTCGAACCCGCGCGACGTCTCCGGGGTCAGTTCCCGCAGCGGCTTCGTCCACAGACGCGGCTCAGTCCGCCCGAACAGCTTCGCCGTCACCGCTCACCCCCACCTCGAGCGGTCAGCCGATGCCCCGCTCCGCCTTGAACTTCGCCAGCGACGTGGGCTCGTCGATCTCCTCGTCCGTGAGGGCCTCCGACTCGCCCTCACCGGGCTTCGCCGCCTTCGTCGGCTCCGGCACGTCAGGCGAGCCCTTCGGCTTCCCGCGCGCCGTCGTGTTCAGCACCATCCGCGCGTCCTTCAGCGCCGCCCGGTACTCGATCCGCGGCCGAGAGCCACCACCGCGGTCCAATTCGTCGGCCAGCGTGCGCAGCAGCTCGACGAGGGGTGCTTCCTCGGGCACGTTCGCGAGCCCCGTAACCCTCAGCATCCGCGTCAGCGCGGCCCTGTGAGGACGGTCAGCCTTCTTCGGCATCCGGGTCACCCCCTGGTAGAAATCGGGCACTTCGGGTCGGGGAGAGAGGACGGCTCCCCCGGGCTGTCGTCCGCCCCCTGGGGTGTTGCTGGATTTTTCGGGGGGTGGGGGTCTGCGGCTCGCGTGAGCGTCTGGGAACGTCTGGGGGTGGTCGGGCTACGCCCTCCCCGTGGTCTGTCCGTATCCGGGCGTGTGTGACCGGGGGTGGGTGGTTACCGTCTCCGCCGTCGGCGTGCGCCGCTGTCCCCTGCTGCCCCTCGGGGTGCGTGTGTGGGTGGGTAGGTGTACCCGGGGCCGAAGGTGAGGTCGGTGGGTGCGACGGGCACGCGGGCCGGGAGGCGTCCCCACTCCTGCGCCTCGTGTGCACCGTGGGGGTGAGCGGGCTCGGGTGGCCAGTTGAACGCGGTGCGCTGGTCGGGTGGCAGGTAGAGCGGGTGCGTCGTCTGCTCCCACGGGTGCTCGGGGTGATACGAGTCTGTGCCGTCGGGGTCAAGCTCGCGGCCGCTCATGCTCTGCGTCCTCTGAACGACCAGAGGTCGAGGAGTGTGTCCCAGAGGCGGAGGCGGCGGCGCGCACGTCTGGTCTCCGTGGAGGTGACCGGGTGGGTGCGGTCGTGTGCGGCGCTCCTGCACCATCCGCTGAGTGCTGCCTCGCGGTGTGCGACGAGGCGGGCGGTGATGGTCACGTCTCCTCCTCGGGGTTGAGGTGACACCACGGGATGAGTTCGCGTGGCATGTCCTCACCGAAGATCACGACGCCGGTGTCGGGGTGGATCCAGGTGTCGGTGATGGGGTCGTGGACGAAGTCGGGTGCGGTGCCGATGCCGCGGAGCGCGAGGGCGGTCACGCCGGCCATGATGCGCCCGGCTGTTCGACGTGGTCGTGCCACACCCTCACCCGGTCGACGTGGTCGGGATGGGTGGCGGGCGGGATGCGGGTGAGGAGCCAGCGAGTCGGGCCTCGCCAGATAGCGAGCGCTGACCAGCCGATGACGATCCCGACGGTCACGCCGATGGCGGTACGCATGCCGGCTCGATCGGGTTGAGGGTCGCGTTCGCGCGGATCAGGCCGACCATGTTCGCTGACGCGCAGTGCGTGCAGTAGGTCAGGGTCCGACCGGACGGGAGTGTCGCGCGTTCCTTCGCCTGGACGGCGGGCCCGCACTGGTCACATGTCTCCATGATGTGCTCCTCACCACCAGGCGGCGACTTGCTCGCCGAGTCCCTGCGTGTTGGCTGCACGCTTGCCTCGGCTGCTGTTGCAGGACGAGTGCGAGTGACGGAAGTTGTCGACGTCTTCCTCGAGGTCGGGCCGGTCGTCGACGGGGTGGTAGTGATCGAGCTCGTGGGAGTCGGAGGTGGTGCCCTGCCCGGCGTCGTAGTCGATCGCGTCGCGGCAGATCCAACACTTCGACTTCTCGACCTCGTCGGGGTTGGTGCTGCGCGACTGCCGCTTCCCCTCCTCGAAGAACTCGCGGCGGAGCTTGTGCATCCGACGGGATTCCTTGTGGGTGCGCTTGCCGGTCATGCTCCGGCCTCCCGTCCGAGGCGACGCTTCTCGGCGTTGCACCTGCCGCAGAACGTCTGGTCGAAGACCATGTGGACGCCGGCGGTGCCGAGGAAGTAGCCGCGGAGCCGGATCATCGCGTTGTACCCGCAGATCGGGCACTCGACGTCGTCGAGGTGTTCGCTGATCGTGTCGAGGTGGACGACGACGGCCATCATGCGGCCTTGCGATTCGGGCCGCGTGGGCGCGGCGACTGCAGGCCGAGCAGGCGGCGGCGCCGTGAGACGGACGGCTGTGACATGCCGACCGCGCGGGCGATTGCCGTGTCGGTGAGGCCGTCCGCGTTCAGGGTGCGGATGCGGCGGTCGATAGGGTCCTCGACGTGCACAGGACGACCACGCGTGCCGCCTCGCGCGGCGATCGGCTTCGGGCCGGGCTCGACCGGGGCGACGGTTGGTTCGGGAGCCGCGAGCGGTGCGGTGCCGACGGCACGGTCGGCGAGGCGGGACAGCAGGTCACCGACCTCGATATGCAGCTCCTTCGCGTGCCGGGCGAACGCCTTGTAGGTCGAGGGCCGAAGGACGGCGCGGACGAGGACGGCCGGACTGTCGTCGATCGAGTCGACGGGCTGCCCCTGCTTCTTCACGCAGTTCGCGCAGAGCCCGCGTCCGCCCTGCGCGATCGTGTCGGGGGCGTCGGCCTTCTTCGCGCCGAAGGGCCGCATCGTCCGGCTGCACTGTGAGCACTGCATGGCCGCCCCTCTCGTCAGTGGGTGGGTGGTACGCGGGCGGACAGGGAATGCCGCTGCCCGCCCGCGTCGTCGGACCGTGTTCGGGCGCAGGGGTCCCGTGCCAGCCGAGGGGATGGGTTCGGCCGGGTCGCGTGCGCTGCGCCCGAGATCACGAAAGCCCCGGCGTCTGGGGAACGGCGGGGCTTCGTTAGTGGTTGTCTTCGGTTCTGTGAGGCTGTATCAGCCCCTCCGACGACTTTCCGATCATGAATGTAGGGTATGCAAGCGCCGGGTCCGATAGCGTCCGCCTATTGGTCGGGGTCGGCTTCGGCGAGCCGCTTGCGGAGGTTGATCTGGTAGACGGGGTCATTCTTCATCCGCTCCCGCCACCAGGCGAGGAGGACGGACTCCTCGACGACGCGGACCTTCTGGCCTTCCCGGATCTCCCACGACATCGGCATGCCGCGTGCCCGCCAGTAGCGGACGGCTCGCATTGAACGTCCGACGCGGCGTGCGGCCTGCCGGTAGGTGAGCATCTCACCCATGACAACCTCGGGCGGTGTCGATGAGCCGGCGAACGGTCGACCATCCCGCGCGCCGTGCTCTGGAGATGGTCGGGATCTCGCCCCGGAGGGCGGCGAGGGCGAGGTCGCGCTGCCACGGCATCGGCTCTATCCCGAGGTTGGCGCACATCGCGTCGAAGCGGGCGGCGATGCGGCGGTCTCGGCGGATGCGGCGGCCCGCGCGACGTCTTTCGGCGTTCATCGCTGGTTCCCCTGCTCGTGTTCGGCGGAGGCGGCTCGAAGGCCGTCGCCGAGGGCGCTGAGGAGGTGCACGACGACCTCGGCGTGGTACTCGTGCGGGTGAGTGAGGACGGCGACGATGAGGGCGGTCATCGTCGGCCAGTCGGCGTTGAACGCGGCGGTCATGATGCGGCCTGCGTCGATGTAGTCCTGGGTGGCTCCGGTGATCTTCATCGCCCAGTAGTGGTTCTCGTCGACGACGACGCCCTTCGTGAGTCCGAGGGGGAATATCTTGTAGATCGCCCGGCCGAGGAACTCCATCAGGGCGTGCATGTCGCGGGTGTTCTGGATGTGCTCGTGCATCCACTGGGTGACGTGCTCGCTGTCCTGGTCGAACAGGTACGCGCCGAGTTCGTGGGTGTCCTGCTGGGTGAAGTTGGGGGGCTTACGCTCGGACATCGTCGGCTCCTTCCTGCTTCACCGGCACCCACTCACCTGCCGGGACAGCAGCACTGCGACGCACCAGCACCCAGTCCGGGTTGCGCTTGATTACGTCCTCTGCCCATTCCCTCGACGATGTCGGATTGGGTTTGAAGCCTGCACACGCATCCCAGCCGTACTCCCATTCCGGTTCCTCGGCTACGACACCAGCCCAGTCGGGGTCAGAGAGAATGCAGCGGGCGACGTTCCTCGTGATCTCGTGATCCAGGTAGACCCCGTCCATGACGAGGTAAGCCTGGATGTCTTCGCCGAGCGATTCGACCGCCTCGGTGGTCGGTGTGTAGTCGCTCATCGCGCACCCCCAGCAGCACGCAGAGCGGCGCGGCGGTCGCGCTCACGGATGAGCGCCTGTCGCGTGTGTTCGGCTGCGTCGATGCGGTATCCAGCCGCTTCGACGCCCTGGGCGATCTGGTCGTCGCTCATCTGCATGTACGGGGTGGTGCCGAGCGGGTTCGGGATGCTGGGCTGCGGGTACATCATGATTGGGTCGTTCATCGCTTCGCCTCCTCGGCCGCGCGGAGGGCGGCACGCATCTGATCCTTCTCGTCGTCCTTGAATGGGAAGCCCGCGGGTGCGGGGTCGTAGCCAAGGTGCGCGATGAGTGCGGCTTCCACCTGCGCGTCGGACGGTTCGCCCTGCGGCTCCGGGACGGCGGCGAGGATCGCAGCGACGTGGTCGACAGCCGCGGCATACCCGTTGAAATACCCCTGCTGCTGGGCGAACGGCACCTTCGCGACAGGCTGACCGGTACGTTCCTGGGACACCTCGAAGGGTTCGCCGTCGATCCATGCCCGCAACATCGCGATCAGGCCCGCGCTCGACTCCGGTACCTCGGAACGACGGAAGCGCCACACGTCCGAAGCGAGGATCGCATCGACCGCCTGGTGGATGGTGCTCATGTCGGTTGCGGCGTAGTCGCTGAGCTTCGTCATCACCATCACGTCGATCAGCGCCTCCCGCTCGTCGTCGGTCGGGGTGTGCGCCTCAGTAACCACGAGCTCGACCTCGTGCGTCGGCACCACCCACGGGAGCGCCGCTGCCACCTTCTCGGCGCACGCGTGCATGTACTCCTGGATGCCGGGGACGGCCCGGTCGAACGATGCGCCCGGCGAGTAGACGACCTCGTGGAGCACGCGGGCGAGGCTGGTGAGGTCGTGTTCGGTGAGGCCGATTCGTTCCCGTCGGGCGGTGGTGCAGTCGTCGCACCCGCATCGTCGGAGCGAGGTCTCGAACACCTCGAGCACGCGGGCGATGTCGTCGCGGCTCGGGGCGGTAATGTCGCGGACGGCGAATGCCGTGACCACGTCGTCGATGAGCTTCTGGTCGGTCATGATGCTGTCCCTTCGTCTTCGCGGTGCTCGTCTCCGCAGGTCGAGCAGGTCTTCACTTCGACGGATCGCGCCCGTCCGTCACGGGACGTCGCCCACCACGTCCGCACCGTCGTCTCCCCGCACACCGTGCAGATCGCGAGCCGTGCCCGTCGCGGGTGCGGGAACACCCCGTAGCGGCCTCGTAGGTGTCGGATCAGGGCGAACAGGTCCGTCGGTTCCTTGTCGAGCACGGGGGCCTCTGCGATCCGGTCGCCGTGGTCGATCAGCCACCCGACGGCGATGAGTGCTTCCCCGCGAGCGGTGAGCGGGTCCGCGTCGACGGTGTTCCCGATGGGTGGCACCGGTCGGATCGGGCGGGAGACGACCTGCGCCGCGGCCCCGAGGTAGGTGATGAGTTCGTACCAGAGTTCGCGGGCGTCGGCTGCTGCGCCCTGTCCGATGATGCGGCCTCCGGAGCTGACCGTGTAGGCGTCGAGTGCGCGCATGTTGTCGAGGTAGCCGCCTCCGGTGATCTGGTCCTTGTCGAAGCGGGAGCCGCCGCCGACGGGGATGTCGGGAAGGGTGGCGTCGACGATCGCGTCGATCAGGTCGGGGAGGATCGCGAGGTGCCACTCATGCTCGCGCACCCACTGGTCATGTGCGGCGTTGGGGTCGATGATCGTGAGCGGGTCCATCACTCGCCTCCTGCCTGTCGGCGTGCGGCCCTGTGAGCGTTCAGCATCGCTTCGGTGCATGTCGGGGTGCTCGGGCATCCGCGACCGCGGCATCCGGCCGTGTAGCCGTCAGGGGTGCCATGTGTGATGTCCGCGTCGGGGGCGAGTTCCACCCGCTCCGGCCTTGTGGTCGTGCGGGGCTTGTACGGTCCGCGGGTGCGTGCCCGGTTCAGGGGAAGGTTGAGCCGGACCCGGGCCTGGTAGACCGCGGACCGGGTGGTGCCGAGCTCGTCGGCGATCTGCTGGTCCGTCATGCCCTGCCCGTGCAGCTCGACGATGCGACGCTGCCGGGCGGCACGCGGCGACTCCTCGTGTGCCCGGGCGACCTTCGGCGACAGGCGCGGGAGCTTCAGCTTCTCCCGACGGATCGTGCTGATCGTGCTGTTCGCGACACCCATGCGTTGGGCGATCACCGTGTCCGAGTAGCCCTCGGCGTGGAGGCGGGCGACCTCGGCGACGTCGACGATGATCCGGGGCGGCGGGCCCTTGATGCCGAGCGCTTCCCGGGTGCGGGTGACCGACGCGATCGCGACCTTCAGCTCGGCCGCGATCTCCCGGACCGTCTTCCCCTCGCTGATGAGCCGGCGGACGTCGTCGCCGATCCGCTCCGTGAGGTTCGGCTCCGCAGCGCGCGCCTTCCTCTCGTCGCGTTCCTTCTCGGCGCGGGCGGCGGCGGCCTTCGCTTTCCGGTTCGCGGCCTTGTCGCGCTCCCGGATCGCCTCAAGCTCGGCGGTCTCCTCGGCGACGATGTCGGCGGGGTTCTCGCCGGCGTCGACGCGCTTCCGGAATCCCCAGTCGCCCTGATACCGGATGTAGACGTCGGTGCAGGACACGGCCGCGCCGCAGGACACCGTGGAGCCGTGGCATCCGGCACGGTACCCGTCGACGGTGCCGTGCTCCACGGTCGCGAGGACCTCCATCGTGCGGCTCATGCCACACCCCCTTCCCAGTCGCCGAATAGCGACGTCTGCAGCGGCTTCCGCACCCTCGCGAGGATCAGCGGAAGGTGATCGGCTTCGAGCTCGATCAGCGTGCATTCCATGCCTTCGAGCAGGGCTGCCTCTCCGGTGGTGCCGGAGCCGGCGAACAGGTCGAGGACGTGGCCGCCGCGGCGTGTGACGAGGCGGACGAGCCAGCGCATCAGGTCGAGGGGCTTCACAGTCGCATGCGCGACGCCGTCGACCTCGGGCCGCTCGGTGCCCGGGGCCTTCGCGGCGTAGCGGAACGTCGGGAAGTAGCGCGACGCTCCCCCGCTGTCGCCGTACGAAACCATCTCAGTTCCCTCGGCGCGCGATTCCTTGCCTAGCGCTGCGCCGCGGTTGCCGTCGCGCGCTGCGCTCGAGGCGCGCTTCACCGCTCCGGTGCCACTGGTCAACGTGCCGGTCTGCGCGTCGAGCGCAGCGGCCTGCGACTCGTCGAGCAGCACGTTCGACGGGAACCGACCCGCTTTAGTTTCCCCCTCGTACGTCTCGGCGTCGGGATCGTCCGGGCGCCAGTTGCCGCCTTCCCTGTTGAGGGTCGCGCCCGGCTTCAGCTGCTTCACCTTGTACGCCTTTGCCTCGCTGCCAGCGGTGTGCACACGGTTTGCGTCGATGTTGATCGCTCCGGTGCCGTACGCAAGCACGTTCGCCGCGACCGTCCCGACCAGCGGCTTCCGCGCGACGATGATCGGCTCGAACGCCGGCTTGAGCGCAGTACCCCAGCCCTCCCACTGGCGCGCCACATCTGAGGTCGCGCGGGCGATTTCGCCTGAGTGGCCGAGACCGATTACTGTGCCGTCGCCGCGACGGTCCTGTGCCTGCCCGATGATCTCGCGCGCGGCCCACGCCTCCCCGGGTGCGCCCTTCCGTCCGTTCAGCCGCCATACCTCGTCGTCGAGCTCTGAGGCGCCGGGGATAAGATCCCGCAGGCGCCCCCAGTTCTCGACGGACGCGATGGCTGCTCGACCTCGAATGCGGGAAAGCCACCACCCGCCCATGTCGCTGGTGCCCATCGCTTCGTCGATCTGGCGACGGGTGACGCCCGCGGCTGCCGCGAGGTCAGCGAGCCGGGTAGTAACTGCGAGCACTTCGTCTTGGTCATTCCGCGACTTGTCGATCGCGTTTGCCACGTTCAGGGACTTGGGAAATCCGCTGCCGTACATCCAGGCGATCGAGTCGCGGATCTCGAACCCGGCATCCTCGATCGCGACGGCGATGCGGTGCCAGGTGCGGGTGCCGCCGAACGCGAGAAGATGCCCGCCGGGCTTGAGCACGCGGAAGCACTCACGCCACACGTCGACGTCGTACGCGATGCCGGACGAGTCCCACCCCTTGCCCATGAAGCCGAGCTCGTAGGGCGGGTCGGTGACGATCGAATCGAACGACGCATCCGCGAACGTCGGGAGGATGTCCTTGTTCGACCCGTGGAACAGGCGGAGGCCGGCGTCGTCGTAGTGGAGGGTCATGGTGTGGTCTCCTTGTCTGCTCGGATCGCGGCTGCGCAGTTCGGGCAGGTCACGGTGCGGAGGTCGTGGGCGAACTTGGGGGCGTCGGTGGTGCCGCAGTACGCGCGGCGGGGGTTGTCGGTGCGGGCGTGGAGGCGGTCGGCGACGGGGGTCGGGGCGCTCATGACGTCGCCGCCAGTCGCGCGACCGGCTCGAGGCCGCATCCGGGCTCGTGGCCGTAGAGTGCGCCGATCGTGCCGCCCGCGCCGCAGGTGCACCGATCGGTCTCCTCGTACAGCCAGTCCCCCGCGATGCCGAACGCGGTCCGGCGGAGGCCGAGCGCCCCGCGGTACGGGATCGGCTCGTCGAGCGCCCGCGGGTTCGCGAGCACGAGGTGATGCCCCGCGCGCTCCGCCCACTCGGAGCAGACGAACCAGTCGCCGTCGTGCTGCTGCTCGATGCATGACTCGACGGGGTGCGAGTCGACGAGGTCGACGACGCCGATGATCGCACCGGCGGGGTCGCGCCACGGCTGCGGCTCGTCGTAGACGCCGTCGTGTCGGTTCATGATGCCGGCGAGTACGTTCGACTGCCAGTCGTCGGCGTATGCCTTCGCGACGTGGATGAGGACGGGTCCGCGGTAGTCGCCCGCGATGTTCCGCGTCCGGTTCTCGACGGTCTTCCCGCCGTGGATAATCGCCCACGCCCACGGCTGACGAACCGTGAGGATCCGCGCGGCGCTCATGCTGCGCTCTCCTCGGTGGTGTCGTGGCATGAGCAGGTGCAGGGAACCTCGACGTCGGCGTCGTCGTCCCACGCCGTGTCCTGCCACCCGTGCGGGTGCTTCCCGGCGGCGCAGTCCGGCGACACCGGCGCCGAGTGGGACACGGTCGCGCCGAGCTCGACGGCGATCGTCTCGACCTGGACGTGTGCACGGTCCTTCTCCCGCTGGATCGCGACGTCGAGCGCCCCGAGCAGATCGAACGCAGGTGCCACCACTGGTCGCACAGCCTCGTTTGCGGCGCTCTCAGCGTTCCCGGCGGCCTCCACCAGCTCGGCGGCGAATGCGCGCGCCTGAGCGGGCGTGAGCCGCATTTTCCGCTTCCGCATCCGGGCGAGCACCTCGCACTCGTCGGTCCAGTCGGCGTCCGCGACGAACCGGACGTACTCCTCCTCGATCGTCATCGCTGCTCACCACCGAACGAGCAGTCGAACCACGGCTCCTGGAAGTACGCGAACCGCTTCTCGCAGACGAGGTTCACCTCGTCGCCGGCGTCCAGCGATCGGAACCGCTGATCGCCGGACCGGATGAACAGGTCGACACCGTCGACGCGGGCGATGAAGACCTGACTCATCGTGCCCTCGTCGCCGTTGAACGCTGATTCCACCTGCGTCAGTTCGCCGGTGATCCGGTACGTCTGGTAGTAGGAGACGTCGTACGGCGGGAGCATCGCCCCGAAGTAGAAGCCGCCGAGGATGAGGAGTGCGAACGGCGAGATGATCGTCGGGAGCATCCACAGCGACAGGTCGTCTCGCCAGAGCGCGAAACCCCCGACGACGGTCAGCGCCACCAGCACGACCATGAGGATCGGGATGATCCAGATCCACGGGTTGAAGAAGATCGACTCGATCATGATGCGTTGTCCTCCGTGTCGGTTGCGAGGGCGGCGCGGATGTCCGCCCGAAGCTGGTTCTGCCGCGCGAGGCGAGCCTTCGCGGTGTCGGTCTTGGCGCGTTCGCCCTTGTCGTGGTCCAGGAACGAAGCGCCCGCACGGAGCACCTCGATCTGGTTCGAGAGCCGCAGCTCTGCACGCAGGTCGTCGAGCGCGTCGACGATCCGTCGTCCCTTGTTGGTAGCCATCCCCATGTCCTTTCTCAGTACGGCAATCTCTCCCAGGGCCAGTTGTTGCCCCAGATGAGCTTTCGAGGGAAGTCCCGGCGGTCACGGTCCCCGCGCCACCGGACGAGGCTGAACGTCGGCGTCCGCCCCTCGATCTGCTTGTCCCGGCGGATGCCGAGACCGAACTCCGGCCAGCCCAGGAGCGTCGACGAGCCACGCGGACGCAGCCCCCGCTCCCCCGTGCCGTCCTTGTCGAGACCCGCGTGGACCTCGATGAGCATCGCGACGTCGCGCTCACGGATGGAGTCGAGCGCGTTCAGCACGGGCTTCGCCTCCTCCTCCTTGTTCAGCGACCCGCCCGTCATCCGGTACAGCGGCCCCATCAGCACGAGGTCCGGCTTCGACTCATCGATCCAGCGGTGGATCCGGCCGAGGTCGTTCGCGTTCGTGATGTCCATCGGCGGCACGCAGTGCAACGCGAGGTGGTCGCGGGGGTCACGCCGCCCGACCATCGCCGCGCGCTCCGTGAGCCCGCGCACCGCACGCCGCCACTGCCGCTCGCTGTTCTCGACGTCGATGACGAGGACGTTCAGCGGCGGGATGTCGCTGCCCTCGAACGGGTGCAGGCCGGCGGCGGACATCGTCGCGATCTGCCGGAGGAACGTCGACTTGCCGACGCCCTCACCCGCCGAGAGCATGAGCCTGTCCTGCCGCTCGAGCAGGCCCGGGATCGCCCAGTCGTACGCGTCGTCCTCCTCGGGAACGTCCAGCACCTCACGCAGCCACCGGACCGACATGCCACCGACGGCCATGTCGCGCAGCGTGCGGAGGTCCTGCGCCGCGCGTGCCATCGCGACCCCCGGCTCGACGCCGCCCTCCATGAGCCGGGCACCGATCAGCCGGAGCACCCGCTCCACGGACGCCTCCCTCACCTTCGACGCGTAGAACCGTGCCGCGTCGGCGGTGACCGTGCCCCACTCGGAGAGCTCCGGCAGCGAGATCCCGTGGACGCCCCACGCCGCGAGCTGGTCCCACACGGACAGGTAGTCGATGTGCGCCCCGGCGAGGTGCCACTCGACGACCCGGGTGAAGATCACACCTAGGCGGCCGTCGTGGAAGTCGCCCGCTGCGACCTCCCGCTCGAGCGCAGGGATGATGCGGGGGTGCGCGAGCATCCCACCGATCACGCCCTGCTCGAACAGGGCCAGGCCGTCGACGGCGGGTGCCGTGCCGGGAGCGTACGGGTCCTCCGGCGGGACCTCGTCGAGGAAGTCGCTCATCAATCCCTCTCCTGCCGCGCGAGTCCGCGCTGGTAAAGCGGGGTCTGCTCTGGGATCAGGCAGAGCAGACCATCGACGTACATCCACTCGGTCGCACCGCACCGGGTGCAGGTCTTGCCCACGGGGTGCCCGCGATCGGAATACGGGTCGAAGTCGTGCTCGAGGTGCTGTCCGCACTTCGTGCACTCAGCGCCTAGGCCTGTGGCCCCGTAGGTGCCGACGCGGTTCTTCCAGTCGTGGTTGCAGGAAGCGCGGGTGGCCCGCACCGTCTCGCGAAGCTTCGCAATCTCCGTGGGCTCGCTTTCAAACCGTGAAGGGTTGAACCCGAGGCGGAGGTCCCACTCGTAGACCGTGCGGGCGGCATCCTTGATCGCGTTCACTGTCACACCGCCCCGCACATGCAGGCGCCGTTGCGGGCGACCTCGGTGAAGCACTCGCCGCACACGGTCGGCGCGGCCGGGCAGGTGACGTGCTCCCACTCCGGGTCTGCACCCGCCGCGCCGACCTCCTCGTTCAGCCGGATCATCTGCCCGGGACGGATGCCGAGGTCGCAGGCGAAACACGGCCCGGGGTGCGTGGCCTCGGTGACGATGACGCTCATGACGTGATCTCTCTCTGCTCAGGGTGCAGTCGCTCGTACGCGGCGACCGCGGGATAGTCGGGCTCGATGTCGTTGCCGTACTCGTCCTGCTGTGGACCGAGCCCGGCGAGACGGATGCGCTCGACGGCGACGCGGACATGCGCCGGCGTGAGGTAGGCGGTCGACTCGCGCTGGTGGAGCTTCACGGCCTCCACGGCCGTCGCATAGTCGAGGTCGCTCACGAGCTCGTGCCACGCGATCACGGTCGAGTCGCCGATCTGCCGGTTGTCGATCACCTGGATCCGGATGAGGAGCTGGTTCGTCTCCTGGATGTTCATGCGAGCGCCCCCTGCTCACTCGCGAGAGCCGCGAGACGGGCACCGCGCTCGATGCCGTCGCGCAGACGATCGTCCGGAGTAGCGCGCCCGCTCTTCGACGCGTTCCACCGATGCGCCTTCCGCATCCAGTTCCGCCACGTCGCGAGCCAGTCGAGCTTCGACGCCTTCGCGCCCGACTCGGCCCGCCAGTAGTCCACGAACTCGCGTGTGTGAGCATCGACGTCCAGACCCGGAACCTCGGCCGCTGCCCAGGCCCTCATCTCCGCCGTCAGCACGAACGGATCCGGGATGCGGGCGGCGCGCTTGCGTGCCGCTACCTCACCGGGTTCTACCTCTCCGGGTTCTACCTCTATAAGAGGAGTGGCTTGCAGCTCCTTGCCGGTTGCAACCTCCTCCGTTGCCGGTTGCATCGCGTTCGTTGCCGGTTGCATCGAGCTACCGGCAAATGTTGCCGCCAGGTCCGGGGAGCCGTTCGGGTGGAGCGTGTACCCATCCGGGAGACGGTTCCCACGACCCCTCGTGCCGGTCGTCCGACGCAGCCGCTCGATCACGCCCAGCTTCTCGAGCTCGGCGAGCATGCTCCGCACGGTCCGCTCACTCAGCCCCGACTCCTGCGCGATCGTCGCCTGCGACGGGTGAATCCCACCCAGGCCCGACCGAGACGCCAGCGACGCGTACACCAGCACCGCATTCCGGGGAACCCGCTTCTCACGGATCATCCAGTTCGGCACGGCCGCGAAGCCCTCCGCCTTGCTCATAGCCCTGTCCCTTCTTCGACCTCGACGGCGAGCCCGCTGCGCGTCAGCAGCCACCACGTCCCGTCGTCCCTCTTGATCCGAATCCCCGCCGGCGGATTGATGCCCCGGCGGACGATGTACCCGTAGTCCTCGGCGATCGCACGGCGGGACTCGACCCACCCGTGACACCCGGTCGTCCCCGACCCGCAGAGGATCAGGCAGTTCGTGACGTCGGAGATCATGCGAGCCAGCTCGCCGTCCTTCCGACCCACCCCGCCCGCACCGCGCGGCATCCGGTGGTGCGCCGACCAGCCACGCCCGCGGTCCTCGAACCGGAGCGGGCGCCGGCAGCGGAAGCACCGCTCCCGCTCTCGTTTGAAGAACGCGTGTCGTACCGTCGCCGCGGTGAAGTCCCCGGCGCCCATCAGATCCGCTCCGTCCGGTACAGGTCCCACGACATCAGGTCGGCGTGACCGCACCCGCGGCACCGTGTCTCCCGGCCCATGTTCAGCGCGATCACCGTCTCCCAGCGGGCATAGCACCCGAGGCACATGACCGTCGTGTGCTCGCAGCACGCGAGCCCGATGAACCACGCGGCGTCCGCGTCGCACACCGTGCACTTCGCCTCGAAGTCGAGCGCCGCGAGCGTGTTCTCCTCGACCATCCCGCGCACCCACTCGTCGACGTCCGACGGTTCGTTCTCGTTCACGACAGCCCCCCGTGCCGGTAGGTGATCTCGATCTGCTTCCCGATGGACTGCAGCCGGCTCGTGTAGTCCGACAGGAGGTTCCCCACCCGGCGGGCCTTCTCGAACGCGACGACCGCCCGGTCGTACTCCTGCCGCTGCGCGACCGTCGCGATCCGCACACGCGACGCCTGCTCCCGCGCCGGGTAACCGGCTGTGTCGATCACGGCCTGCGCTCGCGCGTCCTGGTACTCGCCCGACTTCTGCCGCTTGATCTCCTCGGCCGTGGCGATGATCGCGACCATGCGCGCCGCCCACCGCGAAGCGTCGTTCAGCGCGTCGATCACCCAGTCGGGCGTCCGGATCGACGCCGAGTCGAGGGGGTGCGCGATCAGCCGCGCTTCCTCGGTGTACGCGTCGAGCGAGTCGGCGTCGATCAGGGTGCCGTCTTCCCAGACGAGGACGTCGCCCCGGCGGATGATGGCCTGCGGTTCGCTCATGATCCGAACGCCCCCACCGCGACGACGTCGACCCGCTCACCGATCACGGCCTCGTGCACGATCTCCGCGCCGCCCGCCGTCCGGGTGATGAGGTGCATCGCCGACGCCGACCGCGGACCCTCGACCCGGTGCACGACGACGTCCTGCCCGTCGAGGTGCACCGTGTCACCGGGCATCACGTTCCGCACGTCGATCCGACCGGGCACCGACTCGAGGCCCATGTCGGGCACCTGTCGCCAGTCGATCCCGAGGACCGCGCCGTGCTCGTTCCGCACCATCGGCCGGCTCACAACCCCAGCCCCTCTCGGATCTCGGCGCGCAACTGGTACTGCGCATCCCAAGACGGGACCGACGCCTCGGCACCGTCCATCAATGTCTGCGGCACGCTGAGGGCGATGAGGTTCGCGATCCGCCGCTGCTCGACGGCGCGCTCAGCGATCTCGTTCGCCTTCTGCTGCACTTCGACTAGCGCGAGGAGGCCGTGTGCGATCGCGTGCTGTGCGTGCACCCCGGCTTCCTGCAGGTCGTCCGTCTGCTCCGCCGCCTGACCGTTGTTGATCGCCGACTCCACGTGATCGATCCGCTCGCTCATGACTCCTGCTCCTCTCCGGCGGCCATGTCCGCCTCGATCTGTTCCTCACACGGGCCGCAGATGCCGCCCTCGTCGTCCGCCTGCGGAAGCCCGCAGTTCGAGCACGGCCACTCACCGACCACGTCGGCATCGACCACGCCCGGTTCCGTGCGCTCGTCTCCCGCGCTCTCCACGCCGTCGGCACCCTCCGGCGCCTCCGGCTCCACATCGGCCGCCACAGCGGCATCCGTGCGCGCCTCGGCCTCCGCAGCTCGCGCACGGCTGGCGATCGTCGAGATGCCCCGACCCTGACGGGGCTTGCTCTCCGGCACGACGACCGTCTGTCCGTCCATCTCCTCCTCCGTGTAGAGGCCAGAGAGATCCATCGGGAACGCCTTCCGCAACGCGAGCGCCTCGGCGACCTTCGCGAGCATCAGGTCAGGCATCTTCGCCCACGTCGCGCCGAGCACCTTCTTCCCGGTCTTGCGACCATCGCGCCACTCGTCGTTCTCGACCTTGTACGAATCCCACCGGGCGACCGCGGTGAGCGGCTGGTCGAAGTCCTCACGGAACACCGACACCCGGGCGGCGACCGGGTAACCCTCGCCCGTCCACACGTCCGACCAGACGAGCTCCTCGGTCCAGACGATCGACCCGTCCGCGTCACGGATGATGGACCCGTCGAGATCCCGCATCGGGGTGCGAGTCTTCGAACCGTCCGTCCACTGGGGCTGCGACTGGCCGCGATACATCCGCGAACGCTGAGCGACCAGCCGCATCCCATCGATCGAGACCTGAATCGTCCACTTCCCGCCACGCTCGATCGCGTAGATCTGCCGGGCGATCGGGTCGAGACCAGTGCGCTCGCACTGCTGCAGGAACGCGACCACCGTCGACGTCGGAGCGGGGACCGGCTTCGCGTCGCGCTTGCGGATCACCAGCCCCGCGAAGTCGAGCAGCGCCTTCTGATCCGGCGTCCACAGGTCGGTGTTCGCCGTCGTCGGGAGGACGATCGACGCCCCCGTCAGGACTGGCGTGTGCACATCGTTCGAGGTGTTCACAGCCACCCCTCCTCATCCGTCATCGCGGTCTGCCGCTCGTACCAAGCCGGCACGGGCAGGTCACGGATCTCTCCGCCGTCCTCGTCATCACCGGGCCACACGCCCTGCTCCGAGCACCACGCGAACACGTCCAGCGCCGCCCGGATCTTCGCCTCCCCACCGACCCGCCACGCCGGGTCCGCGAGCCGCACCACACGCACCTCGTGCGGGAGCTCCTTCTCGACGAAGATCAGGTTCATCGGCCCCGGGTCGTACCCGAGCACCCGGATCACCATCTGCCGGTACATCTCCGCCGACAGGTCGTAACCCAGGTCGACCACCGCGTTCGTGATCTTCCAGGCACTCACGTCCGGCGTCGTCTTCACGTCGGCGAGGACCCCCTCGCCGAGCGCGTCGAGCCGACTCCGCACCTGCACCCCGGTCGCCTCGTCCTCACCGAACAGCGACACCTCACGCCACGGCGCCGCCTCGAGCACACGCCGCGCCTTCACATTCGTCAGCACCGCGTCCGCCATCCGACGCACCGCCTGGAACTCCCGCGGCTTCAGCGGCACCTTCCCCTCGGCGCGGGCATCCTCGACCCACGCCTTCGCCTTCGCGCTCGACACCGACGCGTACTGCCCGGACAGCAGCCCCGCCGGGATCTCGACGATCGGCATCCCGACACCGAGGATCAGCTTGTGCGCCGCATGCCCAACGTCGAACTCCTTCTTCGGCGCCCGGTTCTCGGTCCGCGCGAGCCGGAAGTGCTTCGGCGACCGGAGCAGGACCTTCATCCCCGACGCCGACAGCGCCGGGTGCGCGTGGTACTCCTCCTCGTCCATGCTCGGCTCGAACCGCCCGGAGACGACCTCCGGGCGCTCGAGTACCGTCTCCGGGCCGCCCATCAGATGTGCCGCCCGTTCTCGTCGATGACGTTCCGGAACGTCGGCGGGCCGAGGATCTCGCGTTCCGTGGGCTTGCCCTCGTCGATCAGGCCGAGCAACGGCCGCGACATGTGCAGGCGATCACGCAACACCGGGAACAGGTCAAGGGCGGACGGCCGCAGCCGATCCTCCCGAGCCAGCCGCTCACGGACGACGGGCTGCGGTGCTGCGAAGTGACGAGCGCGCATCAGCTCTGCTCCTCACCGCGCGGACCGCGCACCCGCTCGATCCAGCGACGCAGCAGACCCAGACGTGCCTCGTCCGTCACCTCCGACAACTTCGGGTTCAGCCGCGGGATGCCACCGCTCGCGATGAACCGCTCGATCCGACGCGGCGACCGCGCCGTCCCGAGGTGCACGCCCTCGTCACCGTGCCGGCGGAACACCGGCGCCGTCACGAACGACCGCTCCTCGACGGGCGTACCGACCTTCTGCGCCTTCACGAACGGGATACCCGCCCGCTTCCGGTCCTTCCGGGCTCGCGTGCTCATGCCTCCACCTCCGGGATGTCGAGCGCGCCCTCAGCGGTCCGCGCCTTGTACGCCGTGTCGCGCAGCTTGGTCGCCGACGCCTCCGCCTTCTCCTCGAACAGCGGCTCGATGTGGTCGATCTGCACCACCGGGTACCGCTCGTCCGCGATCTCGTCGTGCATCACCTTCGGCACCGAGTACGTCACGATCGCCGTGACCGTGCCGCCCGCCTTCGCGAGCTCGATCAGCCGGTCCTCCGCACCGAACATGCCGTTGCGTTCCGCCTTCGGGACGCCGTTCTTGAACGACGTCGGCTTCATCTGACTGGTCATTTCCATCCCCTATCTCGTTGGTCTTTCACCACCAGAGCGCGGCGATACCGCGTCTGACGTTCTCGGCCTGCGTGACCGGCTCCAGATGGTCCGGGTTCACGCAGGAGTGGTTCCTGCACAGGTGGTCGAGCTGCAGCCCGTCCGGGATCGGACCGACGAGCAGCTCCCACGCCCAGCGGTGCGCACGCACCGGGCGACCGTCGAAGCTGAACAGCCCGTATCCCTCAGACGTCGCTCCGGTCCACTGCCAGCACAGGCCGACCTCGACCTGCACCCAGAAGCGATCCGCGGGCGTCATGTCTGCCGTCGCGCGCCGTCGTGCCGCGAACAGGGGGTCACCGTGGCGGCGCCACCGGTCCCAGTGCAGCGAGCACATGCCCCGGGCGCGTGAGTCTCGCCCGCATCCGTCGATGGAGCACGGCTTCGTCGGGTAACGGTGGTGCGGGTCCCCGTGCACTTTCACGCGCGTGTAGTGCATCTGGCAGTAGCCCTTCGCGCGATACGGCTTCTCACACCCGTCGATCGCGCAGGTCCGCACGGTGGTCACGACGCTCATCGCTCGATCACCGGCCACGCGACGTTGGAGTGCGCCGAAATCTGCTTCGCCCCGTAGGGCAGGTCGAGGCCGAGCGCGTACCCGCCGGCGGCGGCCATAGCGACCGCGTCCGCGACGTTGTCGTCCGGCACCCGGACGTCGGGGAGCATCGCCCGCACCGCCTCGGTGACCATCTGCTTCCGCTTCCTCGGGGTCGTGCCCCGCGGGATCGGCCCCACACCGCTGAGCGCCTGCCGCGTGTTCGGCGACACGACCACCACCGGACCCCGCGCGATGAGCTGCGAGACCAACAGCCACCGCAGGCCGGCACGCTCGTCGGCGAGTGCCGCATGCTTCGACCCCATCGACGGCCCCTCGACGACCGACAGGTCCAGCCGAGGCGGGACGAACGCGAGGATCTCCGTGAGCATCAGCCGCATCCGACGGAACGACGTCGCCGTCGACTCGACGTCAGGCTTCACCCCGAGGCCCCGCCACGTCTCCCACGTCGGACCCCACGCGTCGGCCGCGCCACCGAACTTCACCAGCGCGCACCCCGACGTCGTCAGCGACGGGTCGACACCGAGCACGACGGTCATGACGCCAGCCCCGACGCGAAGTAGAACCCGATGCCGCCGAGGCAGATCGCGATGAGCACGGCACCGGCCGTCACGTTCACGACGAACGACGCCCGCTGCTGCCGCACCTCGGACAGACGAACCGGGGGGTTCGCGTTCGGGATCCGCTCGGCGCGCACGGGCGCCGGGTCCACCTGCGGGGCGCTCACGCCTGCACCGCCGACCAGACACACCGCGCATCAGCGATGTCGGAGAAGTCCACGAACGCAGGACGCCCGTTGTCCTCGCCGATGACCACGAATCGCCCGCCTGTCGTCGGCATCGCCGGGACGTCCGGGAGCGAGATGTCGTTCAGCGTGAGCACCCAGATGTCGCCCGGCCGAGCGCCTGCCCAGGGCAAGGCAGGGTGGGCCTCCCAGAACGCGCACGCCGCCCAGAACGGATCGGACGCGTGCACCACGTCCTCGCGGCGGTAGAACCAGTTGTCGCCGGTCGTCTCGTCGACCACGCGCGCCCCGCCGTCGTCGCGGCCGTACACCACGAACTTGCGGTCCTCCGGCCAGCGCCACCGGCCAAGCTCTTCGTCCTTCCGTGCCGCGAAGAACTCCTCTGCGTCCGGCACCATCTCTGGGGTGAGGTACCCGTTGACGTGGTCGAACACCAACGTCCCGTCCTCACCGACCTTCACGGCCCGCCCGCTGCTCGCGAGCCATTCGGGCGCGCCAAATACTGCTGTACTCATGGGTCCCATCCCCTTTGTGTGAGTTGATTTCCGCGGCGGGACTAGCGCCGCCAGAACGCTTTCGTGAAGACGCCGGCAGCACCGAAGAAGCCGACGAGGAAGATCGATACGAGGAGCAGCAGCCCGTCCCGCTCACGGGAGACCACAAGCCACAGCGCGAACGCCACCGTCGCGAGCCACAGCAGCGCCATTCCGACCACGACCCGCGCAGATCCAGTCCGGACAGGTCGGGGCTGCTCCCCAGCAGAGCCCCGACCCGCCGATGACCCATCCCCAGGGGTCTGACCCGGGCCCCACGCCCGGGAGCTCATGACTGCTCCGTAGTGGTGTGCACGGAAGCCTCGACCCAGGCACGCACATCCGCTTCGGCGTAGACGATGACCTTGCCGTGCTCGCCCGTCGGTTTCCGGTACTTCGGCCCAAGCCCCCGCTTCCGCAGGTCGAGCAATCCCGAGACAGAGAGCCCTGGCACAAGCTCGCAAACCTGCACTGGCGAGAGGTACACATGCTCGACCTGCTTCGCCCGCAGCGCGGTGACGTTGCTCATACCGCTACCGCCAGATCATCCGCGTCGACCTCGACGACCTCGACGACCTCACCGAGCGCGAGCCCGAACGCCTGAGCGATCACGATGACGGTGCGGAGCGTCGGCTCCTCCCCCGACTTCAGCCGCTGCAGGGTAGCTCGGCTGATGCCGATCATGCGGGCGAAAGCGTCATCGCTCTTGATGCCGGAGTTCGTCTTCAGCCGGTCGAGAAGGCCCGGTCGGATCTGCGCGGTCTGAGTGACCTGCGGTTCGTTTGCCTGAGTCATGAGGCAACTATCTAACGCATGAGTCAATGTGTCAACTGGACTACTCAAATGACTTGCGCATGACGCATCCGTGCCTCATTATTGAGTCGTGAATATCGCCATGAAGTGGGTAGACGAAGTCCGCGGAGCCGACTCGATCAGAGAGGTCGCGAGGCGTTCAGGGATCAACCAGGCCACACTCAACCGCCAGATCAACCTCGACGTCCTCAGCTTCGAGTCGGTGCGCGACATCTCCCGGGCATACGATCGGGTGCTCCTGGCCGACCTGGTCGCAACCGGCCACATCGCCCAGAGCGACATCGGGACCGACGACATCGCGAACGCCCTCTACGCGGCATCGGACGCCCAGCTCGTTGCGGCCGTCGCGATGCGTCTTGGCGTCGACCTCTCGATCTTCGACAAGCCGATCACCGAGGCCTTCTCCACCGCCTCGAACATCACCCACCTGCGCCCCAATGTCACCGGCATCGACCAGGATGACGACGACCGCGCAGTCGCGCGCCCCACCGACCCCGAGCCCACGGACGAGCAATGACCCCCATCGATGCGAGACTCCTCGACTTCGCAGACGCGATCGGCGTGACCATCGAGTACCGAGAGCTGCGCCACGGCCGCGACGGCCAGTACCTACACGACCGCCGCACGATCACCCTTCGCCCAGGTATGCACTCGCGCCTCCACCGGAGCGTCCTCGCGCATGAGCTCGGTCATGCCGCATGGGGCGACGTGCCGTCGCGGTTCGGCCCCGTGAACGCGAAACAGGAGCGGCGCGCCGAAGAGTGGGCCGCTCTGCGGCTCATCGACCCCGACGAGTACCGATACCTCGAGGCAGTGAACGAGGGCCGCGCTGGCGGGATCGCACTCGACCTCGGCGTGATGAAGAGCATCGTCATCGCCTACCAGGGTTTGCTTCAGCGCATCGGGGACACGACCTACATCGACGCCCGCATGGGCACAGGTCAGTGGGCGCATCGAGTCGAGGTCGCCTGAACGTGGCCGGAACAATCGAGCCGTACGACACGAGCAACGGGCGGCGGTACATGGTGCGGTACCGGAAGCCGGACAAGACCCAGACGAAGAAGCGTGGGTTCCGCACGAAGAAGGAAGCGGAGCTGTTCCTGGCCCGAGTGACGACCGCGAAGGCCGAGGGTGACTACATCGATCCTGCGCGCGGCCGCATCACCGTGGGCGATCTCGCTCCCTCCTGGCTCCGGCGGAAGAAGTCGCTGAAGCCGTCGTCATTCAAGTCGATCGAGACGTCATGGCGCGTCCACGTCGCCCCGAAGTGGGGCGGGCGCGGCGTCACGACGATCGAGGCGACCGAGGTGGAGCACTGGATTCAGGACATGCTCGAGGGCGTCGCTGAGTCGGCCCGCGAGCGACGGACCAAGAAGGACACGCAGCCGCTGTCCGCGACCGTCATTCTGCGCGCGCTCGGCGTGCTCGGGGGCATCCTGGACGATGCCCAGCGTGACCGTCGCATAGCGAAGAACCCTGCCCGCGGCGTGACGAACCTCCCGCGAAAGGCGTCGAAGAAGGATCGGCGGTACCTCACTGACGCGCAGGTCGCGCAGCTCGCCAGCGCCGTGAAGGATCCGCAGCTCGCGGTGCTGGTCCTCGTGCTGGCGTACACCGGCATCAGGTGGGGCGAAGCGATCGGCCTCCGGGTGAAGCACGTGAACTTCCTCCGACACCGCCTCCACATCCGGGAGAACGCCGTCCAGGTGAACTCCGAGATCCACGTCGGCGAACCGAAATCCTGGGAGCGACGCACCGTGCCGTTCCCCGTGTTCCTCACCCGAGCCCTCGAGGCTCTCACGGCCGGCAAGGGCCCAGGCGACCTCGTGTTCGCGAGCGCATCGGGCTCGCACCTTCTCCGGCCGCGCACCTCGGCGACCTCCGGCTCCTGGTTCGTCGCAGCCCAGCGCACCGCCGACATCCCGCTGCTCACCTTGCATGATCTGCGGCACACCGCAGCCTCGCTCGCGATCAGTGCCGGCGCGAACGTGAAGGTCGTGCAGAAGATGCTCGGGCACAAGTCCGCCGCGATGACCCTCGACACGTACGCTGACCTGTTCGACGACGATCTCGATAGCGTCGCCGAGCTGATGCACACGCGCGGCGTTCAGACGGCGACGGCTGCTCTTGCGCGGATCGGGCTCACGGCCTGAACGAAACGTGCCCATTCCGTGCCCACGGGGCGGTTGTCCACAGGTGCCCGGAACGCGAAAAAGCCCCCGTGTTCCCATACGAGAGTAGGGAACACGGGGGCTTCTTCAGTGACAACGGCTTGGTGGAGCTGGGGGGAATCGAACTCTGCCCGATGCGCCGGCCTATGGCGTCGCCCGCGGATTCATGCGGCAGAAGCGGGGGTAACAGGGGGTATCACGGGGGGATGCGGGTGAGGAAGTGTGCCCAATCTGTGCCCACGGGCGGCCTCGCTCAGAGCGCGACGCTCGCGTACTCGGCGAGCCGTGACGGGGTGCGTGGCGATCCCCTCTAGCGAGTCTGCTGCGCGCATGAGGAGTTGGTAATAGCGGGCTGGCGTGATCGCAAGATCCACGCGGATCGCAACGTCCTTCGCTGGGGTGTGCTGCTGCGTCCATCGGGATTCAAAGTCGAGAAGTAGCTGGGGCGTCACGGTTTCGATCTTGCCCAGCACCTCTGACATTCGCGGTGTCTTCGCCCAGGCATAGACTCGACTCCTCGGCCGGAGGAAGGACACCCGGCCATGCCATCCGCAGGACTCTCCCCGACCGTGAGGCTCAGCGTCACTCTCGACGCGATCTGCTCCCGCAACAGGTACACGACCGACCCGGCACCCGTTCTCGCCGAACTGCGCGAAGTCGCCGGCGAGCGGCGCGACGTGCTCGCTGAGGCGGCGGGCACCTGGGTCGGCTACTTCGAGGACCGCCACACGGCGACCCTGTGCACGGCACTGCGTGCCCTCCCTGACCTCGAACCGTGGATCGCTCTCGGCCAGCACCGACGATCACTCCCAGCCCCCTCCACGCCCGAGCTCCTGGGGCACGGCCAAGCCGCTGCGCTCCCCCTCTACATCACCACGGACCCCGCCGTCCTCGACGAACCCTGACTGGCGGGATAACGATCACGTACGACGGTCGCTCACGGAGACTCCCTATGGGTATCCTTAGCGCAAGCCAGTAAGAAAGTAGACCGATGAAGCCGATCCGCTCGGCGACAACGGCAGCGGTAATCGGCGCAACTACGGCAAGTATCGTCACTGCGTTGATCTTCGGTCAGACGCTCCCTTCACCGGAGCCCTCGCCTACCTCTGCCGTCGCGCCCACCGACGAACCGACTGCCACCACCACGGACGAGACGCACGACATTCGTGTGTCCGCCGATGAGACGGAACCTCTCCCGGAGCCTGTGCCGGACCCGGAGACGCCGCCGACTGAGCCGGAGCCCGAGCCGACGCCGACGCCGACGCCGACGCCGGATCCCGAGCTGCAGGTGCAGGAGATCGGTGGGACGATCCGGTGGGCGAACCGCTACCAGTGGGCTCTCGTCGATGACCGGGCGCACGCCTCGTACGGCACCTCCCACGTTCTCGTCCTCAAGGACCGGGTACGCATCTTCTACGAGTTCGGGGCGGCCGAGGTCCGCGACTTCAGCGTCACCGTCGACGACGAGTTCGCATCCGCCGACGTCCGCGTCGGGGCCTCCGTCGGCCTCACCTACGCTGACGTGTTCTTCTTCATGGGTAACAGCAAGAAGCGGGTCAACCCGTCACTGCTGAGCAAGAAGGGCGCGAACGTCTGGTACTCCGGTTCGTTCAACGTGCTCTCCCCGCCCGAACCCGCGCAGTGAACGCAGAAGAGACCCCCACCTGGCCCGAAGGCTGGGTGGGGGTCTCTTGTGCGCGGCGCAGTGCTCAGGGGAAGGTGCGGCTCTGGGAGTCGCGCGCGCGGGTGCCGAGTGCCGGATCTTCCTTCCGAGTGTCTGCGCGGGTGCCGTTCTCGGTCTGCGCGAGCGCGACCGCCGCGGGGGTCGGGTCCGCGGGAAGGGTGGCGAGGATCAGGCGCAACAGCGAGATGAAAGCGGCGCCGAGAGCGGCCTGCAGCACGACCGACCAGTCGACGTCGGAGAGAAGGACTGCTCCGGTGAGTCCGGCAGCGAGGGACTGGCCGAAGGTCTTCGCGACTCGTTCGAGCGCGGCGAGCCACCAGGGCAAGTCCACGCCCTCGGACTCGGGCAGCCCGAACAGCGACGTCGCGAACGACAGGATCGCTCCGACCGTGGCGGCCGAGGCTGCCATGAGCCACGGGACGTCTGCGAACTGCACGGCGGCGATGTACGGGATCGCGATGGCGATGGCCGTGTAGACGGCGCGCAGCAGCGCGGCCTTCCACCAAGCGGGGTCGGTGAGCTTGCTCATGGGGTGCCTCCTACGGCGGTCGGTATGCAGACGGTCGCCTGCGTCGGAATGAACGGGCCGAGCTCGGTGTCGGCCATGTTGATCCAGCGGGTATCCGGTTCGCTCCCCGCGGGACAGGCTGGCCCAGGGGCGCCAGTGGGCCCGGCGGGACCTTGGGCGCCGGACGGACCGGGGTCCCCCTTCGGCCCCGCTGGCCCAGCCGCCCCCGGCGGCCCGGAGGCGCCAGGCTCGCCCGGTTCGCCGGCGGCACCAGGAGTCCCTGCGGGACCGGAGGTGCCGTTCTCGCCGTCCTCGCCGTCGCTCCCGCGGGGTCCTGTCGGCCCCGGGACTCCTCGGGGGCCGGGGTCACCCGCTGGCCCCGAGGCGACCTCTGCGGGGGCCTCTCCCTCCGGTTCGACACCTTCGGCGAGGAGCTGCTCGTACAGGCTCTGCGCGTTCGACTGCGACGCCTGCAGGTCGGCGTACATGTCCTGGTTCTCCGCACGGAGCTGCGCGTTGTTCAGGGAGACCAGGACGATCGCGCCGAGCACGAGCACGACGATCAGCGCGCCCATGACCTTGTAACCGACGGTCCACATCTTCGTCGAGAACATGCTCAACCTCCTGCGATCTGCTGCAGCCCGGCCGTCACGGTCCAGACGACGATGCCGCCGATGAGTGCGAGTACGGCGCTGAACGCGGCGAGGCCGATGGAGAAGAACTGCTGCGCGCGCGTCTTGCGCTGCTCCTCAGCGATGCGCCGCGCTTCCTTCTCGCGCTCGGCGTCCGCCTCCTCGAGGCCGCGGATGCGCGCGTCCTGCCTGTCGTCGCGCTCCTTCTGGTTGGCCTGGACTTGGGCCAGCATCGCCGAGGTGACCATGTCCCGAGCCAGACCGTCGAGACGCCCGTTGATCTCGGAGCGGGTGTCGCGAAGGTCGCCGCGCAGGATGTTGAACAGGGATGGGGGAAGCTCCTCACCCATGGCCACCTCCTCCGGTTCGGAGTTCGCGTATCGCCCGCTCGACGTTGCAGCCGGCCGGTTCCGGCTCGGTCATCAGGCGTCCGCGTCGCCGAGGCTGACCGCGATCTGGCCCTGCGGGCGCACCGCCGCGCATGCCTCGCCGATGACCCGGAACACGGACGCGGACACCTGCATCGAGTTGCCGGTCTCGTACTGGTCGGCGAACGCCTGGAGCGTGTCCTTCGAGCCGGTGATGAAGTTCAGCTCGAAACCGGATCCCGGGTTGCTGACCTTCACCTCCATGCGCTTGTCCGCATTGATCTTGTGGTGCATCACGTTCTTGACGTACATGTCGTCCTCGTCTTCCTCCCCGGCGGGGATGATCGGTGTCGCAGCGTGCCCGGTCGTGGCGGGCTTGCCGTAGTTCGTGTCGCGAGCACGGATGTACTCGAAGTGGTGGTTCTCGTTCGGAACGTAGAGCCGGTTCCGGATGAAGCCGTTCTCGGCGAGGATTTCGACGATGCGGGCATTCACCCAGTCGTCGGAATCGAGCGCAGTACCGGCGACGTGGAACGACTCGGACGGGTGCACAGCCTTCGAATGCCCCGGGTACAGCGCAGCCTTGTAACCCGAGGAGACGTACCGGCCCCAGTTGACGAACATGAGCATCTGGTCGGACCACGATCGGTACGTCGAGTTGACGTCGATGTGCCGCCCGAACTCGGCGAGCACCTGCGCATCGGCGCGACGGAACGCGGCCGCCGCATCGGGGATGAACTGCACCCCGGGGCGGACAGTTTCGATGACGAGACCGCCCATCAGCTTCCTCCCTTCCCCGCGCTCAGGAGAGCGCGAACGAGCCCACGATCGGCAAGGTCTGCCCCGCAGCGAGCGAACCTGTGCGGTACGGCAGCCGGACCTGCCCGGCCGTGGTGATGTCCAACATCCCGGTGACCGCGGCGCCCTGCCCCACGGTTGCCCCGATCCACCGGAGAGCGGTGGGGCGGGTGAGCACGGGAGCGGTGAAGATGTGGGTGAACGCGGCGCCAGAGCCGACCACTGCCGCGCCTTCGACGTGAACACGGTTCCCGACGAGACGGAGCAGGATCGGGTAGGTCGGCGACTCAGTCCAGCCCGGTCCCATCGACTCGGGACCGAAGACCGTCTCCGTGGTCGGTGATAGCCAGTCGAACGCGTCCTCGCTCCACACGTTGATCTCGCCGGTGTTCTGGTTGAACACGGCGAGCCCGTCGAATCGGGAGGGGCCGTTGATGGCGTCGCGCTCAGACTCCGCCATCCCACCGCGGTAGTTGCCCATAAGCGCGAGGAGGTCGCGCAGCTTGTTCAAGTCCGCGGCCGTCTGGGGCGTGTCGTTGAAGGTGCCCAGGCCCTTCGGACCGCCGGTCGGTGAGTAGCCCATGTCGTTCTCCTAGGTGGTGTAGGTGACCCGCACGGCTCCGGACTGAGCGTCCTTCTGCGTGCCGGCCCAGATCGAGTAGCCACCACCCGCGAAGCCGAGGCCCCCGGTGTTGGACTTGAGGTGGTCGATGAGTCCGACAGGGATGCTCCGCCAGCCCGTGCGCCGACCGCTGACCTCGGGGAGCTCGCTGACCGCAGCGAACGTGACCGCGCCGACGGGCTTAGTCGCGAAGCCATGGCGGCCGAACGGCGCGGCACCGAGGTTCTTCGTCTGCGGCAGATAGATCCGCGCACTGATGATCGACGCGTCGTCGGGGATCGTGTCGCGGAACTTGTTCCCGTAGAACCACGCCCCGATGTTCCGGGCCGAGCACCACACGTCGTTCTGCCACCAACTGTTCTCGTACGCGCCCGAGTCGATCGCAGTGAAGGTCACGGTCCGCCGACCGCCGCCGCCGCCCGGAGCCGGCGGGACCTCGGGGTCCGGCGGGACATCAGAGCGCACGCCGAGGATCCAGCATCCGTCGCCCCAGAGAAGCTTCACCGCGTCGCCGGAGCTGTACGTGCGTCCGAGGTCGAATGTCGCGTCAACGCGCCCGAGGTCGGTCTGCACGCTCGCGACACCGCCGGCGATGGTGGCGATCACGCCATTCGTCGGCTTCGGCCGTGTCGGGCCGAGCATGTAGGCGACGCCGTCGGCGACGAGCACCCACACTGGCTCATTCAGCTCGGGCATGTACGAGCTGGTGAAGTTCGCTGGCACCCGCCCATCGCTGAAGTCGACCGTTGCCCGCAGCCCGTCGATGCCACGGAAGAACCCGGCGACGATCTGCACCCTCGACTTCTTTCCGATCAGGTCTAGGATCATCTCGGTTTCGGTACTCACTCCGGCACCTCCTGGAAGCCCACCACCCAGAAGTTCCCCGAGGCGACGGTGAGCTCAGACGGCTTGACCGGCCGGGAGCCGGGGCGCGTGATCCAGAACTTCATGTCCGTGGTCGGGGCCTTGGCGGAAGTGGCCGAGTTGTACGGGTAGACGAGTGCCCCGATCGAGGTCTTCGACCGGCCCTCCGCCGATAGTCGGAGGTTCGCGGACCGGATCTCGATGCTCCCGCCGTAGTCGGTGGCGCTCTCCTTGTGGGTGAACGTGATGAGCCCGGTGGTCGCGTTCATCGACCCAGCGGTGACGAACCCGGTGAGCGACACCCAGTTGCTGCCGTCCCACTGGACGTAGTCGTAGAAGCCCGAGTCGTCGCCGAAGCGGATCAGGATCTCGTCGGTTCCGACGGAAGCGCCCGGGTGGATCGCGCGCTGCGCGTACGTCTCGTCCTGTCCGACGACGAGCCCGACGACGCGAGTGGCGTCGAATGACAGCCCGAGTGTCACCCCCGCGTCGTCCTGGCTGATGGTGTCGAAGCCGACTCGCTGGTGCTGAGCGTCGTCGATGTACTGGAAGCCGGAGCCTGTGTTCCGGATCGAGCAGCCGATCATCCGCATGCGTCGTCCCGGGTCGCCGATGACCATCCCCAGGTTGCCGAGGTCGGTCATCACAGCCGCGTACTGCGACTGGAAGTGCGCGAGGTCATCGGCACGGACAGGTGTCGTGCGGGCCGGCTTGTCCTGGTAGACGCGAGGGGTGAACGGCATCAGATATCTCCTCCGGGGAAGACCCCATCGCCCGGGAACGTCGAGTCACCAGGAAGCAGCAGTGGTTCCGGATCGGCCACCGTTGTCGTCCCACCGATCTCGACGGTGAGCGACTGTGTCGCCTGACCTCGGTCGATCGTCACGACCCGGCCGATCAGCCAGTGAGTGGGACGCTCGATGAGCACGACGTCGCCGCGCTCTCGCAGCGGGTTGAACAGCTCCACCACCGGAACCACCTGGGTGCGGAGCGTGGAGACCTGCGCGAGCGTCTCGTTCGCCCACTTCTGCGCCTGCGCGCGGGTGGTCACGAACTCACTCGACAGATAGTGGGTGCGGGCGCCGAACGGTGAACGAACCCCGGCCGGGTTCCGCACCCGCAGTGGACCCGTGGTGATCTCGGCGACCGCGAGGACGGCCGCCTGGTCGGCACCGTTCGCGCGGACCACGACCCGGTTGTAGACCTTCCCGGCTGACATCATCGACCCGATGTCGACGAGCACCTCGCGAGTGATGCGGTCGACCGGGTCGGGCCACGCCTTCGGGCGTGCTGACAGAGCGCCGTCGGCGGTCATGTGCGGGACCGCCGACAGGATAACGTCCATCAGCTCATACAGCGCCTTGATCTTCTCGTCCTCGTACATCACCGAGCGGGTGATCGCCGCGTCTGGGACGGACCGCTCGATCGGCATGCCTGAGATCCGGCCGACCTCGTCCCATGCGGACACCAGCGACGCCGGTGCCGTCGGCACGTCGAACGTCTCCTCGCCGATCGAGGCGGTCAGCTCCTTGAGTTCGAGTTCGACTGTGGAGCCCACCGTGATCCAGTCACCGCGGAACCGCATCTGCTCGTCGCGCGCGGACGGGACATCGGTGATGAGGAACCAGCCGTACGGGACACGCTCTACGAACGGGCCGGAGTGGACCACCGAGAACACCTGCAGTTGGGCGCCGAACGGCGCGAACGCATCCTCCATTGCGGTCGGAAGGACGGAGCGACCGAAGTCGTCCGTCCACACGACCGCGCACGTCATCGACTGCTGGATCTCCGCGCCCGCGTCCTCTGAAGGCCGCACGTCCGTCAGAGGCACGCGCTCCTGTCGGCGCTCGCCGTCGTAGTACAGGTCCGCCTCCCAGTAGTGGTCGAACGAACTCGTGAGCAGACCGCGAAGAACCTCAGACCCGAAGCGCATCACACCTCCTGAAGTCAGCCGGCCAGCCCCGCCAGGGAGTAGTCGCGATCCATGTCCGTGTACGTCGCATAGGCCGCGTCCCGCTCGGCGTACGTTGCGTACGCCGCATCCAGATCGCCGTACGTCAGCAGCGGTACCGCGAGCCCTGGGAACGGCGGCTCGACTTCGTCGACGCGCGCGTCGAATGTGACCTTGGTCCCGCCGAATCGAACGGTGCGATCGTTCTCCGCGAAGTCGCCTCGGACGAAGAACGTCCGCGGCCAGCGGATGGACGACGAGGTACGGATACACACCGTTCCGATCTGCCGGACCGCGTAGCTTCCCTGCAGGTCTCGAAACGCGTCAGCCTCAGCGATACTGCTCGTCTGCAGCGAAACACCCACGCCGCGGAGGCCTCGACGCCCGGACCCGATCCACACACCCACATCGCGACCCTCTGTCTGGACGAGAGTCCCCTCCTCGGGGCGCGTGAGCGGGCTCACGCTACCCGGCATGACGTCGACGGGGACCCACGATGTGGGGTCGAGTGGCTGGTGCACGATCGTCCCGACGTACTCGAGCACTGTCGTCGACGCCTCCGTCCAGCCGATCGACGCACCTGTGGCGGTGAACATCTGAGCCCTGTACGTCGCCTCCACGTTGAACGGTGCCTCGAAGTCGAGAGCAGCCACGCCCGGGGCGATGTTCACACCGCCCCGGACGGGCCACTCCCGGCCTTCCGAATAGCGCACCACGCGGATGTAGGCCGTATCCGGTTCCAGTCCGCTCGGGTCGAAGAAGACCTCCACGTACGGATTCCCCGCGACGTCGACAGAGAGCTCCGGCGCAGACGTGGTGACCATGACCTACCTCCTCCGTCCGTTCTCCAGCGCGCGCTTACGATCTCGACTAGCTGCCACGACTCGAGCGTCGACGAGCTGCGCGAAGCCCGACGTGTCCACGACCAGTCGGCCGCTAACCTCGAGCCCGACTAGGGGATCCGGCCCGGCCAGCGCCTGTCCGACTGGTGCCCCTTCAACAGCCCCCGCCGCCATCGCCGAGAAGTTCGGCATCCGCTGGATCGTCTCCATCAGGAGCGCGATCGACCGCGGCGAACCGTCGAGCGGGATGTACGCCTCGGGCACGTCGGCACGATCACCCACGATCCGCCAGGTGTTCGCCGGGACCATCTGCGCGAGCGGCTTCATCGGTGTCAGCCCGGTACCCCGCAGCCCGCCAGCCGCCATCATCTCGACGATGGCGCCGTCGTGCTGCGGGGACGCGGTGATCGACCCCATGCGGATCGAGGTGCCGTCGGCCGCGATCTTCACCCGGATGACCCGATTGCTCGCGTCGCGGATGAAGTAGTTCAGCGAGTCGTACGCAGGCTTGGTGTTCGCGTAGATTACCGATCTCCCGTCGGGAAGGGTGATGATCTTCCCGCCGAGACGCTCTACCTTGCCGCGCTCCGAGTCCGCGTTCGAGCTGAACTTCGTCGACGCTTCCTCCGGCGTCTGCAGCACCGTGTCGATGAGGGCCTGAGCCTGCTCCTGCGTGAGCCCCATCGTCGTGAGCTGGTTCAACAGCGCGTCACGCGTCGAGTTGTACCGGCCGCGGAGGTTGTCCTGCGACTCCCCCGCCGCGATCGCCGCGTCGTACTCCGCCCGCAGAGCCTCCGCCGAGGCGTCGAGCTGCGACTTCAGCTCGCCCGTCGCACGGACGGTGCCATCGGTCGCGACCTCGAACCCGCTGAGCAGGGCGGCCCCGCTCTCCGCGGAGAACCCCACCTGCGACACGGCATCCGCGGTGCGCAGGGCGGCGTCGTTGACGTAACCGAGCGCGATGAGCGGATCCGTCCAGTCGGTCAGATCGTCCTTCATGCCCTCGAGGTTCGTGCTCACGTCGTCCGTGACCCCATCGAAGTCACGCAGGCCGGCGACGAGGTTGTCGAGGTCGGTCCAGTCCTTGAACGGATCGAAGTTCGTCAGCTTCAGGAACGACACGAAGCCGTCGACCATGTCCGCCAGCGGACCCGACACGAACTCGCCGGTCGCATCCGACGCCGTGATCGCGAAGTCGAGCGCACCCACCGCCATGTCCCGGAAGAACTCGAGCACAGGCCCGCGGTTCTGGGAGACCCAGTCGGCGAAGTCGCCCAGCGGCTCCGCGAACGCCTGAGCGAGCGCACCCTTGATGCCGTCCGCCGCGACCTCGATGTTCCGCTGCGCCTGCTCGATCTTCGATGCGTCGTTCCCCGCGAGGGTGTCAAACATCTGCTGAGCGGCACCCGTGACGGTGCCGAGCTGATCGACCGCGGACGACAGGTCCATAGCGAACAGCGCGGCCCCGAGGTCCTCCGCCTTCGTCCCGAACAGAGCCACCGCCGCGGCGTTCCGCGCCACGGGGTCCTCGGTCTCGCGGAGCTTGGTGAGGACCTCGTCGAGCCCGTCCCGCGCATCCGCTCCACCGCGAGCGATCTTCGCCGTCATCGCCTCGGCGTCGAGGCCGAGGATCCGGAACCCCTCAGCCGAAGCCACCGACGCATCGGTCGCGCGGATCTGGAACTCCTTCAGCGCGTCGGCCGCGACGTCCGTGTTCCGGGCGCCTGCCTGCATGCTCTGGTTGATGAGGCCGAGCATCTCCTCCCCGGTGAGTCCGAGTCGCGTCAGCACGACCGGATACTCCGTGAGGGTGTCGAGCAGATCCTCGTTCCGGTTCAGCCCGTTCCGAGCGCCGGCCGCGATGACGTCGAACGCCTCCTGCGCCGACTTCACCATGCCCGACCCGAGGAGCGTCGTGACCGCGGTCGCGGTCGGACCGACCTCCTCGCTCAGCACATCGGCGATTCCCGAGAGTCCCTGGACGACGAGCTGCGCGTCGCGCGTCGTGCTCTTCGAGTCGATGAGTCGGAACTGCAGGGCGAGCCGAGTCGTGTCCATGTTGGCCTCGACGGAGTCGCCGAAGTTGCTCGCGTACGCCTCACCGGCAGCGCGACCGAGACGGAGCGCAGTCGCCTCGTCGACGCCCGTGAGCGCCTGCAGCCGGTCGTACCCGACTTCGATCTGCAGGCCGTCGTTCAAGCCGCCGATGAGCGCCTTGCCGATCGCGACACCGGCGAGGACGATACCGCCCGCCACCGGGATCGCAGACAGTGCCTTGATGAGCGTCTCCTCGACGCCGTCACCGACAGCCTGTCCGACCTTCTCGCCGGCGCCACGGGTCGCGGAATCGAGGGATCCGACGAAGCCCTTGCCCGCGTCGTCGCCGGCGGCCTGCGCCTTGGCCGGGAGCTTCTTCAGCTCCGACTCCGCCTCGGACGTGTCGGCGTCGACCTCCATCGTCGCGCGTGCAGCCTTGAGACCGTCGAGGTTCCGCTGCACCTTGGACAGCGACGCCTCAGCGCGGGCGATGTCGGCCTTCACGTCCATCGTCGTCTCGACGGACCGGAGATAGTCGAGCCGCTTCTGGACACGGTCGAGGGACTTCTCGCCGCGCTCGATGTTCGCGTCGACCGTCAGCAGCGTGTCCTTCGACACGAGCTTCTTCGCCGCCGCCTCGACCCTGTCCATGCTCTCGAGCGCGGGCTTCGCGTTCGCGTCGAGCTCGACCGGGTTCTTCTCGACGCGCTGGCCGACATCGCGGATCTTCTTGTCCGCCTGCTCGATCTGCTTCGTGTCCGCAGTGAACAGAACATCGATCTCGGCTGCGCGCATCGGTGGTCACCTCCGGGTGAGCGCCCTCCGAATCCGGGAACCCGGAGTGTCGATGAGCGCGAAGATCGCCGTCCGCACGCCCGGCCAAGGGCGTGCCCTGACGGCGGCGTCGTACAGGTCGAGTTGGAAGCGCTCGAGCAGGTCGGCGATGACGAACCGCCAGTTGGTGACGATCGCGAGCAGCGAGTCGTCGACCTCAGGCTCGGTGCTGTTGACGGTCGAGGACGCCGGCGCCTTCGGCGGGGCGGGCCGGAGATGCGCGGGCGGTGTCCGGTAATCCGGATACCAGCCGTCCGCGTCCGGCACGCCCCGCCCGTACGGTGCCCAGTCCTCGGCCGTCACGAGGCTTTTGGGATCGCCTCGTCCTCCTCGTCGGGGAACAGGTCGTCGTCGGTCACGCGTGGCATGAACAGCAGTCGCGCGAGCGCGTCGGCATACTCTTCACTGCGCGCCCAGAAGAACACCGCGTAGTAGGTGAAGCGGTCGATCGTCGTCGGCGACAGACCGTCGTTGACCATCTCCTGATGCACGTCACCGAGGGCGATGTGCTCGTCGGGCTGTATCGTTTCGAGGACGGCCTGCACCTCTGGAGGGATCGGACCCTTCACGATGCCCAGGTTCACCTCGCCGCGGATCGCGCAGGCGAGCAGCTTCCCCGCGTCCCCCACGCTCGGGGGCTTGACCCGATAGGTCTTGCCCCCGAACGGGAGGACGAGGTCCTGCTGCGCCCACGCCGCGAAGTCGGACGCGGACGCCATGCGTCACGCCCCTCGCGTGAACGTGTGCGGCGCCGAAGCGCCCGCCGCGTTCGTGACGATCACGGGCACGTTGCCCGCGTCACCGGCAGGCAGAGCGGCGATGATCGTCGCACCCGAGACCACGGTGTAGTCCGTCGCGGCGAGCGACGCACCATCGATCGACACGCCGGTCGTGCCGAGGAACCCGGTGCCGGTGATCGTGACGAGATCGCCGTCGCCGGCACCCTCCGGACCCACGGTCCCGATGACCGCGACCGTGCTGTCCCATCCGTCGAACGGGTTCGCGATCTCGGTGTACGGGCCCTTGCCCGACAGGGTGACCGAGAGGACCTCGATCTCACCGTTCGGGCCGGTGTTCTGCCGAGTGATGGCGACGGTCGCGCGACCCTGGCCGGCGTCGGCCGGGTTCGGCGTACCGATCTCCGGCTTGTGGTACCAGCGCACCTCGACGACCGCGGCCTCGCCCTTCGCCGACGGGCGGGTGCGGGCGAGCAGCGCCTCGATCTCCGGCAGGTACAGGCCGGTCGCGGTGTTGCGGTTCACCTGGACGTTGAACGCGATCGCGAACGACCAGCCGGTCACGTCCGAGTTGTCGGCGCCGAGGTCGTCGTACGTCTGCGCGTCCTGCGTGGTCGGCGTGAACGTCGGCTGGAAGCCGCTGATCCTGCGGAACGGCTGCCACTCGGGGACCGCCGACGTGCCGAGGTTGATGTCGATGCCGTACTCGAAGGACTTCCCGAGCGTGGTGCCGGCGGGAAGGGGAACTGCTTCGCTCATGATGAGGACTCCTGATTGTCGAGGGTGATGATGTAGTTGTCGGTGCGCTCCTCGCGCCCGTTCGTGTCGGCCCCGTTCGGGGACATGGATTCGCGGCGGATGCCGCTGATACCTCCCTCGCGGGAGAGTCCGTGGAGAGCAGCGAAGACGATGCCGGCGATCTTGTCGGCGTCCGTCTTGCTTCCCTTCGCGCCTCGGATGCGCACCTGAGCGCGCCGCCAGTGGAGATGTCGCTCGTCCGTGGTGCTGTAGACGCGCACGCCCACAGCCCTGTCCGGCTCGGCCTTCAGCGCCCCGTACTGGACGGCCACGCCGGACGGCGGCGGGGTCACGTCGTACTCGAATGTCGGGACGCGGGCGAGGAGGCGGCAGAGGAGGCGGGTGAGGGTCGCGTCGTCCATCGTCATCCGAACGCCTCCCGGAGCTTCTGCGCCGCGAGCTGCTCGATGTCAACCTCGTCGAACGCCTTCTCGAGGAACTTCGCCTCGCCGCCCTGCGGGTGCTGGTTGTCGAGGTCCTCGTGCTGAAGCCGGGACACGAGCGACGTGAACCCGACCTGCACGGTCAGATCGTCGACCTGCATGAACCCGGACTTGTCCGAATCGCCGGTGAGCGTCGGACTCAGCTCGCGGGCGCGGCGCAGGACCTCCCGGCCGCCCTCCCGGATCGAGTCCTGCGCGACCTTCTCGACCGTGCTGAGGATGGGCTTGAGAATCTTCACGGCGGCTACCTCCCCCGGTACGGTGTGAGCATGCGTAAATCGGTGGCCGCGGGCGTCCTCGCCGCGGGGATGTTCCTGGGTGGGTGTGCGGCGCAGACGCCGCCCGAGACGACGACGACGTCGCCAGCACCCGAGCCGACGGTGTCGGCGCCGGAAAGCACACCGACCGCGTCGGCAGCCGAGGTGCCGCAGGAGTGCGTGGACTACGTCGCGCCCCCCTCCCCGGGGAGCGAGGCGATGCAGGCTGTCGGGGCGACCGCGGTACTCCCGGATGGTGTCGTGCTCAACCCCGGATTCCAGGTGCTGAACTCGATCGACGAGCCAGGGAAGGTCGAAGCGGTCGCGCGTGTCTGCAGCGATGGGCTCACCGACGATGAGCTTGTCGATGTCGGGGAGGCCATCGCCGCGACGCTCTACGCGCACCCGATCCACGAAACGTTGACCCTGCTGAAGGTGTCCTCGTGGGTGCCGACCGGCGACCATCTCGACCGCGACCCGGGCGTCGACGTCATCACTACCGACTACGAGCTGTATCTGTGGGACGACCCGCGGCCGTCGAACTGGACTAGGTGAGCCAGAGGATCAGGTGAGACGGCAACGGCCGGGCGTTCTCGTCCCGGCCGACACGGATCACCTCGGCCTCCCGCGCCGCCGACGTGCCCGGCCACACGGTGACCAGCGCACCCGGCGCGACGTTCGCGTCCAGAGGGACGGTGACGCGGGAGTTCGACACAACTTCGAGGTTGTCCCGGTTCTTCACCAGCGTCCGCTCGTCGATGGTCTCCGCGATCGACAGCCGCGCAGGGCCAGGGCTCGACCCCTCCCCGCCCCGGTCGATCATGTCGCGGATCAGAACCTTGTGCGGGAAGAAGAACGACTCGATCACGATGTCCCTCCCCCGAGGTAACATGTACTCATGAAGGCCACCTGTTCTTTCGAAGGATGTGAGCGCCCGGCGAAATCGCTCAGCCTGTGCCATTCGCACTACGTCCAGAAGCGTCGGACCGGGGCTCTCACACCTCTTCGGCGAATCGTGAACGGATCACTGCAGGACCGCCTAGACGCCTACACCGAGCGCACCGAGCACTGTTGGAACTGGACCGGCTCGAAGAGCGCCGGATACGGACAGCTCCGAGTGGGAGGCGCCGTCGCACGTGCCCATCGTGTCGCCTACGAGCTCGCCAACGGCCCACTACCGCAGGGCGTGATGCTCGACCACCAGTGCCGCAATCGGGCATGTGTCCGACCGGATCACCTGATCCCGAGCACGAACAAGGTGAACATGGAGAACCTCGACCCTGCCGGCTACCGGGGGAACTCCTCGGGTGTGCGCGGTGTGACGTGGGATGCGCAGACGTCCCGTTGGCGAGCGAAGATTACTCACGACGGGAAGACGATCCACGTCGGACGCTTCAGAACCATCGACGAGGCGAAAGCGGCGATCGTTGCCCGCCGAGGCGAGGTCTTCTCGAACAGCGTCAGCGACTAGCTATAGCCACCCTCCGGCCACACGCGCTCGAATGCGCGCTCCGTGGGGAACGACCCCGCCGGGAGTGACCCCGACGGCACCGAGGCCCCCTGAGCGTCGCACAGCGCCCGCAGGCTCGCCCGGGCGTCCGAGTCGAACGCCGACTCGATGTCCGCGAACGTGATCGACGTGCCGTTCCGGCTGAGGGACTTCGTCCGACGATCCCCCGGCGCGGGCAGCTCGGCGACGACGGCGCTGAGCACCGCGATCGCGTCGAGCTTCTGCTCCGAGTCGTCAGGGAACGCGTCGATGCAGGGGGCGATGGACCGTGCCAGCACGAGAACCCGTCGAGCCGTGTTCTCGTCGCCGCCGATGTCGGCGTGTGTGATGGTCATATCCATCGCCCCCTGTCTCGCTACTTGCTCGAGCTGTCGGCGGACTCGCCGTCAGCGGTGTCGATCTCGAACTTCTCGATCAGTCCGAGCGTGCTGAGCCGCTTGACCTCGTCGGCCGTGACCGACGCCGGCAGGACGCGACCCTGACGGAGGTAGACCTCGCCGCCCTGCGCGCCCGGCACCTTCGCGACGATCATCGTGGCCGTCACACGGTGCGCGTACTTCTTGGCCTCAGCCATCAGCTCAGCCCCGTTCCCGTGATGGTCACGCCGGCCGTGGCGTCGGTGACGACGGGCACGGTGACGCGACGCGAGCGGAGGAGGTAGCCGTCGATCTTGTCCTCGCGGATCGACTTGACCTCGATGCCCGGCAGCGCGTTGCTGTAGCCCGGGCCGCCGAGGTCCTCGTCGGCCATGCCGCCGAGCTCGTCCGAGTCGACGAGCAGCGGGGCCGTCGTCGGCGTGTACGGCGACCGGAGCCACGTCAGGTCGAGGACCTGCGGCCACGTGCCGTTGATGAGCGGGTTCGACCCCTCGCGCGGCAGGAAGCCCGCCTCGAGGAACAGCGACATCACGGTCGCGTAGTGCGTCGGCTTGAGGACGATGGTGTCGAGGGTGTGCCCCTCGCCCGCCTCCTCGGCCTCTGCCTTCGCCTTCTCGACCGAAGCGACGATGGCCTTCGCCGTCGTCCAGTTCGCCGTCGCCGCGCTGGTCTGGGTGATCTTCGACGCGATGACGCCGAGCGCCGCCGAGTCGACGAACTTGACCATGCGGTTCACGAGCTGGCCGAGGCCACGGTTCACGACGTCGATGCCGCGGCGCTTGATCGACTCGTCGGTGACCGGCACGTCGCGGCCCCACTTGTCGACCTTCGCGGCTGCGAGGTCGCCTGCGGTGACCTGCGAACGCGGGTACTCGCCGCCGGGGGCGATCGCCTCGGGGTCGTCCGGGGCGAACAGCGGGTCACCGTTCTCGTAGAGCACGGTCCCGCCGACCGCCTGGAAACGGCCCTTGAGGAGCGCGTCCGAGATGAACCGCTTGTCCGCGAGGGTGCGGACGCGACGAGCGACCGCGGTGCGCGAACGGAGCAGCTCGTGGATCTGCTCAGCGGTGAGGCTGCCGGTGCTGTCGATCGAGGGCACCGGGTACGTCAGGGAGTTTCCCATGTCTGTTCTTCCTCTCAGTCCAGTGCGACCTGGAGCAGGGCGTCGGCCGCACCGGCCGCCGTGAGTGCGAGGCCGATGCCCCGCTCGCCAGCGCCGACCGTGACGACCTTCCCGGCCGCCGCGGGCTTCACGCGGGCTCCGGCGACGATCGCCGCGGACGCGACGAGGTTCTGGACCCCGCCACGCAGCACGAGCACGTCCTCGCCGGACTTCGTGTCCTGAGCCGCCGCGCCGACGGTCTTGACGCTGTCGGCCGCGGCGTTCGCGACCGTGCGGGCGCCGGTGACCTCGACGAGGCGACCGCCGATGACGTCCGCCGATGCCGTGAAGGTCACCGATGCGCCCGGCTTGAACAGGTGGATGTGGTCAGCCATGGTCAGGCCTCCTCGTCGTCGTCGCCCCAGCCCGCACGGGCCATGAGCGCGTCCTCCGCCGACACCTCGCCGGCGGCGTGTCCGATCTCCGCGACCGGAACGCTGTTCTTCGCCATCGAGGCGAGCACCTTCGCGGTGCCGTCCTCGTCGGAGTCGAGCATGGTGCGGAAGTGCTCCGCCGAGGCCGCCGTGATGCGACCCTCCTGCAGGGCGTTCGCGATGATCCCGTCGCGGCGGTCCTTGATCTGCTGCTCGCGGGCCTCGCGGCCAGCGGCGGCGTCGGCGCGGAGCGAGTCGAGAATCGAGTTCTCGATGAGCTGCGTGCCGGCGGGGATCGTCGGGGCGACCGTGGCCGCCGAGGTGGGCGTGTTGGTGTCGGCCGACTCGTTGAGCGCCTCGGAGAGAGCGGACAGGACCGTCTCCTCCGACGCGTTGGCATCGGTCACGCCGAGCCGATCACGAACCGCAGCCAGGAAAGCGTCGCTCATGTTGAGCGCCTCCTTCTGTTCCTTGGGATTCCCCGGCTCGGACGAGCTCGGGAGTTTGTGGGGCGCCGAAGCGCCGATGGGGTGCAGGCCCAGATGGGCGCGCGCGGACTGGTACATGTCCTCGACGTCGTCGCCCTCGAGCTGGTCGGTGCCGTCGTCATCCGTGCCGGCAGTCGCCGTCTCTCCGGCGTCCTTCACGACGGCGACGCGATCGGCCAGGCCTGCCTCGACGGCGGCCTCGGCGGTGTACCAGGTTTCGTTGGCGAGGAGCTCGCCCCATGCGGACTCGCCCGCCTTGTCCCGGTAGATCGAGATGATCGACTCCTCGATCGTGTCGAGCACCTCTGCGACCTTCCGCATGTCCGCGGCGTTGCCCCAGACGATCGTCGACGGCGAGTGGATCATCATCTGCGAGGCAGGCGACATGACCGTCTCGTCGCACCCGGCCGCGATCACCGAAGCGGCCGACGCTGCGAGGCCGTCGACGACTGCGGTGACCTTGGCGTCGTGAGCGCGGAGCATGTTCAGGATCGAGACGCCCTCGAACACCTCACCGCCGGGCGAGTTGATCCGGAGGATGATCTGCGTGACCGAGTCGGGGAGCCCGTCGAGTACCTCGGCGACATCCTTCGTCGAGATGCCCCAGAACCCGCCCCACGAGTCGATCGGACCGTACATGCGGATGGTCGCGACAGTGCCCTCGCCTCCCGCGGACGGCATCGTGATCGCGTCGAAGAACTCGGTCTTCGACTTCGGCGGGGTGAGCTTGCCCCAGAACCGGTTTCGCGCGCTGCGCTGGTCGGTCATGCTGCCTCCTCTGTTGGCGCAGGCTCGCCCGCGGCGCTCTGCGTGGTGGTGGTGCGCTTTCGCGCGGTGTCGGGGTCGTGCGCCGGGAGCCCGTAACGCGCCCGGAGGTACTTCTCGAGCTCGGCGTCGGCCGTGAACGCCCCGCAGTCGATGAGCGCTCGGATCGCTTCCGCGGTCAGTGGCGCGTCCTTGCCCAGCGGAACGGGAACGATCCGCGGCGCGGGCTCCTCCGGCCCCCAGTTCTGGTCGACGAGGTCCTCGACGACGTGCTGGTTCGTCACGTCGGCGAGGTGCTTCATCACCGCGTTGAGCGAGCCGGTCAGCACGTCTGCGAAGGTGTCGCCGAGCGCGTAGGACCCGGTCGACTTGTCGCCGCCCAGCGTGAGCAGGTGAGCGAGCACGGCGTGCGCGATCTGCTCGTCGTGATACCGGATGGGGCCGTCGATGTCGGGGAGCTTGCCCGTCACGCCCTTCAGCTCGACGCTGCCGCCATGAGGGACGAACGCGCCCGCCGCCTCACCGGCACGGAAGTCCGTCGCGAGCTTGAGGCCCTCGTCCTTCTGCGCCTTCAGCCACTCCTCGGCCTTCGCGGTGTCCTTCGAGATGCTCTCGGGGAGCTCCGCGCCGGTGACCACCGGCACACCGAGTCCGTTGCGTTCGCCGACGAGTGCCTGGATGCGCAGCAGGCGGTCCTTTAGGAGCCAGTTCTTGTAGGCCTGCCGGAGGAGCGACTGGCCGATCCAGTTCGCGCCCTCGCGCTCGTTCACGAACACCACGAGTCGATCGACCGGGATCTTCACCGTCGTCGATCCGAACACGCCGTGCTGGTGGACGGCGATGAGTCCGCCGTCCTTCGCGACCTCGAACTTGCTGATGGTCCGCGGGGGCCGCCAGGCGAGCTTCCCGAGACGCGCGCGCCCGTCCTCGATCCGGTACACCTGCTCGAACACCGAGTGGCCGAACACGAGTTCGAGGAGCGCCAGGCGGAGGAACTCGTCCCACGAGAACCGACCGCGCTCCCGCTTCGGGCGCTCCGGCTCCTCCTGCCCCTTCACGGGAAGGCCGAGATCCTGCGCGACGAGCTTCACGACCTCGTCGCGGGCCCCCGCCGGGTCGATCTCCCACCGCGTCGAGCGGATGGGCAGCGTGACCGCCCGGACTACGGAGCCGACCTGAGCGTCCTCGCGGCGCATCTGGTCGTAGACCTCGAGCGAGTGCGGCCACTGCAGGTCGATGTTCTTCTCGTGCGCCTCGTCGGCGAGAGACGACCATCCGCGCAGCGCTCCGTCCTTGACGTAGCCGATCTCGTCTGCCACCGGGGGCCTCCTCTCAGAATGCGACCGTCGCGAGGTTCATCTCGTCGGGCGCGATGTCAGCGCGACTCACCGATTCGGCGGCCGGCGGCTTGGGTGGGTCGGGGACGATCTCGGGCTCGAGGTTCACGAGCCCGTAGAGCGCCTCAGACATCGCGATCAGGCCCGAGATGTCGACCGGCAGGGACTTCGAGCGCGACCAGGCGTCGTTCTCGGCGTACTCCTTCGTCACGCCGCCCTCGACGGCGAGCGTGATGTCCGGCTGCTCGACGAGCACGATGTCCTTGTCGCGGACCGCGTCGCTCATCTGGCCCGTCGCCGCGGCGAACTGGCCGCCGTCGAGGACGTGCACGGTGAGGTTTCGCTCGGGCTTCTGCAGCTCCTCCACGAGCTCAGCGGCCGGCGCGCCCCGTCCGACGACCACGACCTCCCGGAAACCGGACTCGTCGGCGAGCTTCGTGATGTAGTCCGGTGCCCAGACGATGCCGGTCCGACGGTGTCGCACCGTCGCGAACGGCTTCCCGGACTTCGTGCGCGTCGCCGCGCCGATCCACGTCGTCACGCCCGAGTCGTTCGACCGCTTCGAGGTATCGATGGCCCACACGGTCCGCTCGCCCTTCGTGATCTTCACGTCGGCGGGCGGGACGTAGAGCGCCTGGAAGTCCTTCACGTTGATGAACGAATCGACGCGCACCGTCACCCACTGGCACAGCACCTCAGTGCGGTAGCCGGCGTCGGTCATCGACCGAATGTCGGAGAGAGCGTCCTGCACGGTCATCGCGCCGTACCCGATCGACGGGTTCGCCTGCAGGATGCCGTCGATGTCGTCCTTCGCGCACCCGTCGGGCGCGGACCACTCGAAGATCCCGAGCGACGTGTCGTGGGTGTTCGCGTACTCCTCGGCCGAGGTGAGCCCAGCGCCGACGTAGGCGTCCCAATCGGCGATGTCCGCAAGGCCCGCGTCGCGCTGGGTGCGGAGCACGACCGCGTCGGACGCGCCCGCATTCGAGATGCCCCAGAGCTGTCCGGACCAGAACGACTTGAGGGTCTGCGAGACGGCATTCCACGCGACCCAGTCGCGCTGCTCACGCATCTCGTCCATCAGGACGCGCGCGGCGGGCTTGCCTCGGGCGTTCTTCGCTGCCCGGATCTCGTAGTGCGCCCGGGAGCGCGCCGTGATCGCAATCGACCCGTTCGCGTCGCGAACCTTCGCCGTGGCGGCCTGCAGCGCGTCGATCGCGAGTTCGGCCTCCTCCTCCGTCTCCGGATCCGGGTCACACCAGGACTTGACCGCCGCCCACGGCTCCTTAGCGATGTCGAGGTTCTGCGCGACACCCACGACCTTGAACTTCAGCGGCGGGACCTGCTCCTTGTTCCGGCCCGAGTCGACGAAAAGCCACCACGCGGCGAGCACCGACGCGAGCATCGTCTTCCCCTGCTGCCGGGCGACGAGCACGATGACCCGCTTGAAGCGGTATGTGCCGTCAGGGCGCAGCTCGAGAGCGTGGATCAGGAGCCACTTCTGCCACGGGTAGAGCGTCACCCCGAGGATCGTCAGCGCGAACTCGATCACCTCGAACCCGCGCGACGTCTCCGGGGTCAGTTCCCGCAGCGGCTTCGTCCACAGACGCGGCTCAGTCCGCCCGAACAGCTTCGCCGTCACCGCTCACCCCCACCTCGAGCGGTCAGCCGATGCCCCGCTCCGCCTTGAACTTCGCCAGCGACGTGGGCTCGTCGATCTCCTCGTCCGTGAGGGCCTCCGACTCGCCCTCACCGGGCTTCGCCGCCTTCGTCGGCTCCGGCACGTCAGGCGAGCCCTTCGGCTTCCCGCGCGCCGTCGTGTTCAGCACCATCCGCGCGTCCTTCAGCGCCGCCCGGTACTCGATCCGCGGCCGAGAGCCACCACCGCGGTCCAATTCGTCGGCCAGCGTGCGCAGCAGCTCGACGAGGGGTGCTTCCTCGGGCACGTTCGCGAGCCCCGTAACCCTCAGCATCCGCGTCAGCGCGGCCCTGTGAGGACGGTCAGCCTTCTTCGGCATCCGGTCACCCCTGGTAGAAATCGGGCACTTCGGGTCGGGGAGAGAGGACGGCTCCCC